>NZ_JBLWWF010000002.1:0-311382 GCF_048268085.1 Neptunicella sp. | reverse complement strand
AATAGTGCGCCAACGCAGAAAATATGTAGATATTACTGTGTTTAATGTAACGAATTTGGTGAGATGGCTGAGTGGCTGAAGGCGCACGCCTGGAAAGTGTGTTTAGGTTAACCCCTAACGAGAGTTCGAATCTCTCTCTCACCGCCATTATTTAATAACCCGTTATTATTTAGGTAAAAAATAGTAACGGGTTTTTTAATGCTTCCACTGCGTCGAGAGCAATTCAAATAAAAATGAGTCCGCTCATTTTTCGGTCATTTGATAATATTTAAACTTTATGGATAAAGAATTGATAGCGATGTCCGCTTCGACGTGGATCAGGTTAACGTTCAATCTTTGTAGTAGAAAGAGAATATTATGAAACTTAAAAAAACACTTCTGGCAATCAGTTTAGCCACTTTATCTTTAGATACCTTCGCCGCGGCTTTTCAGTTAGCTGAACATAGCGCGTCGGGTTTAGGACGTGCGTTTGCTGGTGAAGCTGCGATTGCTGAAAATGCTTCTGTTATAGCCCGCAATCCAGCCTTGATGTCACAGTTCAGTCGTAGTCAATTTTCCCTTTCTGCCACTTACGTTAAGCCGGATGTCAGCTTACAGGGTCAAAGCGCTCCGGCCTATTCCAATGTGAGTGCGATGAATGACGACAGTATTGCTGATCACGCTATTATCCCTGCAGCATACTTCGTATTGCCTATTGATAAAAAATGGGCTTTTGGATTGGGAGTATTTTCCAATTTTGGATTGTCGACTGAATTTGAACCCAACTATGCAGCCGGGCAATTAGCAGGTAAAAGTGACATTACCACAATGAACCTGAATGCCGCATTGTCCTACAAAGTTAACCAGCAATTTACCATAGCGGCGGGTATTAGCTATATTTCCGCAGACGCGCAGATTATTCGTCATTTTGGCGATATTAGTAATGCCCTTGCTGCGAATGGAATTACTATCCCTGCCTCGACTGAATCGATTAATTTGGAAGGGGATGATAATGGCTATGGTTGGAATGTTGGTATCGCCTACGATGTCGCGCCAGGCCATCGATTAGGCTTACATTATCGAGCTGCCACAGACATCGACTTTACTGGTAAAATCAGTAATCAGTTACCTTACATACCAGGCCTTTTTGATAATGGCTTAAATGGTAAGGAATATGCTGCAAGTTTAGAATTGGAATTGCCTGCTACATTAGAATTTTCAGGTACTCATCAACTCTCTGAACAAGCCGGTTTGCACTACAGTATTCTGTGGACAGACTGGAGTAGTTTTCAAGCGTTGCAGGCTTATTCGTCAGAGCTTGAAAGTCAATTTGACGATGGGCAGGTATTTAGTAAGGAAGAAGGGTTCAAAGATGCAATGCGCTATGCGATTGGAGCCGATTATAAGCTCAATCAGAACATAAAACTGCGTGCTGGTATTGCTTACGATAAAACTCCGTCCAAGCAGCATTTGTCTATTTCTATTCCCGATACTAATCGGTTATGGTTCACAACCGGTGCCAATTATGCGCTAAGCGAAGACTCATCAATTGATGTAGGAATAGCGTATTTGAAAGGCGATAAGCAGACTTTTAGTGAAGCCGATAATTCTGGTGGTGTATGGAAATTTAAGTCTGAGGGAAATGCCTGGTTAGTGTCAGCTCAGTATAATCGGACGTTCTAATTTCTATCGCGTTTATATAATCAGGATATTAATAGTTAAGTAATGCCGTTATCTTATTAACGGCATTTTTATGTCACCATACCGATAATATTTCATTATCAGCACTCCAACATATACGTTTTGTCATTTCTGACATTCTATTCTTTATTTAAAGTACTCAATTAAAACAATTTTCATTGCGTTGGATTTATCTATTGCCAGCAGGGTAAATAGGTGATATTCAGCACGCATAAAGCTTAGTAAGGTAATAATGACACTAGTTTTCTGTTGAACTCACTTCACATGAGTGAAATACAAGAACTTATAATTAAAGCTGAACTAATTATTAGCGAATTGCCGCTGACGCAGTGCTCAGTAACCATCTCCATAAATGAGTTTAGAGATGAATAAAACCATTATCGTTGCAGACAAAGCAAATCTATTGCTGGATGACAGTGAATTAACGGTTATCAGTTTTGAAAGTTATTTGGCTGATTATCCAAAACTGAATGAACCCAAGACCCGCATTATTAATTTATGTGATACCGAACATTATTTAAGTTGCGGTTACTATTGTTCGCTTCTGGCGGAAGCCAGACGCCATAAAGTACTACCTAATGTTAGTACTATCAATGACTTACGTGATATGTCAAATGATAGCTTAGCCGGTATTCTAGTGACTTTGCCAAGTGAGCAAATCGGTCAGGTGGTCGATGGCAATATTATTGAAATTATGGTCTTTTTTGGTTGGACAGAACAGGAAGACTGGAAAAAAATAGCCCGTCAGGCATTTGAAAAATATCCTTCACCGATTTTAACGTTGTCCATTTCAAAAGATCCCAATGGTATGCGTATTCAGGTGCGTCGTTCCGGGTTAAGCCAATTGAACGATGACCAACAGAAGCAATTTCAAGAGCGTTTACTGACTTTTACTCGCAATGTCTGGCGACATGGCGGGTCGCAGCGTCGTCAGCGTTGGGACTTGGCTATTTTAGTTAATCCTGATGAAACACATCCGCCAAGTGACAAGGATGCGATTAAACAGTTTATTAAAGCTGCAGCTAAAGAAGGTATCCATGCCGAAACGGTCAGTGCGGTGCGCTTTAGTCAGATTGCTCAATATGATGCGTTGTTTATACGGGAAACCACTGCAATTGATCATCATACCTATCGATTAGCGCGTAAAGCTGAACAGGAAGGATTGGTGGTCATTGATGATTACACATCAATATTACGTTGCTGCAATAAGGTATTCTTGCATGATGCCTTTAGTTACAACAAAGTCCCTTCATTGAAAACTAAAGTGGTTATCGGTAGCACGGATAAGGATTTAGATTATATTGAGCAAGAATTCAGTTATCCGATCGTGTTAAAAATGCCGGAAGGATCATTTTCCAAAGGCGTATTTAAAGTCGAAGATCGCAGCGAATTGAAGAACAAGCTTGATGATTTGCTGTGTAGTACTGCATTGGTGCTGGTTCAGGAATTTTTATATACCGATTTTGACTGGCGTATTGGCGTACTAAATGGACGTGCAATTTATGCCTGCCGCTATCATATGGCACGTAAACATTGGCAAATTTATAATCATGGTGCCAAACGTTTTTCGTCGGGAGGTTTTGAAACCTTACCGACTTTTGAAGTGCCTAAAATTGTCCTGGATGCAGCCCTTAGTGCTTGTTCTATTATTGGGCGCGGATTGTATGGTGTGGATATTAAACAAAAAGGCAACCAAGTTTACGTCATTGAAGTTAACGATAATCCAAGCATTGATCATAAAGTGGAAGACGCTTATTTAGGCAATGAATTATATAAAATCATTATGCAAGAATTTGCCCATCGTCTTGAGCAGCGTGGTCGCGAAAAATAGTGATGAAAGTCAGAGTCGCCAATTTGGCAGACGCTAAAACATTAAGTCTGATTGAACAACAATGTTTTGTGACTGATCAAATACCACCCCGCCAAATGCGCTATTTGTTAAACAAAGCAAAAGCGCAAACGTGGTTAATGGAACTAGACGGCCAGATAGTGGGATATTGTATGGCGTTAATGCCAAACCATCCCCGTTCGGCAAGATTATACTCCATTGCAGTGTTAGCCGAATATCGGGGGAAGCGGATTGCCAATCAACTGATTGAGGCAATGCTACGTGAATTAAAACAGCGTGGTTATTCAAAAGTCAGGCTCGAAGTCCGCTGTTCACAGCATAAAGTACAATCCTTGTATCAACAGTTTGGCTTCGTTACGGTGGCTGAATTAGCTGAGTATTATGCGGATAACGAGAGCGCTTTTCGCATGGAAAAGGCGCTCTAGGTTAATTCGTCTAAATATCAAAAAGGCAATGGCCTTAGCCGAGCATTGCCTGTATTTCTTGAGCGCCAAACATGACTATTTCGATGGCAATCAAGATAATAATAATCCACTCCAAAAAGGCTGAATGTTGGTGTTTTTGCTCATCGGCTAACATGCCAAACAGTTCATGAATTGTTGAGAGCTTTTTGGATAATATTTCTACTCTAGGGTGGATTTCCAGGTAGCGGGCCGCGACATTATAGGTTGCTTCATATTCGGGATATTCCCAAAAAAAGTTAGGGGTATCGAGTAATTCGTAATGGAGGATAATATCACTCTTGGTACTAAACAAATTTCCGCGTATTTTAGCGATCTCTTTACGACTAAGTTCTATTTTACCGGTTTCAGCCAGCGCGTGGGGTAGATGGGCATAATTCTGAATGGTTTGTTGTGCCTGGAATTCATATTCATTCAATTTAAGAGATTGAGCTAGGGCATGACTGATCGCAAGCCGATTTAACAGATCGTCGTCGGCCAATACAATTTTATCCTGACTAATACGTAATTCGTTCCCTCCCGTTATAAATCGAAAGTGCTCTTGGTTATCAGCTTGAATCGGATGGTTTTCCAACTGTAAGCGGTGCAATAATGCGCTTCGTTCATCTTCATCAACAGCCCAGAATATAATCACGCCATAATCAAATACCCAAACTTCCCCTCCTGGTAGGGGGATATGAACCGCATCCCGATAACGAACGCTTCGTTCGTTATTAAGGCGTTCTATATGTTCAGACCCAGTGATAAAAATATCACCTAAATTAATTGCTGAAACACGATCATTAGCAAAAGTCATTATCAATCCAAATGTACAGGGAAGCTAAATAACCTCAATTCGAGGTCCATGACTAAAAGCATAAGATAATCCTGTCTTACGTCACTGTCGATAGGCTAAGTGGCACATTGATAAAGTATTTTTTATTACGGGCATATTTTCTTTGCTAACAGCAGAGTATGCTCTGTGCTTGAATATTGGCAATGACATTACTTGATAATAATGAATAGCAAAATTGAAATTGAACATGCCCGGTTAGATCACTTGGACACGTTGGTTAAGTTAGAGAAACAATGTTTTGCGACAGATCGATTAAGTCGTCGCAGTTTGCGTCGTTTTTTAAACAGTGAACAAGTCATTTTTCTGGTTGCAACACAAAATGGTGAATGTGTGGGCTATTTGTTGATCATTTTTCATCGCGGCACCAGTCTAGCTAGATTATATTCCATCGCAATTGATATGCAGCACCGACGAACTGGCATCGGTAAAGCGCTAATGCTAAAGGGAGAAAAACTAGCGCAGCAAAGGGGGGCTCTGTACATTCGCCTTGAAGTCAGTCAAACGAATGCTGGTGCCATTGAGTTTTATCATTTATTTGATTACAAAGAATTTGGATTATTACCTGATTATTATGATGATCATGCCGACGCTTTACGCATGCAAAAGCGAATTCGTCAATATAAGCAAGGGGCGGTAAAAACAGCGTTGCCCTGGTGTCAACAAAGTACCCCTTTTACTTGTGGCCCTGCTGCATTAATGATGGCAATGGCAGGATTAAAACCGCAATACCAGCCTAATTTGACCGAAGAACTGCAATTATGGCGAGAAGCCACCACGATTTTTATGACCTCAGGGCATGGTGGATGTCATCCTATCGGTCTTGCTTTAGCCGCTGCCCAGCGTGGATTTACCCCCGAAGTATGGATAAGTCAGTCCGGTGCGCTATTTATTGATGGGGTACGCAGTGATGAAAAAAAGTCAGTCATTGAACAAGTCCATAATGATTTTGTTTATCAGGCACACCAGCAAAATATTGACATTATTTATCAAAATATTGAACAAATGACCTTAACTGAAGCATGTGACAGGGGCGCTGTTCCAATTGTGCTAATTAGTACCTATCGAATGGATCGCAAAAAAGCGCCTCATTGGGTCGCTGTCACCGGTTATGATGAGCATTGTTTTTATGTACACGATCCAGATCCTGATGAAAAGCATCAGGATTTAGTTGATTGCCAATACTTACCTATTGCACGGGCTGATTTTGAAAAAATGTCTTCTTTTGGTAGTAGCCGGCTGCGTACAGCGTTGATCTTGTCGTACAACGATTAATCAACTCAGCATTGATAATGAAAAATCATAAATCAAGAAGCTTTTTTGATTGGTGTTGAGTGCTTGTTTTTGAAGTCTGTTAAGGTAAATTGTTAACGCTGGTTTCAACTTATTAACAATATTGCAACCAGCTTGATAGCTCGTACGTGATTACGGTTTATCTTCCTAGGTCTTTGTGTTTGGTGTTTTAGTGCGACTTTATGGTCGCACTTTTTTTGTGTCCAAATATGGGAAAAGTGTTGCTATTTCTTCACTAGATAATTGCTCCATACGGGCAATATTGCGTGCTGGAATTTTTTCTGGATGAGGATAATCCATTAAGGCTTTTTCCAGTTCATCTTCTCGTAAAATGTGCAGAATTGGATAGGGAGAGCGATTTGTGAGGTTCTCATTGTCATCAGGTTGTGTGCCACCAAATTGATAATCTGGATGAAAGCTGGCTATTTGAAAAACACCTTGCCAGTTATATTCAATTAGTAAATCATCAGCCGCCTGTAAAAATTGATTATAGTCATCGAAGTTATTTAACCCGTATTGCAGAATTAATAATGTGGTTGATGTTTGCGGATTTTCAGTTAAATAACATAATTCTTCATATAAAGCGGCAAGTATGTCTGTTTCATTACGAGCGTCGTTGTTTATGATTCTTATCTGATTCTGACGACGTGGTTTACTGGCAAAGGGACATAAATTGAAGCCGATTACGGTATTATCTAACCAGCGTTCTACCGCTTTTATTGGATCATTATTTTTCATCAAGTGAGACAACTGACTAACCTTTTATTGGTAATTCAGTCGTATATTTGACTTGCTTCAAGGCAAACGTCGAACTTAGATGATCGACATTTGGGAGATGCGTCAGTTTACTTTTTAGCAAGTGTTCGTATTCTTCGATACTTTCCACCATGACTTTTAATAAATAATCCCGGTCTCCGCTGGTAGTGTGGCATTCAACGACTTCGTCAATATCCTGTACTGCAATTTCAAAGTTGTTCAATGCGCTTTCATCATGATTTTTAAGAGACACATAAATAAAAACACTCACCCCTAAATTGAGTTTTTTATTGCTCAATAACGTGACTTTACGCAATATAATCCCTTCACTTTCTAAGCGTTTTACTCGTCTCCAGCAAGGGGTATGTGATAGGCCGACATGCACACTTAATTCTGCCATGGAGATAGTCGCGTTTTGTTGTAAGGTGCGTAAAATTTGTTTATCAAACTTGTCTAGTTTCATATTTAGCTAGTCATAATTCCGGTGCGACAAGGATGCGTAAAAAATGTATCTTAATCAATCTAAAAAAATAGGAATTTACTCCTAATTTTTATTGTTTTTTGGAAAAATTAGTTTCCATCTGATGAGTTTGAACGATCAATTATGCAAAATATGTCCTCGCCATACTAGGCTACTATTAGAGCCTACCTACTCACTCAATAATAAAAGGCATTCAATGTCATTGTTCGAACATAAAGCTTATAACCAGCATGAACACGTCGCGTTTTTTCAGCATAAAAAATCGGGTTTAAAAGCCATTATTGCGATCCACAATACGAATCTTGGCCCCGCTTTGGGGGGATGCCGTATGTGGCCCTATATGAACAGTGCAGAAGCGCTCACTGATGTACTGCGTTTGTCTAAAGGGATGTCCTATAAAGCTGCGATGGCAAACCTTAAATTAGGTGGCGGAAAATCAGTTATTATTGGTGATCCTCGTCAGGATAAAAGTAATGACATTATGTTGGCAATGGGGGATTTTATTCAAAGTCTGAGTGGTAAATATATCTGCGCTGAAGACTCTGGAATATCAGTGGATAACATTAAAGTGATGGGGCAACGGACTCAATATGTCAGCGGTATTGAAGCGAAGTTTCGTTATGATGGTGGCCCAGCTGATGGTAATCCTGCGCCTTCAACTGCCTATGGGGTTTTTATGGGGTTGAAGGCTGCTGTTAGGCACAAATTACAAAGTGACATACATGGGCTGACCGTTGCTATTCAAGGCTTAGGCCATGTAGGGTATCGCTTAGCCGAGCATCTGCATAATGAAGGAGCCAAGCTAATTGTAACTGATATTTTTCCGGATAATTTGGATAAGGCCGTTACCCAGTTTGGTGCAACTGTGGTTAAACCCGATCAAATTCATGCGGTTCAAGCTGATGTTTTTGCACCATGTGCTTTAGGGGCATCAATTAACGACGATAGTATCGATGATATTAAAGCACGAGTTATTGCCGGAGCTGCAAATAATCAATTAGCTGAAGAACATCATGGTGATCGTCTGAAAGATAAAGGTATCTTGTATGCCCCTGATTACGTTATTAATGCCGGTGGTGTGATCGATATCTATCATCAACGGATGGATAGCAGTGCTGCAAAATTACGTGACCATATTGAAGGTATCGGTGAAACATTATCGGGTATATTTAAACGCGCCGATGATGAAAATAAAGCCACGAGTACGATAGCGAATATTATCGCTGAAGAACGGTTTTTGAGTGGTTATTAATCAGTTGAATGGAACTGGCTTGCATAATTGGGCTGCATTGTAGATAATGCGCGCCGCCTTAACAGGCGTGTTCAATGGTGACCCTTTTGGTCCTCTCGCAATGATACTTTGTGGACTCGGTCAGGCCCGGAAGGGAGCAGCCGCAGCAAAGGACTCATGTGCCGTGATGTGGCTGGAGGGGTTGCCACCCAAAATTCATTCAGATTTTTGGTCCAGAAATTTCTTTGCTTTATCTATGGCATCTGCGACATTCATTTCCATTTGCTGACGTTCGTTTTGTGGAAGATAAAATGACATGTCGACCTCAAAGCGAATATAGCGTGGTGGAACCTGATTGAGTGCCAAACAGCATAAGTCTGCAAGGTAATTACTGCTCTTGGTTTTATCTAGTCCTAAGGTTTGAATGCGTTCCAGAATTAAGTGTTCATAATAATTATGAATATCATCATCTAAAGTCATGTTTAGTTAGTCTCGTAACGAATTGAATAGTAAACAGTATTATCGCTTTAACGGTTTTGTCTAGGGGTAATAGCAAGTTTATTGTTATGAGTAAATGCCCATAATGAATTTTAAGGTAACCATATGAAGAAAAATCAAATACCGGTGTACTATGGAGAGTATCTGCAACTGGATAAACTATTATCCGCGCAGCAAACGGAAAGTGCCAAGTATGGTCCGGCAGCTCATGATGAAACATTATTTATTATTGTCCATCAAGTTTACGAACTTTGGTTTAAGCAAATATTGCATGAACTATCTACGGTTATTGATATTTTTTCGCAGGCTAAAGTGGATGATCGTGACTTGACCGTTGTGGTACATCGATTAAAACGTGTTGTGTCAATCCAACGGTTGTTAAACGATCAAATCAGTATTATCGAGACCATGACACCCCAAGATTTCTTGTCTTTCCGGGATTATTTGGTACCTGCTTCTGGTTTTCAGAGTATTCAATTTAAAATATTAGAAATTTCTTTAGGGTTAAAAACTCAATATCGAATCGATTTTGATAAACAGTCGTTCTTTAAACGATTAAATGATCCTGACCGTATCTTTTTACAGCAGTTAGAACAAAAGCCCAGTTTATTTGAACTGGTAGAAAAATGGTTGGAAAGAATGCCGTTTTTGTCGTTCGGTGATTTTGAATTTTGGCAGTATTATCAGTCTGCTACCGAAAAAATGCTTAATAGTGATAGCGAAATTATCAATGCAAATCCAACATTGACCGACGCTGAAAAACAGGTAGAGCTTAAGGATTTAGCTAATACACGATCCAGCTTTAGTGCCTTGTTTGATGATGAAATTTACGCTCAGTTACAAGCAGTAGACCAGGTCAGGTTATCCCGACAGGCAATGCTATCAGCCTTATTTATTCAGCAATACTCAGAAGAGCCTATTTTTAATTTAGCTCATCAATTTATAACTTGTTTAACAGATATTGATGAGAATTTAACTATTTGGCGCTATCGCCACGCAATGATGGTGCAACGCATGCTTGGCAGTAAAATCGGTACTGGAGGTTCGAGTGGACATGAATATTTAAAACGCACCACGGAATCAAATCGTATCTTTAAAGACTTCTTTAATATGGCCACTTTTTTGTTACCTAAATCAGCGCTTCCAGCGCTACCACAACACGTAATAAAGAATTTAGGTTTTTATTCGATATAAAATAACTGTAAATATTTATGTACAAAAGACTGGTTATTAATTATTCGAATGAAGGAACTTAATAGTTTGATTAAGAAAGGGTGGTTGACCCTTCATTTTATCTCGGTATATCATCGAAGAGAGGCTTATCACCTTGCTTTAAATAAAAAGCTGCTTATAAGCGGCACAAACACAGTCACTAAAAATTAGTGATCCAGGGAGAAAATACATGTTTACATTTAAGAAAAGCGTAACAGCTTTAGCTGTTGCTGCTTCACTTGGGTTAGCAATGCCAGCTGTTGCGGCTAATTCAACATCAAATATTGTTGGTACCATTGTTGCTCAAGACTATTCTCAATATACAGTAACCGCTTCAGAACCAAGTACTGGGTATAGTCGTGAAATCTCCATCAATAGTGATGGTAGTTATCGTTTTTCTCAGTTACCTACGGGTGAATATGATATTACGGTAATGAAAAATGGTCAGGTTGTTGGTCAAGATAAGGTACGTGTAAAATTAGGTTCAAATAGTACTAGTAATTTTGACTTTGTAACTTCTGGAACTGAAGTAATAGAAGTTACTGGAGCAAGAATTTCGGCTGTTGACGTATCAACAACTGATTCCGGTTTAGTAATTGGTGAAGTGGAATTGGATCGTATGCCAGTTGCGCGAGACATTACTTCTGTTGCTTTATTAGCTCCGGGTACCATTAAAGGTGATTCAGGCTTTGGTAACACTGCATCTTTTGGTGGTTCGTCGGTAGCAGAAAACTCCTGTTATATTAACGGCCTTGAAGTAACTGATACTCGCCAAGGATTAGGGTGTGGTTCAGTACCATTTGAATTTTATAAAGAGTTTCAAGTTAAAACCGGTGGTATGTCAGCGCAATTTGGTCGTACAACTGGTGGTGTGGTTAACGCAGTAACTAAAAGCGGTACCAATGAATGGGAATTTTCAGCAACAGCTACATGGAGCCCTGATAGTCTTCGCAGCGATGGCCGTATTTCTCGTGGTGATGGTGGTACTGGTAAAGTATTTCGAGATACTACTCGCGATACCTATGACAAAAAAGATTTCAGTATTTCCGCAGCGGGTCCAATCATTGAAGATACTCTATTTATCTATGCGATGGTTAACCCTCGTGAAGTTCAGGATGACTTTGCTTATGCGAATGGAACGCGTCGTATCACAGATGTAGATGAGTTCCGTAAAAGAGATTCTTCTGGTGGTGATAACTTGTTCTGGGCGGGTAAACTTGACTGGCAAATTAGTGATAACCATCGTTTAAGTTATTTTGCTTACTCTAACCGTAGCGATACAACGGAAGAAATATATAATTACAACGCTAATACAGGCGTAATCAGTGTTGGTGAGTCAGGTGAGCCTGAAATTAACCTGAGAAAACGTGGTGGCGAAGCTCAAAGCTTAAGTTATACCGGTTATTTAACGGATGATTTGACTTTGACAGCAATGGCTGGTCGTATTGAAACCCAATATACAACTGAGAAGCCTGGTGCCGATCCAAATTGTCCTTCTGTAAATGATACTCGTGATGTCACTAACCCATATGAAGGTTGTGGTCAAGGTGGTTCGATTGGTGAAAACTATGATGAAAATACTCAGTATCGTTTGGATTTAGAGTATGTATTAGGTGATCACACAATTACTGCCGGTTTAGATATTCAGAAACGTGAATCAACTAATATCACTGAACCTGTTGGTGGTCATAGCTGGACCTACTATACGTTAGAAAATACCGGGACAATTCAAGGGACTTCATATACAAATAATACTGGTGGCCCAATTGATTATGTTAGTGATCGTATCTTTGTCGGTGGTGGTGGTTTCAATTCAGACTTGAATGCTTACTACATCGAAGATAACTGGCAAGTTACTGATAACTTATTGTTATCGATTGGTCTACGTAAAGACAAATTTGAAGGTGCGGGTATAACAGGTAAGACTCTGTATGAATTTGATACTGATGTTGCTCCACGTTTAGGTTTTAGCTGGGATGTTAATGGTGATGGAAATACTAAGGTGTTTGGTACTTTCGGAACATATTATTTGCCAGTAGCTAACAACACTATTTATCGTGCTGCATCTGGTGTGAGTGATGTGACAACTTATTACTCATTCACTGGTGCTGACAATGCGGGGGTTCCAACGGGAACTGCGCCAATTACCGGTAACCTAGATTCTTCACAGGCAGTTAACTCAGTAACAACTATTCCACAAAAAGATATTTTTGTGGCTCAAGAAGCAGATCCATTTGCTAAAGATGAATATATCTTGGGTTGGGAACAGGCTGTTAATGACGAGTTCTCTTACTCAGTACGTGGTATTTATCGTGAGGTAACTAGCGCACTTGATGATTACTGTGGTGAGTTTGCTTATCCATATTGTTTGTTAGTTGTACCAGGAAAAGATGCGACTTCTTATAAAGATGGTTTCTATTATTATGGTAATGGTGACCCAAGAAACTATCGTGATTACGACCTTTTCGATGGTGAACCTGATCCAGGCTCTTTGACAACTATTCCTGCTGAAGATATTGGTTTGCCTAAAGGGGTTAACGAGTATACCGCGATTCAAACTAAGTTTGATTACCGCACCGATAACTTCCGTATGAGTTTCCAATACACATGGTCTCGTAGCGTGGGTAACTTCGAAGGTGCTGTTAAATCAGATATCGTTCAAGCTGATGCTGGTGTAACACAAGACTTTGACTTCCCGGCTCTAATGGATGGGGCTTATGGTTATCAAGCCAATGACCGTCGTCATGCGTTTAAAATGTTTGGTAGTTACGACATAAACGATGATTGGACATTCGGATTCAACGCGAGTTTGTATAGTGGGCGTCCATTGTCTACCTTCGGTCGTGGTTATCCGGATGACAATCCAGATGTCTATGGTAGCTATGGTGATACATTCTATATTTATACTGGCCAATGCCCAGATAGTAACGGTGACGGAGAATGCCAACAGTCAGAAAAAGTATATAACTTTACACCTCGTGGAAGTGCAGGCCGTACTCCATGGTTGTTTAATGTTGATGCTTCTTTGACTTATAACTTTACTGTTTCTGGTGTTGATATGAAGGCTTCTTTGAATGTATTCAATGTATTGGATAATCAAGAAATCACAAACTCAAATGAACATTATGAAATTAGTGAAGGTAATGTTAGTGAATGGTATGGCGCTGCTTATGATTGGCAAGCTCCTCGTTCTGTACGTTTAGGATTTGAAGCTAGGTTCTAATCAATTACTAACTGTAAATGCCTCCGGGACGTTGATGCCAGTCAATTTTATTGACTGGCATTTTTTTATAATGAGTCTCAGGTATACCAGTTTAGTATTACTTCATTAATACAGTTGTCATGTCAATTTGACGTATTAGTAATAGTCTATGTGGGACGTCTGTTTATATTCACACACTAAGCCTTTAAGCAATCGTATGTAAAACAAACTATTGTAGATTTAGATGTTCCTTCGTTATTTTAAAATACCGAAGAATATATCCTTCCGGATTTTGTTTTCAGACGAAAATTTATTTTTTTTAATATATTATCTGAGAGTGTTTAAAATATTTTTAATTACAAATCAATTAATTAGCTAGTTAAATATACTGGTGCAGCAAGCTTTTTATGTTTTTGTTTTAAACAAGGATAGAATATTTCATTCCATTTTATCGGCTTGACAATTTACATCTATCCATGTGAATATTCGACGGTCGTATACGTTGTCATTTAATGGCAGTGTTACACTCCAATAACAATTCGTTTTCATAAGCCCCTTATCGCTTAGGCGTTGTTGCCGTAAGATAAGGTTTCAAAACAAAATAATTGGTTGGGAACTATGTCCAAAGTAAGCAAAAGAAATATGATTGCTGCTTCTGTTATCGGTGCCTTTGCACTGGGAAGTAGTCAGATTGTTTCTGCAGATACATTAAATGACCTTCATAAAGAAGAAGGTAAAATTCATGCCGCTGCAGCACAATCTCAAAAGAAAATTGACAGTATCTATGAGCAAACTCAGGAACTGCTAGTTGAATATCGTTCAGTTGTTGATGAAACTGAGAACCTAAAAGTCTATAACGATCACGTAGCTAGACTTGTTGCTGATCAACAGGCTGGTATTAGTTCTTTGCAGAAGCAAATCGACGGTATCGAACAAACTAAGCAGGGTGTTGTTCCTTTGATGTATCGTATGATTGACGCACTTGAGCAGTTTGTAGAGTTGGATGTTCCAATCAACTACGAAGTGCGTAAAGAACGTATTGCCCATTTACGTGAGACGATGGGACGTTCAAACGTTTCTGTTTCTGAGCAATTCCGTCAAGTGTTAGAAGCCTATCAGATTGAAAATGAATACGGTTCTAAAATCACCAGTAATCAAGGTAAGCTTGAATTCAACGGTAAAGAAATTTCAGTTGATTTCTTTAACTTAGGCCGTACGGCTTTAGTCGCTTTGTCACTTGATCAGAAATCAGCTTGGGTATGGAATAATGACTCTCGCACTTATGATGAATTAGGTGATGAATATATAAGCTCAGTTGTTACCGCTGTGAAAATGGCGAAAAAACTGGTTCCATTTGACCTGATTAAATTACCTATCAAAGCAGCGGAGTGATCAGAATGAAACTATTATTCAAATCTGTCTTACTTACAGCTGCATTGTCTGTAAGTGCAGTTCATGCACAAAGTGCAAACACACTGGATCAATTATTGGATCAAGTGAAGAAAAATCGTGTTTCTGAAGCACGTATTAATCAAAAGCGTGAAGCTGAATTTAATTCTGCTCGTGCGGATAAACAAGCTCTGGTTAAGAAGGCTCAAGCAGAACTTAAAGCCGAACAAGCTCGCGGTGACCGTTTAGCCAAACAATTTGCTGATAATGAAATCACGTTAGCAAATAAAGAAGTTGAACTTAAAAATGCCACCGGTACTTTAGGCGAAATGTTTGGTGTTGTTCGTCAAGCATCTGCTGAAGCTTATGGTCGTATTTCTTCTTCTATTGTTAGTGCTGAATACCCTGGTCGTTCAGATTTCCTTGAAGAAATGTCATCTGAAACTAAAGGTTTACCTAGCTTAAGTGAACTGGAAGAACTTTGGTTCGCACTTCAAACTGAAATGACTGAGTCAGGTAAAGTATCTCGCTTTAATACTGAAGTTGTTAGTCTTGACGGTGGTTCAAAAACTGAATCAGTAGTACGTGTTGGTACCTTTAACCTAATCGGTGAAGAGGGTTATCTAGTATATGACGCTGAAAGCAAGCAAGTGCTTCCTTTAGGTCGTCAACCAGATTCTTACATGACTGACTCAGCAATTGATTTCTCTAAAGAAACTTCTGGTGTTCATCCTTTCTATGCGGATCCTTCTCGCGGCGGGATTTTGGGTCTGTTGATTGCTAAAGCAACAATGATGGAACGTTATCATGCAGGTGGTTTACCAGGTTATGTTATCACTGGTTTATTCTTCCTAGGTTTATTAATTGCCTTGTATAAGATCATCACATTGACGTTGATCGGTGGCAAGATGCGTTCTCAATTGAAGAATATTGAAAATCCTTCTTCAGGTAATCCTTTAGGACGTATTTTAAATGTCTATAAAGAGAATAAAAACGTAGACGTTGAGAATCTGGAGTTGAAACTGGATGAAGCGATTTTACGTGAGTTACCAAGCATTGAAAGTGGTACCAACATCATCAAGATCCTTGCTGCCATTGCGCCGTTACTGGGTCTATTGGGTACAGTAATCGGTATGATTGCAACCTTCCAGCAAATTACTTTGTTTGGAACAGGTGACCCTAAATTGATGGCTGGTAGTATCTCAATGGCGTTGGTAACAACGGCTGAAGGTATTATTGCTGCATTACCGCTACTACTTCTACACAGCATGGTAGCTGGTCGCGCAAAATCTATTGTACATATTCTGGATGAGCAGACTGCTGGTATCATCGCTGCTCACGCAGAGGCGGAGAAAGCATAATATGCTATACCTGATTGGATTATGGGAATCGGTCAGGGATTTTATCGCTGCTGGCGGTGACGTTCTTTACGTTGTCGCCATAGCGCTCTTCCTCATGTGGATATTAATGGTTGAGCGTTATTGGTTTCTGACTTCCTCTTTTCCAGCAATACAAAAGCGTATTGTTGCGGATTGGGAAGCAAGAACAGACACCAAGTCCTGGTATGCGCATAAAATCCGTGATACATGGATTTCGCAAGCATCAGATAAGCTTAGTGAGAGAATGATATTGATTAAGACGCTAGTTGCTATTTGTCCATTAATAGGGCTACTAGGTACAGTTACGGGCATGATTGGTGTATTTGAAGTCATGGCTGTGCAAGGTACCGGTAATCCGAGATTAATGGCCGCTGGTATATCTATGGCAACTATTCCAACTATGGCTGGGATGGTAGCAGCGTTATCTGGCGTGTTCTTTAGTTCACGCTTGGAAGCTAGAGTTAAGCTTTCTAAAGAAAAATTAATCGATAGCTTGCCTCATCATTAAAGAGAGAATTTTATGGCTCGTAAACATCGTGCAGAAGAAGAAGAAGCAACCATTGATATGACACCGATGCTTGACGTCGTGTTCATCATGTTGATCTTCTTTATTGTAACCACCTCTTTTGTTAAAGAGGCCGGTATAGAAGTAAATAAACCGAAGGCTCAACAAGCCACCAAGCAAAAGTCCGCTAACATTTTTATTGCGATCAATGAAAATGGTGATATCTGGATGGATAAACGTGAAGTAGATGTAGAACGTGTTCGTGCTAACCTCGAAAGAATGTTAGCAGAACAGCCTACAGACGTTGTTATCTTGCAAGCTGATGTGAAAACTAAGCATGGTGATGTGGTTGAGGTTATGGATCAAATCAAAGCAGCTGGCATTGACAGGATCTCGGTAGCAGCAAAGGATAATTAATATGGTTCGTCTAATAGTATCTATACTTTTAGGTGCGGGTATTACCTTTGCTTTGTTTGTGTTGATGGCCGAGTTAATTTCTAACTCGTCCAGACCACAAGAAGAATCGGCACCGACACCGGTGATTGACATTGTGATGAACGAACCTGATTCAAGTACTCAAGTTCGTAATCGGGTTCCGCCGCCGCCGCCGCCGCCGCCGCAACAGCCTCCTAAATTAGAGCCTGTTGAACCGGATACAGCTGATGCTAACAATAATGCATTGTCTTTCAATATTCCTGGTGTGGATGTTGGTGGAGCTTCTGTTGATATTGGCGCTCCAGGGGCAATGATGCGTGATGGTGAAGCTACACCTATTGTGCGAATTGAACCCAAGTATCCAATGCAAGCTGCTCGTGATGGTAAAGAAGGCTGGGTACAGTTATCTTTTACTATTAATGAAGTTGGTGGGGTTGATGACGTAGAGGTAATCGATGCAGATCCTAAACGTGTTTTTGACCGTGAAGCCAGACGAGCGCTGAGTCGTTGGAAATATAAGCCTAAGATTGTTGACGGCAAACCAGTAAAACAATTCAATATGAAAGTTCAGTTAGACTTTAAGTTGGAGGGTGGTTCCTAATGATGAAAAGTAAACAAATTTCATTAAAGAAATGGGTAGCTACTTCTGCTTTGTCTTTCGGTTTTGCTGTAGTTTCCATGCCAACTTTTGCAGCGGATAAAAGTGCTGCATCAGCTCCGGCTGCAGCCATTGTATGCCCGGGTTACCAAAAAAGTTCTACTAATATTATTGGTGAGCGTGCTGGTAAAAAGGTGCAGAAGGCATTCGAAGCCTATTCTGATGAAACAGTAAATGAAGACCTTCGGGTAAAGAATGCGCTGGATATTTTGTTGGATATAGAAACTGAAGGCTTTGACCGAGCTTACGTGGATAAGTTTATTGGTAGTTTGTACGCATCTATCGATCCTAAAAAATCATTGTTTTATTTTAAACGTGCAACTGATGCCGACATTCTTAATGACAGTGAACAAGCTGCATCATTAAAGACGGTTGGTGATTTGCAAATGATGGATAAGAATTACGATGGAGCGATAGCTGCTTACAATAAGTGGATGTCGTTTACTTGTAAGGAAGATGCAGAAGTTTATACAAGAATATCTCAAGCTTATTATGAGTCAGGCCAATTACCTAAAATGGTAGAACCTGCCCAAAAAGCGATTGACTTGAATAAAGCTGCTGGAAAACTTAATAAGAATCCATATTTGCTTAAGCTAACTTCATTTTACGAACGTAAAATGTATCCGCAGACTGTGGCTGTAGCAGAAGAATTAGTTCGTATCTTTCCTGACAATAAGCAGTGGTGGGTACAGTTAGGCCAGTTTTATTTCTTGGTTGAGGATTACAAGAAAGCGTTATCTACTCTTGAAATTGCTTACAATCAGGGCTATTTGGAGAAGCCAAATCAAGTTAAAATTTTGGCTCAGCTATATGCTACTAACGAGATCCCCTATAAAGCGGCAACTTTATTGGAGAAGCACACTAAATCAGGTTTTATAAAGTCTGATGAAAAAGTGCTATCGTCGATGGCAAATAGCTTTCATCAGTCGAGAGAATATAAAAAGGCTGCTTTTTATTATGGCAAGGCTGCTGACTTAAGCAATGATGCTGATCTTTATCGTAAGCAAGGTACGTTGTTACTTGCTGCTGAAGACTATAAAGGTGCCATATCTGCATTGAATAAATCACTGAAAGGTAGCGATAAAATTGGCCGTATTCATATGGCATTGATGGAAGCCTACTTTTACCAAGGTGATTATAAGTCTGCCTATTTGCATGTTAAAGAAGCAAGTAAGGATAGCTCAACAGCGCGCAGCGCAAGAAGTTGGGAACCTTATATAAAGGAAAAAGCCCGTAATAAAGGCGTAAAAATATAATGTATTCAAAGCCCCGTAAGGGGCTTTTTTAATCTACCTGTAAAATTTTAATTCTGCTTTTCCATTAAACTCTGTTGTCCCTCCATTCATCACTTCGTGATTGTGAATCCTGTTAATCGATTTTATGTTCAAATTGGCGATAATATATACAGATGTTTAATCGCCAAGCCTTTAATGATATTGATAATATTAATTAATTGTTAACGAAATAAATTGAACAACCTTCTGGTCTATAGTTAAGAGCACTCGCAAGGTGCGCATTTAAACGACAATAAATAGGAAAATCACATGAAACAAATCAATAAAACCAATGTGGCAACAGCAATCGGAGCGGTAGTAGTCAGTTTGTCTACCGTTAGTTTTTCAGCTACCGCAAATCCATTTATGGCAGCTCCGCTAGAAGCGGGTTATATGCTTAATGCTGCAGAAGGAAATTGTGGTGGGGACAAAGCCGATAAAAATGCTGAAGGTAAATGTGGTGAAGATAAAGCTAAAAAAGAAGGCAAGTGCGGTGAGGCCAAATGCGGCGCTGACAAGATGAAAAAAGAAGGTAAGTGTGGTGAGGCTAAATGCGGTGCAGATAAAATGAAAAAAGAAGGCAAGTGCGGTGCCGACAAGATGAAAAAAGAAGGTAAGTGTGGTGAAGCCAAATGCGGTGCTGATAAAGCCAAAAAAGAAGGCTCTTGCGGCGAAGATAAAAAGTAAATTCTAAATTTGACAATGTTATGGAAAAGGGTCGGCTTTGCGACCCTTTATATTTAACGCAAGACGGATATTAGGGGGCAAGATATTCTGGTGAGGGGGATGAATAAAAATATTCAGGGAGTCGGGTTAGGATTAAGACGAGATATGCTCAACGAATTGTATAATCATGACGCGTTGAATATCGATTTTTGGGAAGTCGCTCCGGAAAATTGGTCCAAGTTAGGCGGCTATTATGCCAAACAACTAAAGCAGTTAACCTCCAAATATGCTTTTACTACGCATGGGTTATCACTTTCCATTGGTTCGCCAGCGCCAATTGATGTTGTTTTTGTCCAAGAGGTTAAGCAGTTTTTGGACACCCATGATATTGCGTTATATAGCGAGCATTTAAGTTATTGTTCAGGGCAAGGCCATTTATATGACTTAATGCCAATTCCTTTTACTGAGGAAGCCATTCGTTATGTGGTACAGCGGATAAAACAAGTGCAGGATATTCTTGAACGACCGTTAATTTTGGAAAATGTCTCTTACTATGCCGCCCCAGGGCAGGAATTATCTGAGCAACAATTTATAATTTCAATATTGGAAGAAGCGGATTGTCAGTTGTTGTTAGATGTTAATAATATCTATGTTAATGCAATTAACCATCAATACGATGCCGAAAGCTTTTTGACAGCGATGCCAACCGAGCGAATAGCTTACGGTCATATTGCCGGTCACTACGATGAAGCCGATGATTTAATTGTTGATACACACGGGGCTGATGTGATTGAGCCGGTTTGGAAGCTATTAGAAAAGGCTTATCAAATACACGGAGTTTTTCCTACTTTGCTTGAACGAGATTTTAATATTCCACCACTAGATATTTTAATGTTGGAAGTGGACAAGATTAGACAGTTGCAAAGTCGTTATTCTAATAAAAAGTTAATCGCATAGATGAGTCATTTTACAGATATTCAGCAACAGTTTATGCGCCATATTAAACAGCCAGATCGTTTCGGCGCACCCTCTGGTATTGAAGATCGACGTATGAAAATTTATCGAGATCTTTTCTTCAACAATATTCAGGGGTTTCTGACTAATGGTTTCCCTGTTTTGGCTTCGCTATATAGCCAAGAGCAGTGGCAATCATTAGCCCGACAATTCTTTGCCATACATCAGTGCAGTTCACCTTATTTTGTTGATATCAGTCGTGAATTTGTGGATTTTCTGCAACATGAATATGAACCACAAAGTGAGGACCCGGTATTCATGGTTGAACTTGCCCATTATGAATGGGTTGAGTTGGAAGTGAGTATTAGACAAACTGAAACGCCAATCATCTGGTGGGATAATAACAACCATAAACTAAACAATGTAACACTGCATTTTTCTGAGTTAGCTTGGTTATTAAGTTATCCTTTTCCGGTACATAAAATCAGTAGTGAGTATCGTCCGGATAGACCACAAGAATCAGTTTATATTGTAGTGTATAGAAATAGTGATGATGAAGTTCAATTTGTTGAAGTGAATGCGTTAACTGCTCATTTACTTACACTATTGCAACAGAATGGAAGCATGACATTATCGGCATTACAGAGTTCGTTAACTAAGGATCTAAGTTCATTACCCATTGAGCAAGTTTATCAGGGGGCAGAGCAGATTGTAGTGAAAATGCTGCAACAACAAGTATTGGTCGTCAGTGATTCAATAAAGTCAGTCTGAGTTGGCTATTTCAGCTGTTAATTTTCCGGTGTTTCCTTTAATATTTGCGCCTTACTAATCGCTAGGAAAGATTCATGGCAGAACAAAATTTCAAAGATCCGTTTAATCTCAAGTATGCACTAATTGCAGTACTGACATTACTCGCCTTCCCACTATTACATGTTATCTGTGGTTGGACGGTTTTTTATCTTTAATAAACGGAGGAATTAAATGTCCGTTGAGCAAGTTAAATCGTCAATTAGAACCATAGCTGATTACCCCAAGCCGGGAATTCAGTTTCGTGATGTGACATCGTTAATGGCTGATTCGGCCGCTTTCAACCAGACAATTCAGTTGCTTGCAACCCAATATCAAGATATGCAGTTTGATAAAATTGTAGGTACGGAAGCACGAGGTTTTATCTTTGGTGCGCCGCTGGCAATTGCTCTGGGTGTTGGATTTGTGCCTGTACGCAAGCCGAATAAATTGCCCGGTGCCGTTCACAGCCAATCATATCAATTGGAATATGGTGAAGATTGTCTTGAAATTCATCAAGATGCCATCCATCCGGGAGAGAGGGTGTTAATGATTGATGATCTGCTGGCTACCGGTGGGACTATTATCGCTACTGCGACACTTATTCAGAAAATGGGTGGCATTGTGGAACATGCCGGTTTTGTTGTCTCATTACCAGATCTAGGTGGTGAGCGTGCATTAAAAGCGAAAGGCATTACAGCCTATTCATTATGTCAATTTGAAGGCGATTAGGTCACTCGATGAGCTATCAGGTGTTGGCCAGAAAATGGCGTCCACAAAATTTTAGACAATTAGTCGGTCAAGAGCATGTTGTTACCGCTATTTCCAATGCGTTAGATAATAATCGCCTGCACCATGCGTACTTATTTACCGGTACCAGAGGAGTGGGTAAAACCACCATTGCGCGGATTTTTTCTAAAAGTCTAAATTGTGAAACGGGGATCAGTTCAACACCGTGCGGCCATTGTTCAACTTGTCTTGAAATCGATCAAGGTAACTTTATCGATCTGCTTGAGATCGATGCGGCTTCCAGAACGAAGGTTGAAGATACCCGCGAATTGTTAGATAACGTGCAATACAAACCGACCCGCGGCCAATATAAAGTGTACCTCATTGATGAAGTGCATATGTTGTCCAAACATAGTTTTAATGCGTTGTTAAAAACTTTGGAAGAACCGCCTCCTCACGTTAAGTTCTTGCTGGCCACAACCGATCCACAAAAGTTACCTGTCACTATTTTATCCCGTTGTTTGCAATTTAATCTCAAGGCTATGTCCCGTGAACAAATTAGTGGACAATTAAGCTATATCCTTGGGGAAGAGGGATTATCTTCGGAACCCGAAGCATTAAGCCAGCTTGCTCGTGCGGCGAACGGCAGTATGCGTGATGCACTGAGTTTAACCGATCAGGCTATCGCTCAAGGGAATGGACAGGTCAGCTTGGCTATTGTGACCGATATGCTTGGCCTAATGGATAAGAATCAGGTATTAAAATTACTCAAGGCGATATTGGAAGGCCAAAGTAAAGAAGTGATGACGCAGTTAGACCATTTGGCTAGCCAATCGGTTGACTATTCGCAATTACTTGCAGAATTACTCAGTTTATTGCACCAAATTGCGCTAACTCAATTAGTGCCCGAAATCTGTAAGTTAGAAACTATCGCTGCCAGAGCTATTTATCATTTGGCTAGTTCCGTACCAGCAGAACAAATTCAGTTGTTATATCAAATCGCGTTACAAGGTCGTAAAGACTTGCCCTATGCAATGGATGGTCGTAGTGGCATGGAAATGACGTTATTACGCATGCTGGCTTTTAATCCGGAGCGTCAATTGAGTTCCGCACAGTTTATTGCTGAACATCAACCTGTGGTTGAGTCCACACCTGAAACCGCGGCTGCAGATGCTACAACCAATCAGTCAATAAATATTGAAACATCAGAAAGACAGGCAGATTCAGTTGATCAGAATAATGTCGAACAACCACCGTTAGTGGATGACGAACAACTCGATGAATATGAGCAACAGTTAAATCAGCAACAAGAACATATTTGGCAACAAGCTGAGCAAATGCAATCCCAAACTGACTCGCCTGCATTAACTTCCTCAACAGAGCAAACTGACGCAGTAGCAAATGAGTCTTCGTCAACTTCCATATTATCGCAAACCGAAAACTTGTTGGCCTTGCGAAGAGGCTTGCGTCAAACGCAGAACGAGGATCCGCAGCCAAAAAAGTCTGATGCGGTAGAACCCGCCGTTGATATTAAACGACCGGGATCCGTTACTGATAGCCGCATAGAGCAGTATTCAGATATGCCTGACGTGGCCAATACTCAACAGATAATAACAGGTAATTCAGAGTTTTCGTCTACTGACGTTGAACAACAGATATTGCCTTCAGCTGTTGATGATATGCCGCAGAATGACATACCACCCTGGGCAGTCTCTGCTAACCAGAAGCCTGCAGTAGTCGAAGATGATCAGGTTGATATTGATGTTCAAGAGCTACTTAATCAGACGGTTGATGTGCCGGTTAATATCGCCATTCCAACGTTTTTGCCCGATGGTCAAAAAGTCACTCATGCACAACAACTTGATCATTGGAGTGAAGTGATTGAACAAACAGGGGTAGGTGGATTAACTAAACAACTGGCATTGCAATCATCAATGCAAAAAAATAATAATCTGTGTCAATTAACTTTACCTGAGCCATTGTTGCATTTAAGTAATGAAACGGCACAGGCACAATTACAAACAGCATTGACTCAGTTGTGGCAGCAGCCGATTGAATTGCAAGTTACTATTGGTAATCCGCAAAATACACCCTTTGCAATACAGCAAAGTATTAATAGCATGCGTCGTCAATACGCACAGGATGTGATTAATAATGATGACAACATTGAATATTTTAAACAGCAATTCGATGCACAGATCGTCGAAAACAGCATCGAACCGCGATAGACAAAAGAGAGAAAGATATGTTTAAAGGTGGAATGGGCAATATCATGAAGCAAGCGCAGCAAATGCAAGAGCGCATGCAGAAAAGCCAGGAAGAATTAGCCAGTGTTGAAGTTGTTGGTGAAGCGGGCGCAGGAATGGTTAAGGTGACGATGACCTGCAATCATAATGTGCGTCATGTGGAGATTGATCCAAGTCTAATGGATGACGATAAAGACATGATTGAAGACCTGGTTGCCGCTGCAATTAATGACGCAGTGCGTCGAGTTCAACAAACCACACAAGAAAAGATGGCTAGTGTCACCGGTGGAATGCAAATGCCACCAGGTTTTAAAATGCCGTTTTAAGCCAAGTCATTATCACCATTATCAGCAACCGATGAGCCCCAATGAAATTTAGTCCACTGATTACTGAATTGATTACCAGTTTAAAATGTTTACCCGGTGTGGGGCAAAAGAGTGCTCAGCGAATGGCTTTTCACTTGCTGGAGCGCAATAGACAAGGCGCATTGACTCTTAGCCAAACATTGCATAATGCCATGGAACATGTGCAGCATTGTCAGCAATGTCGCACATTTACCGAAAGTCGTTTATGCGATATTTGTGTAGACCCGGTGCGGGGGCAAAGTCGTTTTATGTGTATTGTTGAGTCGCCTCAGGACATGTTAGCGATAGAGCAAACCTCAGAATTCAAAGGGCGTTACTTTGTGTTAATGGGGCATTTATCTCCTATTGATGGGATTGGTCCAAATGATATTGGTTTAGACGAACTGGCGACTATTTTGCAACAGCAAGATATTGAAGAAGTGATTCTGGCTACCAATCCGACTGTTGAAGGTGAAGCCACTGCCCATTACATTGCTGATATTTGCCGGGATAATAATGTTGCCGCCAGCCGAATAGCTCATGGTGTGCCATTTGGTGGTGAACTTGAGTTTATCGATGGCAACACTTTAACTCATGCATTTGCCGGTCGAAAAAGCTTTTAAAAAATTGGATTGCTGAGGAGAGCTAATCAGCTTACTCTTTTATCACTATTTTTAGCGCTCCTAGCTTGAAAAAAATTAGCCTGCCCTTATCTCCTAGCTTGTAATTCAATTAAGCAATGCAGCAGGAGAACAATTGCTATGGCTGAAGTAGCCCATCAAGAAACCCATGGTTTTCAGACTGAAGTAAAACAACTTCTACAACTGATGATCCACTCTCTTTATTCTAATAAAGAGATCTTCCTTCGTGAACTCGTGTCCAATGCCGCCGATGCCGCCGATAAGTTGCGTTTTCGTGCTCTTTCCAATGATGCTCTTTACGAAAATGATGGCGAACTACGTGTACGTATTTCGGTGAATAAAGACGCTGGTACTATTACCATTGCTGACAATGGCATCGGAATGACACGTGACGAAGTCATTGAGCATCTCGGTACGATTGCCAAGTCAGGTACTAAAGAATTCTTTGGCCAGTTATCTGGTGATCAAGCCAAAGATTCACAATTGATCGGGCAATTTGGTGTTGGTTTCTATTCTTCATTTATTGTTGCCGATAATGTCACGGTTAGAAGTCGTGCGGCAGGCGCGGATGCTAGCCAAGGGGTTGAATGGACGTCAGCCGGTGAAGGGGAATTCACGGTAGCCGATATTGAAAAGGCGGATCGTGGCACTGAAATTATTTTGCATCTGCGTGAAGAAGAACACGAATTTTTAGACGACTGGCGTTTACGTTCGATTGTGGGGAAATATTCCGACCACATCAGCATTCCGGTACAGATGTACAAAGAAGAAGTCCCAGAGAGAGAGGGGCCTAAGGGACCAGACGGTGAAGAAGGTGAAAAAATACCTGCGGTTCCTGCCCATTGGGAATCGGTCAATAAAGCTACTGCATTGTGGAACCGTGATAAGTCCGAAGTCAGTGATGACGAATATAAAGAATTCTACAAACATATTTCTCATGATTTCGCCGATCCGTTGCATTGGGCACACAATAAAGTGGAAGGTAAAACCGAATACACCAGCTTGTTGTATATTCCTTCTAAAGCCCCTTATGACTTATGGAATCGTGATCAAAAGCATGGATTAAAACTGTTTGTTCAGCGCGTATTTATTATGGATGATGCCGAGCAGTTTATGCCGACCTACTTACGTTTCGTAAAAGGTTTATTGGATTCCAACGATTTACCGCTGAATGTATCTCGTGAAATTTTGCAAGACAACAAAATAACTCAAGCCATGCGTCAAGGCTGTACCAAACGTGTACTGCAAATGTTGGAGCGGATGGCTAAGAATGATGTTGATAAATATCAGGCCTTCTGGAAAGAGTTCGGTAATGTACTTAAAGAAGGTCCGGCCGAAGATTACGCCAACAAAGACAAAATTGCAGCATTATTGCGTTTTGCCTCGACTGATAATGATTCGGCCGAGCAGACTGTTTCATTAGATGATTATATTGGCCGTATGAAAGAAGGTCAGAACAAAATTTACTTCGTTTCTGCTGACAGCCATAGCGCGGCTAAAAATAGTCCTCATCTGGAAGTGTTCCGCAAAAAAGGCATTGAAGTATTATTAATGTCCGATCGTATTGATGAATGGTTAATGCAGCACCTAACGGAATATGCAGAAAAACCATTGCAGTCGATTAGCCGTGGGGATCTGGATCTAGGTGATCTGGACGATGAAGAAAGCAAACAAGCCCAGGAAAAAGCCGAGCAAGAAGTTAAAGGTGTATTGGAGCGTGCAAAAACCGTCTTGGGTGACAAAGTAACGGATGTTAAGTTTACTCACCGTTTAACGGGGTCACCTGCTTGTGTTGTCGTCGATGAACACGGTATGAGTACCCAGATGCTTAAGCTAATGGAAGCCGCAGGACAACCTGTACCTGAAGCTAAATATACCTTGGAGCTGAATCCTGAACATCAACTGGTTAAATTGATGGCTGATGAACAGGATGAAGCGCGTTTTGCTCAATGGAGTGAGGTATTGTTTGAACAAGCCTCATTGTCAGAGCAGGGCAGTCTGAAAGATCCTGCCGCCTTTGTTCAAAAGCTTAACCAGTTATTACTGGATTTGGCCAAATAAACAGTAATAATTAACCAATGTTTCCGAAGGTTATCAGGTGATAACCTTCGGACTTTGATGGCTAAAAAAGCATGGCTTAAGCGCAGTTAACTTTATATGCACAATTTTTGCGCCAATATGGTGCGCAATAATCTTGTAACCTGTTGATTGAGTGTGTAAAGTCCCGTGTTTAAAATAAACAGAGATACGCGAGAGGAAATACGGTATGCGCATCATTCTTCTTGGCGCTCCCGGTGCAGGAAAAGGCACCCAAGCCCAATTTTTAATGGGTAAGTACGGGATCCCACAAATATCAACCGGCGATATGCTGCGAGCCGCTATTAAAGCGGGGACCGAACTTGGTCTGGCAGCAAAAAAAGTGATGGACGAAGGTAAGCTTGTTTCCGACGATCTGATGATCGGTTTGGTTAAAGAGCGTATAGCCCAGCCTGATTGCCAAAATGGTTTTTTACTGGATGGTTTTCCTCGTACAATTCCGCAAGCGGACGCGATGGTGGAAAATGGTGTCAAAGTCGACCACGTCATTGAGTTTGCAGTACCGGATGATGTGATTGTGTCACGCATGAGTGGCCGTCGTGTTCATCCTGCTTCTGGCCGTGTTTATCATATTGAATTTAATCCACCTGCCAATGAAGGCAAAGATGATCAAACCGGTGAAGAACTGGTTATTCGTCCTGATGATCAGGAAGATACAGTGCGCAAGCGTTTAAGTATCTATCATGAACAAACCGAGCCACTGGTCAGTTACTATAAGAATCAGGCAGAACAGGCACAGTGCCAATATCATCGTATTGAAGGGACTAAACCTGTTGAAGAAGTTAGCCAGACCTTGGCCAGCTTATTAGGTTAACAAAACATATTTATAACGATACTAGCCCACATATTGTGGGCTTTTTTATTTTCATTGACGGATTGCCGATATTTTGTCGGCAACAATTTTAGTTATAAGGCAAGTCAACCATGCAGCAAAATGTGCACACTATTTTCGATGGTGTTCAAGTCAGTGGTACTGGGCAGCCATTGGTTTTATTGCATAGCTCTATGAGTAGTGCAAAACAGTGGGCAAAACTGGTAGAACAGTTAGTTGGATTTCGTCAAATTATTAATATTGACTTGCTAGGTTATGGTAAGGCTCCGCGGCCGGATTTGTCCTGTCCCTTTTCCCTTCAACAGGAAACTCAGCGAATAGAGGCGATTTTAGCCGAACTTAACATTGATCAATTTGATTTGGTCGGCCATTCCTATGGTGGGGCTACCGCATTAAAACTGACCTATGAGCATCCTGAAAAAGTGAACCGACTAGTGATCTTTGAGCCTGTGGCATTCCATTTGTTATCCGCCGATGATCCCGGCCGGCAAGAAGTGGTAAGCCTGGGTAATTCGATGCGTCATATGTCAGATTTTGCGGCCGCAGAATCGTTTCTGGATTATTGGAATGGGGCAGGTTATTTCGCCAGTATTCCCCAACCAATTCAACAACAATTACTCACTCGCGTATATAAAGGTGTGCTTGATTTTACCGCTTTGCTTGGGGAATCCTATCAGTTAAAAGATTATGCCCGGATATCGCAGCCAACATTAATACTGAATGGCGAGCAGACGCGTCATAGCGCAGAGGCTGTTGTGCATGCATTAATGAATACGTTGCCGAATGGACAACGACAACTCACCTCTGGTGGACACATGGCGCCCATAAGTCATAGCCAGGAAGTGAATCAGCATATCATCCGTTTTTTAGCCGACTAATTGTAGTGGCTCATCTCAAGGTGATGATCTATTCCGGCAATCTTATCTTCAGCATGATGGTTAACATATAGCACCGTGGTTTGCTCGGCGGTGCATATATGCTCAATCAGTGCCAACACACGCTGGCGATTGATATCATCCAGCCCTAAACAAGGTTCATCCAAAATCAATAATGTAGGATGTTTGATCATCGCTCGTGCAATCAGAATAAGACGCTGATCACCAAAGGACATTTGCTGAAAACTGTGGTTGGCATAGTGGCTTAAGCCGAGCAATTCAAGCCATTGTTCAGCAATCTGTATTTGCTGCCTTGTGGGCGTATTGTACAAACCAATACTGTCATAAAAGCCTGAAATAATGCTGTGTTTAACGCTACTATTCACCCGATATTGCAAATGTAGTGAATTGGAAATAAAGCCAATATATTGCTTGATCTGCCAAATGCTTTCACCACTGCCACGCTGAAATCCAAACACAAAAATATCATTGGAATAGCATTGTGGATGATCGCCAGTAATCATATTCAATAAACAGGTTTTACCCGAGCCATTCGGCCCACTCAGTTGCCAATGTTGACCGGCATGGATTGTCCAGTCCAGTTTTTCGAAGATAGTTTGTTCACCATAACGCACCGCGATATTTTTCATTCGTACCAGTGGCAGCTCAGGATCAAGTGCTGCTGGACGTTGTGTACTGTTATCCATTGACGGAAGTGCCAAATCGGTGGTTTTCAGATGGAGTAATTGATAAAGGTGTTCGAATTGTTGTTGTTCCTGCCGTTCTATTTGCAAACGCAATGTGCCGTGCTGCATGTAAGCAAAATGGCTAATAAAATCGGGTATTTCATCAAAGCGGTTAAATATCAGTACGAATGTAATTTGACTACTCATTTTTTGTAGTAAGTCAGCCAGTTTTATACTGGTGGTGCTATCCAACCCGTCATAGGGTTCATCGATGATGAGTAACTCGGGGCGATTAATTAGGGCTCTTATTAGCAATAGTTTGCGTGTTTCACCGGTGGATAACGCGGTAAAGCTTCGTTCCAGCAAATGGTTAAAGTTAAACAGTTCAATAAGTTGTTCAAACAGTTCTGCATTAGCTGGGGTCGCCGGGGTTTCTGCATTAAAGATAAGTTCTCTAACAGTCGTTCCTACCGGTATAACGTCCAGTATATCCGCATCGTCTTTTTTGCGTTCTTGTTCAAGTAACGCTTTTAGTGATTCGCTAGAAACGATAGCGGTGCTATCCAAGCTAAGTGAAACCTCGCCTTCTATTACTTCACCGGCTCCCGCCATTAATGCGGCTAATGCAGATTTACCACTACCGTTGGCTCCTACAATGGCCCAGTGCTGGCCGGATGTAATCTGCCAATTTATATCTTTGAGCATAAAGTGCTGATTGAATTGGGCGGAGACTTCGTTAAAACAAACTTGCGTCATGCGCAGACACCTTTGAACTGTGTGGAAATGCTATGGGTTATTTTTAATAGGTAATAACTATCAATGTTATATAAACAATCAATTATACGAATCGCGGTCAGGTCATTAATATGGGTTCCAACGTAAGACGTAAACTTTAAATCAACCCATAAAAGGAAAATTAAAATGAATCAATCCATTATTAATAGCAAAATACTTCCGTTTAACGCAACCGCTTTTCATAACGGTGAGTTTATTGAAGTCTCTGATGCCGATTTGGCTGGCAAGTGGTCAGTGGTGATGTTCTATCCTGCCGATTTCACCTTTGTTTGCCCAACTGAATTAGGTGATATGGCTGACTACTATGAGCAACTAAAAGGGATGGGAGTAGAGGTCTATTCAGTATCAACCGATACTCACTTTACTCACAAGGCATGGCATGATTCTTCAGACACTATCGGTAAGATCCAATTTCCGATGATTGGTGACCCAACCGGCAAAATTACCCGTAATTTCGGGGTCATGATTGAAGAAGACGGTTTGGCATTGCGCGGTACTTTTGTGATTAACCCTGAAGGTGAAATCAAAGTCGCTGAAATTCATGACTTGGGGATTGGCCGCAGTGCGAAAGAATTAGTACGTAAAATTCAGGCTGCTCAATATGTTGCCGAACACGACGGTGAAGTTTGCCCGGCCGCATGGCAGCCAGGTGAAGATACCTTAGCGCCATCACTGGATTTAGTCGGTAAAATCTAACCCATACCGCGACAGATATTGCCCTCACTGTTGAGGGCAATAACAACCCTTTTACAATCATATTCATGCAAAGCCGGATAGGGCGTTATTGCAGGGTTCGTTGCGCGTAAAAAACGAAATAAACATTGTCATCAAGCAACAGGAAAACGTTATGTTAGACCAAAATTTAAAAACACAATTACAGACTTACTTACAGAATTTGAAGACGCCTGTTGAACTGGTCAAATTTGTTGACGACAGCGCAAAATCAACAGAACTGAATGAACTGGTTGAACAAATTACTCAACTGTCACCACTGATTACGTCCACAGCTGGCGAAGGCAAAAACGAACGGGTTCCGTCGATGTTGATCCGTTCAGTGCAGAACAACACCGAAATTCGTTTTGCCGGTGTGCCGCTGGGACACGAATTTACCTCATTGGTATTAGCGTTATTGCACAGTGGCGGTCATCCGATGAAAATTGATGCCGACCTGATCGAACAAGTGCGTCAATTGGAAGGTCAATATCAGTTTGAAACCTATGTCTCATTGAGCTGCCAGAATTGTCCGGATGTGATTCAGGCGCTGAATATGATGGCAGCGATTAATCCGAACATTACCAATGTGATGATTGACGGTGCGCTGTTTCAGCCAGAAGTCGACGAGCGCAAAATCATGGCAGTGCCTTCGGTATTCTTAAACGGAAAATCCTTCGCTCAGGGGCGTATTAGCCTGAAGGAAATTCTCAAAAAGGTAGACAGTAATGCCGCCAAACGGGAAGCCAAAGCATTAGGCAATAAACCTCCTTTCGACTTGCTAGTAGTGGGAGGTGGTCCAGCGGGGGCATCTTCAGCGATTTACAGTGCCCGTAAAGGTATTCGCACCGGTATCGTCGCAGAGCGCTTCGGTGGTCAGGTGATGGATACCATGGCGATTGAAAATTTTATTTCGGTTAAAGCGACCGATGGCCCTAAATTGGTCAGTGGACTGGAACAACACGTACGGGATTACGATGTGGATATTATGGATAGCCAGAGAGCCAAGCGCATTAATCGTGATGAACATAACGGCCTGATTGAAGTCGAGCTGGAAAATGGCGCCCTATTGCACAGTAAAACCCTGATGCTAGCCACCGGAGCCCGCTGGCGTGAAATGAACGTACCCGGTGAACAGGAATATCGTGGTAAAGGTGTGGCTTACTGTCCACATTGCGATGGCCCTTTGTTTAAAGGCAAACCTGTTGCTGTGATTGGTGGGGGAAACTCCGGTATCGAAGCGGCAATTGACTTAGCCGGACTTGTCAGCCATGTCACCGTACTGGAATTCGATACAAAATTACGTGCCGACGAGGTATTGGTGCGTAAAGCCAAATCGATGCCGAATATCGACATTATTGTTAATGCGCAAACCACTGAGGTGACTGGTAACGGCGAAAAAGTGACTGGATTAAACTTTACCGACCGTGTATCAGGTGAAACACAGCATGTGGAGCTAGCCGGGATATTCGTCCAAATCGGTTTAGTGCCGAATACGGAATTTCTGAAAGGCACCGTGGATTTAACCAACCGTGGCGAAATTATTGTTGGTGCGAATGGTGAAACCTCGTTACCGGGTGTATTTGCTGCCGGTGATGTGACAAACGTACCGTACAAGCAAATTATCATTGCCATGGGCAGTGGTGCTAATGCCGCACTGGGCGCCTTTGACTATCTGATTCGATTACCGGTAGAAGATAAGCAAGAGCAGGCGGCCTAGTTGTTACTCGTAATATAACAATCATCTCCATTGCCTGTTGATCAGCGCTGCGCTGGCAACAGGCTTTTTTAATGAGTGTTATCGAAATTGCCTAAGTTATCCTGCTTAAAACCGTGAATCATTTTCGCAAGGGATACCATCATGATCACCGTCCATTTTGGTCTTAGGGCAATGTTTAATGAAATATACGGCCTCTGCGCGGGAAGTCATCTGACTGCAATATTGACGACCATCACAGGTGAAATTTTGTTTGGGTGGAGTGGGAACGGTTTGTTTTACAACAGGTTTAACATAGGCCACAGGCTTATGCTGTACTTCAACCGGCTTGTTAGTTGATTGATTGACGTACTTCCAGCCAACAAACAAAACCAGTGCGATAATCAGTAATTTCTTTAACATAAATATCCTTATTTAAATGTTTTATCGTTGTTATGGATACTAGCTCGTTCAATTTATATTTGCTACGCCAAAACTTTGCATAATCTTAAAATTCAATATAATCATTAGCTTAACTGTTTTTCATTGGTTGACATGATCTTAAATCAACAGCAAAGTGTCGAAATAGAAAACCAGACTATCAGTGTATTAATAAGTCGTTATGCTTGGAGCCAAATTTGTTTAAGAAAATATTGCTGATTGCGTCGGTTATTCGTTAGTTGACTTACCAACTAATCAGTCAGCTTTGTGCCAGAAGCAGACGTTCGAAACTTCAAATTACCCATATTCTTGATTAATCTTCACGTGGAGGATAATGCCGTCATATTTATTTCTGAAAAGTAAATTTCAATATTAGAAAAGTTGTATGCTACGCATTCAAAATAGAACATTGGAGGTTAACTAATGACAACGGTTTCAAAAGAGGAACTTTTACGTAAAGGTGACTTAGTTATTCATTGTGTGGATGTTGAAATTTTTCAGACTGAAAGTGACGGCTTGCGACTGAAAGGTCACGGTAGTATTAAGGTCAATAAAGTCGGTACTCTTTATTTAGAATTCATCAGTGTTGAAGCCGACAAAGTTCCACGAGCCTTTTTCGCAGAGCGTATACCAAAAGATTCATTGGATGAAAAGGAGATACTGCATCTGAAAGCTAAATCAATCAATGGCGATATGTATGAATCCCAAGGTTTTTCAATAGAAGTAAATTTTAATACAAACAACCAGCCAACCCTCCTATACGTGTTTCTCTCATCCTTAACATGCCGATCTCAGACTAAGGATTACGAGCCATTCGATAATCAATATTTATACTTTGAATTTTCAGAGAGATTTGACATCCCTGCAAACAAATCAAACTCGGAAACTTCTACTCTAGGGAATGAATCTCATACATGGAACCAAACACTCATTAATGTTGAAAATTTTAATGTGTCTATGGTTAAACATAAAACCTACACTGAAGTCAGAGTGGAAGGCCAATTTGACATAGCCGAAGTTAAAACTTGTTTACTGTTCTATATTGGCTTTACCAGTGCATCAATGCCGCAACTGGTTTTAACGGTTGAACGTGATGGGAAGAGTAAAACTGAAATTATATCTAGCGTTAGAAATTCTCAAAAATTACAGAGTTCAACAAGTCCGATTGCTTCGAATGTATCAACCACCAAAGGTGATAGACAGCAATACCACTACAATCTTTTTTCAAACATTTTGGCGCTATACAGGTCTCAACGCGGTCGATTTGATAGCATCTACTCTCAATGGGAGCGTGTTTGGTATGCATTTCAATCACAAAACAGCATACTGATGCTTACACTTTCAGTCGGGATAGAGGGACTTCTGAACGATATCTACATACCTCGAATCAAGAAGAAAAATGACAACTCTGCACTTAAGGCACAAATTCGAAAAATAAATAAAGAAATTAAAAAACTTGAGCTGACTAAGGGACAAAAGGAAAGGTTGTGCAATAGTGTTGGGTATTGGGGCAATGTGACTGCACTGAATGCGTTGGATCATCTAATCGAACACAATGTAATCACAAAAGAGGACAAAGATCGTTGGAAAGAATTGAGAAACGAGAGTGCTCATCCTAGGGTTAAAGTTGACAGTTTGAGCTGTGAAATTGAAGAAAGAGAAAAGGTCCTCTCATGCCTTAATACTTTCCATAAGTTAATTCTAAACACATTAAGCTACTCTGGACCTGTTGCACTCCTCAATGGGAATAAAGACCATGATCTTATAGAGGTTATCTTTCAAAATATCCTTGATTGATTTTTTAAAGAGGGGAACATTTTCTTATCCGTATCAACTGACAAAAGCACAAAAATTCACGTAAATATTAAAGGTAAGGAAACTCAAAGTTGCGTTTTTGTGCAATTATTATCCTAGCGGTTATGTCCACAATTCGCTCATTCCGGTAGGTGCCATAAGGAGAGCATCAGAAACCTGCGGCTGAACGATCACTTTGTACGTAAAGCCGCCGTTGGGCGCATTGATAGAAAAGCGCAAAAGGAGACATACGAGGGCAGCCAAAATTAGGCAACAAATCCAGTTGCGAATGTTTTTAGATTTCTGCATACAATCACTGACAGGGAAGCCATTAATACTCGCCGAACAAAAACATACCTATTAACATCACCGCCGTATCTTTTTGATGCGTATGTTTGCTTTTTAAGCTTCAAAAAATAGAGTGAATGAACACAATTGATATGAATCTGTCACAACCAAATAAATTAATCGAAGAAGCTGTGAATGAGTTTGCTCGTTTCAAAGAGACTGTTGATATAGTTGAGTTGTTTAAGACCAAGGAAGCTCTTTACGAGCCTTCTATTCCAGATCCTATCAAAGGTGGTTCTGTATTTTGCGGTAAAAAAGCTTTTTCTTACATCGAAGCGTTAGCGCTTCATGTTGTTGAAAAAGACGGGTTGGAACGTTCGATATATAAAAGAGACGCGATAGAGGAATCGAGGCGGTTATTCGGAAAAGCGATATTTGATAACAGTTTTGTGGTTGAAGATGGGGATGATTTTGTAGATAAGCTAAGCCAAAAGATTGCTAGTGAACTGAGAAACTTTACAATCTATATTCCTTGTCATGTGGCTCACGGCTGTATTGAGCCGGAAACCCTTCAAATTGGCAATCTACGATTAATCAATAGGTTGTATTTCAAACAAATAACGAGCGGCTTGGGCGAAGACGAAGAAGAGGACTTCCTTAGAAAAATGTGGGTAGATGTCCTTGAGAGATATCAGCGCTTTTTTTGGTTCATGGAAGTGCCAATATTAGGAGTATACAACCTTAATTTGGCAAAGGAGATAGCATCTGTGTTAGCTCAACATGCCATCAATCTCATGCATCTTGTGATCTCATCCTCGCATTCTGACAAAATGATGGTTGGCTATGATATTCCAGCCGAACTTCATAATCACCTTCTTTATAAAACGAATAATGGCGACTTCTCTTATGAGCACAGTGGGGGAGCAAAAGGCAACGTTGGGCTTCCAAAAAAGTTTACCGATATTTTTGAGAGTGAGAGGCCAAAAGAGCTGCTGAATGTGCTGGGGCATTGTCTCAATCTTGAACTCGATCTTAAAAATGACTATCCAATGGTTCGCCGGTTGTTGGAAGCAACCTATTGGTATGGTGATGCAGTAAGAGAAACAAATCGGTCCGTCAAAATTGTTAAATTTGCTAGTGCGCTTGAAAGATTGCTAATTTTTGGTGAGACCAGAGGATATACGCAAATCATCCCTAAACGGGCGGCCTCTTTGATGAAAAATGTCTGGGCTATGCCCGACGATGAGATAAGAAAGTACATGGATACGATAAAGAAAGGATATGACTTAAGATCAAAAATACTGCATGGCTCCATTTCTCCTATATCGCCAAAGATTGATTTTTCCGTGTATCATTTTGAACATGTATGTAGTTTAACGCTTGAAGCGTTTATTCATAATCTTGGTTCTTACCTTACAGATCAACAAGATGAGAAGGTACTTAGAGATTGGATAAAGTCGTTGGTTCTACAGTTTTTTCCTATTAAGAATAAATCGGATGGAGCGTAAAATTATTTGTTGGCTGGCCCTTGACCTCTCACTTACCGCTTTTTGTCTATTGGTGACCGTAAAGGCACTCCGTAGGTCAGCACCGTACGTGAAGCGGACAATCTAAGTGCTTAAAGACACCTTAACACTGTGATGATTCAGAAGCCTGCAAGACACCGAAAATACCTTTTAAAGAATTGGATAATCCAGAATCCTTTGTCGCCCTGTCCTATTAGACATGTTGACTAGCGTTGATAATATTATCTCTACAATGATTCCATATGGAATTTATTTGAATTTTACATTCTGTATAGAATTAGTTACAATGAGTACATGGTCAGTCACACGTTAGGTGTTTTATGAAAGCACAAGCTTCAACAACAGACAAAGGGCAGTTTGCCCATGTTGCTAGTGCAATTCACAAATTGTTTGAAAAGTGGCAGTTAAATCAAAAGCAGCGTATGCAGCTGCTTGGCTTTACATCGACATCCATGCTGCACAGATTTGAAAATGAGCCTGAGAAGGTATCTGTGCGCCCTGATTTGGAAACGCGATTAGGTTTACTACTGAATATTCATCAAGCCTTGAGAATGCTTTTTAGCAACCCTGATAACGTGTATGGGTATCTGTCTATGGACAATAACAATGCCCCTTTTAACGGTCAGAAACCAATTGAGATAGCCTGTCGCGACTTTATGGGCTTAGTTCGCGTACATGACACCCTTGATGGAATGCGAGGAGGATTGTGGTAGTGCGCTGGCACCGATTGATTAACAGCAAATACCCTACGATTGATATTTTTGACGATATTGCTTCGCCAGAAGCCTTTGACGCGATTTACGCTATGCAAGCGAAGGTAAACCCACGCTTAAGGCTACTCAATACAGGGGAAGGTGCGATCAGTACCAGCGAAATACCCATGGGCGCTCAGCAAGTGCACTCAGCCATTGCGCCATTTGTGCATATACCTGTGACGCCCTCTCGATTTAGCGCAGGCGGATACGGTGTGCTTTACGGTGCAAGCACTGTCCATGCTGGATTAGATGAAGTGCGTCACCATATTTTGAAGCACCTGTCTCAAGTGGATGGCTTTGCCTTTGAAAACATTCAGCTAAGGGAATATGTGTTTAATTACACTGCCCCGTTAGAAGATGCAACGGGTGTGGAAGAATATCACCTGCCAGATGACTACAGCGCCCCACAAGCGTTTGGCGCAAATATGTGGGCGGCTACACGCGACAAGGTGAGTAAAGGACTGACAAAGAAAGATACAGTCGGTGCAAAGTATCGATCGGTGCGAAGTGCCAATGCAGAGTGTATTGCGCTGTTCTCGCCAAAATTCATTGAAGGCATGAAGCAATCGCGTCACTACGATATGAACTACGATCCTAAAACTAAAACGCTCTCGCCAGCGAATGAGATTAAGGTCGCTTGATGTTACTAATCATGCCAAGTACGTTATAAAAAATATAAAAAGCGATGATTCAGTTGATTGGGAACGTAAAGAAAAGCGAATATAACAATGCAAGCAAAGGATACGCGCTAAAACGCTACTCTTCTCGCAGCTTTGAACTTCCGCTTTTTGTCTGTAGCAGACTATCACTGATGAGCGAACCCATGTCCGCTATTCGCTCTTAGCTGCCTGTCAGGTTAAATCTTAATTTTTATAACTAATCTGATTTTTGTGGCATTTGAACTTTTGTTTTACCCTGAGCTTGTCGAAGGGCAGCCGAGTGGATTTTTAATCACTCCTGCGTTATCACCGCTTTGCTATACACATCAATAAATTCTGCGGGTAGGCGTTTTATTTTGCCGGTGGAGATTTCAATACATACTAGATGCCATCTGGCGGTTAAAATGACTTTATGATCAGACTGGCGGATTACGTAAAACTCGCGAGTCATTTTTGAACCGGCTGAATGGCTTAACCAGGTGCCGAAAATCAGTTTGTCATTCAGTACTGCGGGGGCGAGATAATGGTATTCGGCCTGCCGCACCGCCATGCCGCGATTAAGTGTCTGGTAATCTTTAATTCCCAAGCCTAATGTTTGTGAATGATCCCATGCAGCCTGTTCACACCACTTGACGTAACTACCATTATTGGCGTGGTTCAAACCGTCAATCTCGTTTGCGCTCACTTCGATTAGACATTGATGGATTGGCTCAACTGGCCATCTTAACGTTGTCATTCTAAACCGCCTCCTTAACCGAGTTGCGGATTGAAGTTGCAATGGCGCGAATACTTTCCATCCTCGAGTAATTGGGTCTGATGACTAATGATATTTTTCGCACCGGTTGCGGCTGTTTAAACGGGATATAGCGGATATTGTTGGTGGCAGTCACATTGAGTGTGGCTAGCTTGGGTAACAGGGTAATACCGCGGCTACTGGCTACCATATGACGCAAGGTTTCCAGACTGGTAGCCTGAAAGCGATGATCTTCATTGGCTCCGGCCGTAAAACAGTAATCCATGGCTTGATCACGTAAACAATGCCCATCTTCCAGCGTGAGAATTTTTTGCCCTTCCAATACGCTGATAGCAACGTGTTTATGTTCTGCGAGCGGGTGACTGGGATGTACCGCCAGTAAGAGAGGCTCGTCAAACAGATCATAGCGTTCAAACTTTTCCATTTCATCCAGCCACGGTAATACCAATAGATCCAGTTTGCCGCTGTTTAGCTCTTGGAGCAGCACTTCGGTCTTATTTTCATGCAAATAAAAGTTGATGCGTGGAAGTTGGTTATTCAGATTTTCCACAATTAATGGCAATAGGTAAGGCGCCAACGTCGGAATAAGGCCAATATGCATATCCCCGGCGAGCGGGTCGAGCAAGGTTCGAGCGGATTCCTCAAATTCTTTGGCTGCTTGTAACACTTTTCGTGCGTCTTTTATCAACTGTTCACCCGCTGGTGTGAGCATGACGTTGCGGCGATGTCGCTCAATCAATTGCAAGCCAAGCTGTTCTTCCAGCTTCATTAGTTGTCCACTTAAGGTGGGTTGACTGACATGACAGGCTTCAGCCGCTTTACCAAAGTGCTTGTAACGGACAATGGCGTCGAGATATTCCAGTTCGCGCAGTTTTATCATAGGAAAATTCTATCAAATTGGTCTTTATGATAAGTAATATTTCGATAATAGGCTGACAAAACCGCTCTTTGCAAGTAGATTCCGGCAAGAATGAGACTGTTGAATGAATATTTAGTGAACATTGGCAATATCGCCTGGAAAAATTAGTTATTTGTTGGCTTTTTACGTATAATCCGCGCGAAATTTTTATGTACCCTATTTTTTGGAGTTTTACCATGGCGTTAGAACGCACTTTTTCAATTATCAAGCCAGATGCCGTTGCCAAGAACGTGATTGGCGCTATCTACAATCGTTTTGAGTCAGCGGGCTTACGCATTGTTGCATCTAAAATGTTGCACCTTAGCCAAGAGCAAGCGGAAGGTTTCTATGCCGAGCATAAAGAGCGTCCTTTCTTTGCTGCATTAGTTAGCTTTATGACTTCTGGCCCGGTAATGGTACAGGTATTAGAAGGCGAAAATGCGGTATTAAAAAACCGTGAAATTATGGGCGCAACTAACCCAGCTGACGCTTTAGCCGGCACATTACGCGCGGACTATGCGAATTCAATTGATGAAAATGCGGTTCACGGCTCTGATGCACCAGAATCGGCAGCTCGTGAAATTGCTTATTTTTTCTCTGATGAAGAAGTGTGCTCACGTACTCGTTAAGATTACCTAAGCAGTATACAAAAGGGGCTGCGGCCCCTTTTTATTTATTGATGTAAAGGCGTACAATACGCATCGTTATAGTTAATTAATTTGAGAGTCTCATGTCAGAATCCAAAGTAAATCTGTTGAATTTTAACCGGCAGGGAATGCGCAACTATTTTGCCTCTATTGGTGAAAAGCCGTTTCGTGCAGATCAGCTGATGAAATGGATTTATCACCATGGTTGTGATGACTTTGAGCAAATGAGCAATCTGAATAAGAATTTGCGGGCTAAATTAATCGCTAATTGTGAAATTCGCGCCCCGGAAATATCAGTCCAGCAACAGGCTAGCGACGGCACGATTAAATTCGCCTTACGACTTGATGGCGGCCAGGAAGTGGAAACTGTCTGGATCCCGGATGGCGATAGGGCTACGCTGTGCGTGTCTTCACAGGTGGGATGTGCATTGGAATGTACATTCTGTTCTACAGCCCAGCAGGGTTTTAACCGTAATTTATCGGTCGCTGAAATTATCGGTCAAGTATGGCGAGTCGCCACCACTATTGGTCTGTCCAATGACAGTAAAAAGCGACCTATTACCAATGTGGTAATGATGGGTATGGGCGAGCCATTATTAAACTTGAAAAACGTGGTGCCAGCCATGGATTTAATGATGGATGATTTTGCCTTTAGTTTATCCAAACGCCGCGTGACGTTAAGTACTTCAGGGGTCGTGCCGGCATTAGATATGTTAGGTGACCAAATCGATGTGGCATTGGCCATCTCGTTACACGCGCCAACCAATGAGTTGCGCGATGAGATTGTCCCGGTCAATAAAAAGTATCCTATTGAAGAATTTTTAGCCGGTGTCAGACGCTATTTGGCCAAGTCAAATGCCAATCAAGGCAAAGTAACGGTTGAGTACGTTATGCTTAACGGAATTAACGATAGTACCGATCAAGCTCATCAATTAGCTAAAGTTTTGCGTGAAACGCCAAGCAAAATAAATTTAATTCCATTTAATCCTTATCCCGGTTCACCTTATACCTGTTCGAGTAATTCACGCATCGACAGATTCGCTAAAGTCCTTATGGAGTATGGCTTTACGGTCGTTGTCCGTCGAACTCGTGGCGACGATATTGACGCCGCATGTGGCCAATTAGTCGGTGATGTGGTGGACAGAACGAAACGAATGTTGAAAAAACAGATGAAGGGAGAGGCAATTTCAGTAAAAATGGCACATTAAAATAACATTTGGATGTCCAAGACCTATGCGTAAGTTTTTAATCATCAATGTTTTATGTGTGTTATGTGCCTGTTCCAGTCAACCGACTCAAACAGAATTACAACAGCAGCAGGGCTTCGATCCGGTCGAAGCCGCCAAAACCCGAATTTCTTTGGGCTTGACCTATCTTAAAAATGATAACTATAAACAGGCCAAGTTTAATTTGGATAAAGCTTTACAGTTCGCTCCAGAGCTGGCAGATGTTCATTTAGGGTTGGGCTATTATTATCAGCATGTTGGAGACAACCTGCTTGCTAACAAATCCTATCAAACCGCGATTAATCTTAAGCCTAATGATGCCAATATTGCCAATAGTTATGGCGCATTTTTATGTCAGACTGGCGACTATCCGAGGGCTAAAAAATATTTCTTGCAGGCTATCGCTAGTCCCAATTATATTCGCGCGGCAGAAACCTATGAAAATCTGGCCTTGTGCAGTCAAAATGAAGGGTTGCGTGAGGAATCAATTCGATATTTAGAGCAAGCGTTGCAACATGATCCACGGCGCTCTAAAAGTATGGTGATGTTGATTCAACTGCTAATTGAAGATAAAAACTGGGTCAAGGCTAAACAACGTTTAATGACTTTTGAAAAAGCCGGTACGGTGTCGGCTGATACTATCTGGTTTTGGGTACAAATTGAAAAAGGACTGGGGCAGGAAGAGCGTTCACAAGCCTATGGGCAAATGTTGATACAAATGTATCCAACCCATCCGAACACTAAAAAGTTTCTGGCCATGCTTAAGCAACAGTCAACTCCAGTTCGAGAGCCAAAGCCTTTTACCGATGTGATTGAGCAGCAATCGCAAACACAGCCTGAGCCGGCTGTTGGTCAGTCGATTGCTGATGAGAGCGAGAGTATTAATAAATCAGAACCTACAGCAGAAGATGAGGGAGCTAAATATCATACGGTGAAAGCCGGTGAAAACCTTTATCGCATCTCACTAAAATACAATGTGCGGATGGCAAAATTGCTGGAGTGGAACCATTTAACAGATGCCGGAGCCATTTATTCCGGTATGAAATTGCGCGTTAATGCGCCTAAGTAGCGAAGAAGTGTCGGTAATGAGTGAAGAACAACAAGTAGAGCAACCCGTTATTCAGGGTCCAGGACAACTATTACAAGCAGCGCGTAAGGCGATGAATCTCAGTGCAGAGCAAGTCGCTCAGCGTCTGAACCTGCGTGAATATATGATTAATGATCTGGAAAGCGATAATTATGACACCACTATTTCGTTAACTTTTACCAAAGGCTATCTAAAAAGTTATGCAAAGTTGGTCAAAGTATCAGAACAACAGGTATTGGAAGCCTTTGATCAAATTAATCGGGCTAGTAAAGAGCCAGCCAAACTACAGAGCTTTTCTCGCCGCGTAGCACGTCAGGCTAGCGATGACCGCCTAATGATGGTGACTTATGTTATTTTAGCCATTTTAATCGCATTATCGGTAATGTGGTGGTTACAACAATCCGGTGAAGACGAGCTTACCGAGCGTACTTATCCGAATACCCAAACCGAAAAGAACCTGCAAAAAGATAGCGTGGCCAATCAAGTCGAACCAGCTAATAACACCAGTGACGCTGTGCAATCTGCAGTGAATGATGATGCATTGGTTGAACCATCAGCGCTAGAGCAAGATAGTCCTGACTCGTCAGACGACTCGGTTACAGACACAGTCGTTAACGATAATGCTGTTGATAATGTGTCCGAGTCAGCTGATTTGGCAAATGAAAGTCTGGAGCAACAGTCAAATGAATCGGTTGTTGATCAGGTCGCAGAGGACGTCACGCCAACGCAAGATTTGGCCGACCCGGTAGAACTGGTTTTTGAATTTTCTGAAGACTGCTGGATTAATATTATTGATGCAACAGGTGAGGCTATCGCTTACGGAATTAAAGTCTCCGGACGGGTCATGCCGGTCACCGGTATACCGCCGTTTCAAGTTACTGTTGCGGTACCGGAGTCAGTAAAAGTGTCGTATGCGGGTGAACAGTTTGATATGTCGCAATTTCCGGCCGGTCGTACCGCCAGATTTACCCTGCCTTTACAGGAATAGTCATGTTTGCAGAATCTCCAATAAAACGTCGTAAATCCACTCGCATTAACGTGGGGAACGTGCCAATTGGTGATGGTGCACCAATCGCGGTGCAATCCATGACCAATACACTCACTACCGATGTGGCTGCCACGGTCGCGCAAATTAAGCGTATTCAAGCCGTTGGAGGCGAAATAGTAAGGGTTTCTGTTCCCACTATGGATGCGGCGGAAGCCTTTAAGCTCATCAAGCAGCAAGTGGATATACCGTTAATTGCCGATATTCATTTTGATTACCGTATTGCCTTAAAAGTTGCTGAATACGGGGTGGACTGTTTACGTATTAATCCCGGAAACATTGGTAATCTTGAGCGGATTAAGTCGGTAGTCGACTGTGCTCGGGATAAAAACATCCCGATTCGTATTGGGGTTAACGGTGGCTCACTGGAGCGGGATTTACAGGAAAAATATGGTGAACCCACGCCGGAGGCGCTAATGGAATCAGCCATGCGGCATGTGGACATTCTGGATAAGCTCAATTTTGACCAGTTTAAAGTCAGTGTGAAAGCCTCTGACGTGTTTTTGGCCGTAGGCGCCTATCGATTATTAGCCCAAAAAATTGATCAGCCACTGCATTTGGGGATCACCGAAGCCGGAGGCTTGCGTGCCGGTGCAGTGAAAAGCTCAGTTGGATTAGGCATGCTACTGGCCGAAGGTATTGGCGATACGATTCGTATCTCCTTAGCGGCTGATCCGGTGGAAGAAATTAAAGTCGGCTTTGATATTCTAAAGTCGTTACGTATTCGTTCCCGTGGGATCAACTTTATCGCTTGCCCAAGCTGCTCACGCCAGGAGTTTGATGTAATCAATACGGTGAATCAGCTGGAACAACGTTTAGAAGATGTATTAACGCCGATGGATGTATCTATTATTGGCTGTGTCGTCAACGGGCCGGGCGAGGCCGAAGTGTCGGATCTAGGGTTAACCGGTGCTCGTAATATGAGTGGTTATTACGTGGATGGACAACGGCAGAAAGAGCGTTTAAGCAATGATGATTTAGTTGAGCAATTAGAAAAACGCATTCGTGCCAAAGCCGCTAAGCTGGATGAGCAAAACCAGATTGCAATCAACACTATTGATTAATCGCTAATGAGTATATAATCCTGCGCTTTAAAATTTTCAAAGATGGATAGTGAGTGAGTAAGCAAATTCAGGCCATTCGGGGGATGAATGATTGCCTGCCAAGCCAGTCTGGCGTATGGCAATATCTAGAGTCAGCGCTTCGTGAATTGGTGGCCCAATATGGCTATCAGGAAATTCGTATGCCGATCGTGGAAAGTACCGATTTGTTTAAACGGTCTATCGGTGAAGTGACGGACATCGTTGAAAAAGAAATGTATACCTTTGATGATCGTAACGGTGACAGTTTGACGTTGCGGCCAGAAGGTACCGCCAGTTGTGTTCGTGCCGGTAATCAGCACGGTTTGCTTTACAATCAGCAGCAGCGTCTATGGTATATGGGGCCGATGTTTCGTCATGAACGTCCACAAAAAGGCCGTTACCGTCAATTTCATCAGTTCGGTGTCGAAGTCTTTGGTCTCAACGGCCCTGATATTGATGCTGAAATCATTATGCTGACGGCCCGTTTATGGAAAAAGCTGGGATTGGCGGAACATGTTACCCTTGAATTAAATTCTCTGGGCTCCAATCAGGCGCGTGCCAAATATAAAGAAGCCTTGGTCGTTTATTTAACTGAACGCCAGGAGCAGCTCGATGAAGACAGCAAAAAACGTCTGCATGCCAATCCGTTAAGGGTATTGGACAGTAAAAAACCGGATGTACAAAAGGCGATTAGCGATGCACCGAGTTTATTGGATTATTTGGATGAAGAATCTGATCAACATTTTTCTGCATTGTGTGAACGATTAGATCAATTAGGCATCCAATACCGGGTTAATTCTCGTTTAGTACGTGGATTAGATTACTATAATCGTACTGTTTTTGAGTGGGTGACTGACAGTTTAGGCGCTCAGGGAACGGTTTGTGCCGGTGGCCGTTATGACGGCTTAGTTGAGCAGTTAGGTGGTAAAGCGACTCCCGGTGTCGGTTTTGCAATGGGCTTAGAACGTTTAGTATTAATGCTCGAAGCACTCAACTTAACTGATGCAGTGGCTGCACCCGTGGATATTTATGTGACTGCGATGGGCGATTTAGCCGAGAGTTATGCCATGCAAGTGGCAGAACAGTTGCGAGATCAGTTAGAGGGTTACCGTATAATGACCCATTGTGGTGGCGGTAATTTTAAAAAACAAATGAAACGTGCCGATGCCAGTGGCGCTGAGTTTGCCTTGCTAATCGGTGAAGATGAAGCGGCATCCAAGCAATTAACATTGAAATATTTGCGCGAAGATAAACAACAAATCAGGGTTACCACAGACGAATTTGTTTCGCTGTTGGCCAATAAGAAGTAAGAGGAAAAAATGGAATCATTCAGCACAGAAGAACAACAAGTAGAAGCAATTAAACGATTCTGGAAAGAAAATGGCACTGCCATTATTTTAGGTGCCGTTATTGGTTTAGGCGGCCTGTGGGGATGGCGTCATTATAACGAGCAACAAATTGCCGAGCGTGAAGCAGCGTCCAGTCAATATGAACAATTAATGGGCGAGTTGGAAAGCGGTGATAAAGGCTTTACCCAGGCAGCTGAGTTTATTAAACAGAATCCGGATAACAGCTATGCGCTGTTAACTGCATTACAACTAGCCAAAAAAGCGGTTGATAGTAAAGATTATGCTGAAGCCGAAAAACAGTTGCAGTGGGCGACCGGGCATGCTGAAAACGCGGCCATTAAAGGCACCGTGCAAATACGTTTAGCCCGAGTACAGTTGCAACTTGAAAAATTCGATGATGCGTTAGCTACCTTGGCGGGTATTGAGCTCCCAGCGTTTGCGGCAACGGCCGATGAAGTAAAAGGTGATGTGTTGGTTAAACAGGGCAAAATCGATCAAGCTCGCGCAGCTTACAGCCAGTCTTTGGAACTGAATGCTAACAATCCGCTGTTACAATTGAAGTTGGATAATCTGGCAGCCGCAAGTGAGTAAGGGGATCGCCGTGAGACGGATTGTATTAGCAGTAGTTTTATTGGCGACTTTGGGTGGCTGTACCACTATTTCCAATTGGTTTGCTGATGAAGAAGAACTAAAAATTCGTCAGTTAAAGCCGATTAAAGCGCTGTTTGAACCTAAAGTGGTTTGGCAGCATGAAGTGGGAGATGGAGTGAGTGATTATTTCTCCCGTTTAACGCCTGTAGTGGGGTACGGCAAGGTTTTTGCCGCTAATCGTCATGGGTTAGTCAAAGCTTTTGAAAAACAAAGTGGCAAACAGTTGTGGGAAAAGAACCTGTCTGAATTCAAAGATGATGGCATGTTTTCCGGTGTCACTAAGTTGTGGAACGATGGCGAATCGGCCCGGATTGCGGGTGGCTTGGTAGTCGCCTACGAAAAAGTCTTTATGGGCACTGAAAACGGATCGGTTATCGCCTTAGACGAAAAAACCGGTGATGTGGTTTGGCAAGTTCATGTTAACGGCGAAGTCATTGCTTCTCCTGCTGTGGATACGGGCTTAGTGGTGGTCAATACCACCGCCGGGATCATGTTTGCATTAGATGCCGAAAACGGTGAAGAAAAATGGCGTTACGAATCTGAAGTCCCCCCATTGTCATTGCGCGGTGTGTCGACACCAACCTTGGCTGGTGGTGGCGCAATCGTCGGTACCGCAATGGGTAAATTAGCGGTGGTTTTAGCCGAATCCGGGCAAGTGGCCTGGGAACAAGTCATCGCGTCGCCAACCGGTTCAACCGAACTGGATCGGATTGCAGATATTGATGTACAACCGTTGATATTAGGTGGTATCGCTTATGTGGTCTCTTTTGATGGTACCTTGGCTGCCGTAGAATTACGCAGTGGCCGGATTATCTGGAAACGTGAGTATAAGTCCTACCGCAATATTGTTATTGAGGGTAATTCATTATTCGTAGTGGATAATGACAGTGTCGTTTATGCACTGGATCGTCGAACTGGTGTGGAGTTATGGAGTCAGGGCGGATTGCGCTCTCGGTTGCTAACTGGCGCAGCTCCAGTTTCATCTTATCTGGCGATAGGTGATAAATATGGTTTTGTGCACTGGCTTAATCAAGCTGATGGCAACATTGTTGCACGCATAGATTTAGGCGATGATGATGAAGATGAAAGCATTTACACCACCCCGGTAGTAGATGGCCGAATCATCTATACTCAAACCCGTGGTGGCGATATATTTGCGGTAGAAACACCTTAATATAGCCGTATAAAGTATGTTATTTGACGGCTCGAAGTTTGCTCCGAGCCGTTTTTGTTTTTGGGAAAAGTTATGTTACCTGTAGTTGCTCTGGTTGGTCGCCCTAATGTGGGTAAATCGACATTATTTAATCGTCTGACGCGTAGCCGAGACGCACTGGTAGCGGATTTTCCGGGACTGACTCGTGATCGTAAATACGGTCAGGCCAAGTATGAAGGCTTGCAGTTTATCGTAGTTGATACCGGCGGTATTAGCGGTGACGAAGAAGGCATCGACGCTAAAATGGCCGGACAATCATTAATGGCCATTGATGAAGCCGACGTGGTGTTATTCTTGGTAGATGCGCGCGCGGGGATTACCGTGTCGGATCAAGCGATTGCCAATCATTTGCGTCAGCAAAACAAACAAGTTTTTCTGGTCGCCAATAAAGTTGATGGGATTGACGGTGACAGCGAAAGTGCTGAGTTTTATGCGCTGGCATTAGGTGATGTGTATCAAATCGCAGCGGCTCACGGACGGGGTGTATTGCAATTACTACAATCCTGTTTAGCGCCATTGGCTGATGAATTTCCGGATATGCAGGTTGTAGAAGAGCCCGATACGCTGGATGAACAAGATGCCGAAAAGCAGCTTGAGCGTTTGCAAGCATCACCGATTAAATTGGCCATTGTGGGTAAACCCAATGTGGGTAAATCAACCTTAACGAACCGAATTTTAGGTGAAGACAGGGTGGTTGTATTTGATCAACCCGGTACTACTCGCGACAGTATTTATATTCCGATGGAGCGGGATGAACGAGAATATATTCTGATTGATACCGCAGGAGTAAGGCGCCGCCGAAATGTGTCAGAAGCGGTAGAAAAATTCTCGATTATCAAAACCTTACAAGCAATCGAAGAAGCCAATGTGGTGTTGCTGGTGATTGATGCCCGTGAGGGGGTCACTGATCAGGATTTGAGCCTATTAGGCTTTGTGCTTAATGCCGGACGCTCGTTGGTATTGGCCGTGAATAAATGGGATGGTCTGGATAAGGATGTTAAAGATGATGTAAAGCGCGAGTTGGATCGACGACTTGGCTTTATTGATTTTGCCCGCTTACATTTTATTTCTGCTTTACATGGTACCGGTGTCGGACATTTGTTCGAGTCGGTACAAGAAGCCTACGCCTCTGCCACTAATCGAGCCGGTACTGCAATGTTAACCCGAATTATGGAAATGGCTCAGGCTGATCACCAGCCGCCAATGGTGCGTGGACGTCGGGTTAAAATGAAATATGCTCATGCTGGTGGTTATAACCCGCCGGTTATTGTTATCCACGGTAATCAAGTCAAAGACTTATCAGATTCGTATAAACGCTTTTTAATGAACTATTATCGTCGTTCCCTGAAAACCATGGGCACACCGATAAAAATTGAATTCCGTGAAGGGGCGAATCCTTTTGAAGGGAAGAAAAACGAAATGAGTTTAACTCAAATTCGTAATCGCCGGCGTTTAATGAGCCACCATAAAAAGAAATTTGGCGGACGTTCATAAGTTAAAAAAGGGCATTTATGCCCTTTTTAAATGGCGGTGTATAGCAGGTACCACCGGACTATAAATTGCAGTGCCTTGTTGTTAAATCAGAAAAGCGCGTGATCAAAGAGGTGGCTTATCCAGCCCACCGTTTATATAGGTTTACCAAAACTGATTATTCCATTAAGATTTTCCTTCGGGAAATCATGAGGGATGAACATGCGACTATTTATCAGTCTGTTTTGTATTATGGTGTTTAATGTTGCTAGCGCCGCTGATTTCACCCTGTATTTCACCCGCCATGCTGAAAAACTTGAATCTGCAACATCCGATCCGGCCCTGAGTCCAAAAGGGCTAAAACGGGCAAAAAACCTCGCCAAGTTCTTGCAAGACAAGAATATTAAAGCCGTTTATAGCACCGACTACAAACGTACAGAACAAACGGCTAAACCTACCGCCGAGCAATTTGAATTGCCGATAATTGTGTACAAGGCTAATGAACTGCCGACGGTGGCAGCGATGCTTAATGAACAGCAGCAAAACGCATTAATCGTCGGACACAGTAATACCACACCAATGCTGGTCCATTTGTCCGGTGGGGAAGCACAAAGTATCGACGAATCCCGTTATGGTGATGTTTATGCGGTGACATATAGCCAACAGGGGCCGAGTACTGAAAAGCTGATGATTGAACCTCAGACTGCTATTAATGTTACGCCATTACCGTTTGAACATGAAAAATTGACCAGTGGTAAAACCAAATTCCGTATCATGCAGCAAGGTCAGGAAGCCGGTTATGCCATTCAGGATTTAATTGTTAAAAAGGAGCAGGTTGAGATAACGGAAATCAACATGCTGGAACAGCAAAATATTAATACTATTGTAAAAGTATGGGCCGATGCCGATACGCTTAAGCCGCTGCAAATGCGCATGAGCGGTGCGATCAATAAACCGGTGGATATTCAACTTAACTTTGCCGATAACCATGTTACCGGCCATTCGGATATGGCCCGTCGACCTTTTCATCAGCAGGGTAAACTGACCATCGATCGTTGGTTACCGGCATTCAGTTATGAACGTGCAAGTGTACTGGGAGTGATTCAGGCAATTAATTACTCCAACAAACCACTGTATTTTAACTGGTTCAATGGTCAGGATGAAGAAGTCAAAGTGATCTCAGTACAGAAAACTGGAGAGGCACAAATTACTGTCCCCGCCGGTCAATATGATTGTGATGTGGTATCCGTTACCGGAGGGGCACCGTCGTTAATTTATTATATTAGTAAAGCGGATTCCAGTGTGGTTAAGATCCACATCCCGGCACTTAACCGGGAATATGAAAAAGTTGAAATCTGATTTACCAGAAGTTCAACCGATAAGGTTAATGATGGACGTTACCGTAAGCAGTAAACCCACGAGTAGCAATAAGCCAAACACTAAACGTAAAAATACTCCTTCCTGAACCTTGTGATGCAATGCATTACCGAGCAGGGCACCAATTAATACACAGGGTGCCAGCATGAGTAAGCGTTCCAATTGATTGCTTAACTCACCATGCCAGATAAACCAGCCAGTCAGCAAACCATTTAAGCTTAACCAGACACACAGTAAGGTGGCGCGAAATTCCACTTTGCCTAACTGGCTGCGTGCCAGAGCATAAACCAGTAATGGTCCCCCTGAGGCGAATAATCCATGGGTAATGCCGGCGGCAGTCATGGTTAAATTACGTTTTTTCTCATTTAACGGTGGTGGGGTTTTACGTAATAAGGCGCGGGCAGAAAACCAGATAATTAATATTGCAAATAGCAGTTTTGCCAATGCAGCAGGGATATATGGGGTCAGTAACACACCTATCAATGTGCCCAATACCATGCAAGGTAATACCCGAGTCAGTAATAATGTAAACTGAATATGTTGTCGATAACGATAAGTTAGCGGAGCGGTCATTAGAATATTCAGTGGAACCAATAGTGGCACCAATGTAGGTATATCCATTACCAATGCCCCCAGCGATAATGCCAGAACAATACTGCCAAAGCCGGTCATGGCTTCGATCCCGAAGGCAAAAATAATACAACAGCCAATCCAAATCCAAGCCATTAGTGTTCCTCAAATTCTGATGCAAAACGTTTACTCATCATACGGATATAGAGCGATGGCCAAAGGCGATAAAGCAAACTTGAAAAATAGGTAAACTTATCTGGAAATAACCGTTCGTCGCCACGATTAATCGCCTTGACAATTTGAGCCACCGTCCAATGACTAGAACGCATCTTACCCACTGTAGAACGAGCATGACGAGTACTTCCACCACTGCCGCTTAGGGCATTTTGTTCAATTGGGGTGTCCACGAAGCTCGGATAGACCATTAACACCTTGACACCTTGTGGGGTCATTTCAGCCCGAAAAGTCTCGAAATATTGATGCAGTGCCGATTTGGCGGCGCAATAACCGGCACGCGCTATAACAGGCATCCACCCCGCCATGGAGCTGATATTAACCACCTTCGTCTGGGCATCAATTAACAGTGGTAATAGCCCTTGAGTGAGTTGTACGGGGGCAAAATAGTCCACCCGCATGACTTTCTCAATAACCTGCTGCTTCGTTATCTTAGCTAATGAACGATGGGTTATTCCGGCATTATTGATTAGCAACGCAATATCGGGCGTTAAGGCGTTAATGTCTTGTATTAGTTGCTCAATTGCCTGTGAACTGGCCAGATCGCAGGCAAAATAACGACTATTGGCGGATATTTCGCCGCAGTATTGTTCCAGGCGGGGCAAATCGAGGTCAATTAAATATAACTGATGGCTGGAGGCTAACTGCCGTGCCATCTCAAGCCCCAGCCCAGATGCTGCACCGGTAATAATTGCAACGCGTTTATCGGTCATTCAATCAATCCCTGATGGCGAGCATAAAACTCAAAGACCTGTTCTGAAGTCATATTCGGTGTGAAACCAAATTGTTCTTTCAGAGCGGTATTATCCAGTACGGGGCGATAGCGCAGAAAATCAATTTGATCGGCACCGTAACGGGTCAGGCCGAGTTTATTACCGAGCCAAAGCGCTGCTTGCAGTAAACCGGCTGGCAAAGTCAGGTTGGACTTACCTAATGTACTCGCAATTTGTTGAATGCTCATGGCACCATCACCCGCCAGATTGTAAATACCACTTTTGCTAGTCAAAACACCCCGTTTAATTACTTCCACTACATCTTCATCCCAAATAAAGACAAAGGGGGATTTGCTGCCGCGTATCGCCAATAGTCGTTTTTTATGAAACAGGTTAGTGATTAGGTTGTTGGTATTTTTGCCCAAGATAGTGCCGGGACGCAGGATCAGTTGCGCAATTTGTGGGTGAGTCTGACTAAATTCAGCCAGCATTTCTTCCACCAAGCGTTTGTGATAACTGTAGGCAAAATGGTAATTACCCCGAATTTTATCCGTTTCCCGCAGCCATGGCGGATTATCGGCATAATAGCCGTAAGCAGCGCCACTACTGGTCACGGTAATATGTTGCACCGAGGACTGGGCGCAGGCGTCAAGTAAATTCCGGGTACCATTAACGTCAATATCAAAATCTCGTTGACGATCGTTGCCAGGTTGCACAATGGAGGCCAGGTGAACCACGTGACTAATGCGTTCTTGCTGGATCAACTCCGCCACGTCAGGGGAGCGAATATCCATTTTTTTATATTGGTAAGCCGTCGTATCGCTATCGACGATATCAATGCCATATACGTCAGCAAAATCTGTTAATAAGGCGCAAAGCTTTTGACCTAAATAGCCTTGGCTGCCGGTAATCAATACTTTCATACGCATATTATGCTTCCTGTTTTCTGTGCCAATACCAGGTTAGGCTCAGCCCACTGATTAGATGCCATATACCCCACGACGCAGCAATTATTGCCATACCGGATAATTGGCTGAAAAAAGTAAAAATAATCCCCAGCCCCAGCCCCGAGTTCTGAATACCTAACTCTAGGGTGACAGCGCGGGTATCTGGGGTATTTAGCCCCATAAAATATGAGGTTAAACGGCCAATCCCTAATGCCATCCCGTTATGCAGAATCACTACTGCCATAAAAATATTGGCGCCCGCCGAAAATTTTTGCCAATTCTGGCTAAGTGCCGCAATCACAAAGCCAATTAAGGTGAGCAACGAGATAATCTTAAAAGCACCTTGGCTGCGTTCGGCAAAACGGGGCGCATAGTAGGCGGTGATCAGCCCAAGCAATAAAGGCAAGGCCAAGACTAATAACACGATCATCAATACACTTTGGATTGGTACATGAATACTTTTTAGTAGCGCAGCGGTTTCAGGGTTTAAGCTGCTATACAATACAAAGTTAAACGGCGTCATCACTGCGGCAGCTAAACTGGATAGTGCAGTAATGCTTACCGATAATGCGGTGTTGCCCTTGCTCAAATAAGTCATGATGTTGGAAAAACTTCCCCCCGGACAACAACCTACCAGAATCACCCCTAGGGCAACTTCGGCCGGCAGTGGCAGCAGGATGGTTAACAACCAACTACTGGCGGGTAACAGAACAAATTGGGCTACGATGGCGGTCAATGGGGCTTTGGGTTGGCTAAAAACCCGTTTGAAGTCTTCAACTTTCAGGCTTAAGGCAATTCCGAACATCATCAGAGCCAGAATCAGATTAAGCGCGAGCAAACTCGAATCAGACATACTAATGACCTTGTTTGAGTTGTTGTTGGGCGTTTGCCAGAGCCGCTAAATAATCGCCTTTATGCACGTAATAGGCCATACGTTCGACATTCAAATAGTTCATGCCACCATCGATACGTTGATTGGCTAACTTTTTGACTGTTTGGGTAAACTTGTCGGCTACCGCTTTATTATTTTGTTGTGCCAAAATAAATTGGCTCACCAGTTTGGCCTGTTCATCGCGACCTTGCCAACCTAAGCCGGAAGCTTCCACCATCCCCATTACAAACAGGTTGTTGTGTTGTGGAGTAAAGATGTTCAGGTATAAACGTGGCGCATCGCCCTGCCAATTAAGATGTTGCGGCTCAATAAAGGGGTAGTGCAGCTTGTAACCGGTGGCTTCAAGGATTAAATCATAGTCACCCTGCTGACCATCGACGAACGTGGCACCATGTGCCGTCAATTTATCAATGGAAGGACGCACTTTAATATCACCATGGCCGATGTGATGTAAAAACATCGAATTGACCACCGGATGAGATTCATACATTTTGTAGTCAGGATCGGGTAAACCAAAACTACTGGGTTTGCCGGAAATTAGTCGCACTAACGTACCATCGACAATTTGCTTGAGTTTATTGGGTAATTTGATCTTGCCGCCGAGTGTATCGGTAGGCTTACCACCGACAAATTTGGGCAAAAAATAATAACCACGGCGTACTACCATATCCACCGATTTGGCACGGTGAACCGCATCGACTGCGATATCACAACCGCTATTACCACAGCCCACCAACAATACCCGTTTATCGGCAAATATATCGGCATGCCGGTATTCGCTACTATGGATCCGTTGACCCTCAAATTCACCGGCAAAGTCCGCCCGCTTAGGATGATGCAAAGTGCCATTGGCCAGCAATACACCGGCACATTCAATGGTTTCACTTTGTTCATTATGGCTAACGGTGACCTGCCAGATATCGCCTTTTGGCTCCAGTTTTTCGACTTTGGTATTAAAACGATAATGGCGATACAAATCGAAATGTTTGGCATAGTCCTGAAAATAGCGACGTAACTGGTCATGGCGAGGGTAAGTGGCGACATCGTCATCCATTGGAAAATCAGCGAACTCGGTCATTCGCTTGGACGAGATTAAATGAGCCGATTGGTACATGGTACTGGTGGGGCTATCGATGTCCCATAAACCACCTACATCGTGGTTGATCTCAAAACCGATAACCGGTAAACCCGCTTCCGCCAGGCGGCGAACGGTACAAAGTCCCATCGGGCCAGAACCAATGACTGCATAAGGTAACATCGACAATTTACTCAACTTCAAGTTTTTGTTAAGGCCATGTTAACCAATTTATTTTCGCTATGCTCTAGCCTGTTGGGACACAAACTAGTTAATATGGGACAAAGGAGGTCGTTTATGACCATGACAACCGTCACGCCCAGTTTCAGCAAAGCAATTTTAGGCCTATTGCCAGGCCTGGGAGTGCAATTGCCGCAATCCATTATTCAGCGGGTTAATCAGATCAACGCTGAGGAACGATTGCCCATGGTTGAGCAGGATAGGTTTTGGCAAGCTATCGAACAGCAATCGAAGGATCCACATATTGGGTTAACAATTGGTCGTGCGTTACAGCCGGCTAATTACGATATGGTGGGATTTTTATTGTTAAGCAGCCCTAATTTGGCCACGGCAGTAGAAGGTTTGGTGACCTACTCGGCATTAATTGGTGAAGGTGGAACGTTCCGCTATTCCAGTAGTGGCAGCATGCGTAAATTAAGTTATCAGGCCCAGTTTAATGTTGCCCGCCGTACCCGAATTGAGGCGATTTTATCCAGCGTGGTAGTTGGTGCCAGATGGCTGGTGGGGGACGAATTTGCGCCTCAGGAGGTGGGGTTTGAACATGCACAAGTCGGTGAATTACAGACTTATCAAGACATATTTGGCTGCGATAAAATTGTGTTCAATCAGTCTGATAATTATGTCAAATTATCCGAACAATATTGGCGTCAGCCGTTAACTAGCGGGAGTCAGGCGGTGCAACAGCATATGCATCGTTTGGCGCAGGAACAACTCAAACGTTTGCAACCACAAACCATAAAGGACCAAATCGTTGCATTATTGCAGCAACAACCACGTTTAAGTCGTACTCAAGTAGCGGCGGTGTTGGCGATAAGTGAACGTCATTTAAACCGCAAACTGGCAGATTATCAGACCTCTTTTCGAGCCATCGCTGAGCAGGTGCGTAAAAAACGTGCGATAGAGCTGTTAGCGGAACAACGCCATACCCAAGCGGATATTGCGGCATTATTAGGCTATTCCGATGACAGTGCTTTTGCTAAAGCATTCAAGCGTTGGATGGGGGTTGGAGTCAGGGAATATCGTCAACAACTATCCAATACTGAATTGAAAGCTTAGTAATTGTTTTTCCTTTAATTATTACCTCATTGCGACGATAAGTATTAAGCTTAACGTGTTTATACTGCTGAGACCTTCCAAATTATGTTTAGTTTACGCAAACTCCAGATCAGAACCGCTGTCGCAGGAGCAATGGCGCTAGCGTTGTTCTTTACTACGTTATTTTCATCGTTAATCAATATTAGCCAGTTTTCCTCGATGTTTTACGATGTCACCGAAAATGAACATCTGCCCAATACGCTTAATCGAGTCAAAGAACAGATTATGGCCGAGTTACAGGTACCGATTACCCTGTCACAGGGAATTGCGCAAAATAATCTGGTGCAACAGTGGATAGAGTCTGGAGAAAACACTCAGCAACTGGATGATATTAAAAGCTATTTCAATCGTTTTGTGCAGGAAAATGGAGCCTTACAGGTTTTTTGGGTCTCTGCGAATAGTAATAATTACTATACCAATGATGGTTTGTTTAAAACCGTTTCAAAAACGGTTGAACGGGATAGCTGGTTTTTTGATGTCCTGCGCAAGCGCGAGGATTTGGGACTTGCCATTGACGTTGATGAGCAAAATAACAAATTGACCTTGTTCGTAAATGTTTTAGCTAAAACCCAAAGTGGAAAAGTGCTTGGTGTTGCGGGATTAGGCTATGACGTTTCCAGTATCACCAGTATGGTCAAGCAAACGCGGGTAGGGGAAAATGGCTACATGTTTTTGGTTGACCGTGACGGCTTGATCACGGCGCATCGTGATAGCCAATTACTCGACCAAAAGCTAAGTCAAATAGGAACTTACCGTAATGTCGCGGCACAAATTAGTCGTGCCAGTGGTGATTTTAATCTGTTTGAAAGTGATATCGCGGGAGACGATGTTTATTTAGCCGTGGCTGATTTGCCCCAAATTGGTTGGAAGTTGGTAACTATCCTGCCTAAAGCGGAGATCGACGATAAGGTCAATGGTGTAGTGTGGTTATCCATTGGCGTCAGCATCTTGATTGCAATCGGTTTTATTGGTTTATCTTTTATTGTTGCTCGCCAGGTCAGTGGGTCGGTGCAAGACGTTGGGGATAAATTACTGAAGATGTCTGGTGATGGTGGTGACTTGACCAAGCGACTGGATGATACCTTTGATAATGAGGTGGGTCACTTGGCCACCGGTTTTAACGCCATCATGCAGCGTTTTAGCAGTTTAGTGGTGGAAATTAAAACGGCAGAAAATGCTATCAATCAAGGTGTTGAGCATTTGAATAACTTTTCTAACCTGTCGGTGCAATATGCTCAGGATCAACGAGGTCAAACTGAACAGGTTGCGACTGCAATGAACGAAATGGGGCATACCATCGCCGAAGTGTCCTCAGTCGCGCATAAAACCGCCACCGAAACGGAGTTGGCCGTCACCGACATCCACGAAACCAACGCAGTTATTGAGCAAGTTTCCAATACGATGAACCAATTAGCCGAGTCTATGGGGCAAACCGAAACCGCTATCGCCAATCTGGCCAGTCAGGCTGAATCAATTAACTCAGTGGTTGAAGCCATTAGCAGTATTTCTGAGCAAACTAATTTGTTGGCACTTAATGCAGCCATTGAAGCGGCCCGTGCTGGTGAGCAAGGGCGTGGTTTTGCGGTGGTCGCTGATGAAGTGCGAACGCTTGCCAGTCGGACGCAGGATTCTACCACCGAGATCCGTAGTCAAATCGAACAATTGCAAAGTGCCGCTTCACACTCGCTGAGCGCTATTCGTCAGGGGGCTCAAAGCAGTATTGATTTAGCCAAACGGGCGCAGGACGCCACTCAATCACTGGCGTCGATTAAATCCAAGTTTGACAGTATTAGTGATGGTAATCATCAGGTGGCCTCGGCAACAGAAGAGCAATCGTCAGTGGTGGAGCATATTAATGAATCGGCACAAATTATTGCCGATACCGCCGCCAGTATTCATGAAAATGCCGAAAATGAGCAGCTGGAAATCAAGCAGCTCAAACAGCGTGCCGATCATATGAAAAAGATCGTTAGCCAATTTAAAGTTTAATTCAGTGCAGGTGATCTCGCCCTTATTCCATCATTCAGTTGGGATAAGGGTTTTAACTGTCATTTAATTGCAATATTTCTGTCACCTGTCATAAAAAAGACATAGATTATTGTCAGGATAACGGTAATTTTTGTTGTATCAGAATCGGTTAATACTATGACATTGCATGCATCGCCTTACTTTCCAATGGAATTAAGCTGGCTCGCCTTTAATCAGCGAGTCTTGCAAGAAGCAAGTGATGTGAACAATCCTATTATTGAGCGGATCCGTTTTTTGGGGATTTATTCCAATAATCTGGATGAGTTTTATCGCGTGCGTTTTGCCGAAGTAAAGCGCCAACTGCTGATCCAGTCGAACAATGGTGAACATCACGCTGCCCAGCAAACCAAAAACTTAATGCTGCAAATACAACGCAAGGTGGTGCAGCTCACCGAAGAGTTTGACCATATCTACAAAGACGTCATTGCCAAACTCAAGCGTTACAACATTTATGTCATAACCCATCAGGAATTAAATGAATATCAAAGTAATTGGTTAAGAGATTACTTTAAAAACAAAGTGTTGCGCCATATTTCACCGGTATTGTTACACCGTAAGGTGGATCTGGTTAAACGTCTGAATGGTTCCAGTACTTACTTATTTGTGGCGATCCATCGTAAAAATCGTTCAACTAAATACGCGACGGTGGAGGTACCCAGTCAGGCATTGTCTCGCTTTATTGTCATTCCCCCTCAACAGAGCAAAAAGCGTAAACATATTATTTTGCTCGATGACATTATAAAACTGTGTCTGGAAGATGTATTACGGGGCTTTGTTAGTTTTGATTCCTTGCAAGCCTATTCGTTTAAAATGACTCGGGATGCGGAGTATTCCATCAATGATGAAATTGATGAGAGCTTTGTCGATAAAATGTCCGACAGTATGAAACAACGCTTAAGCGCTGAGCCGGTGCGGGTTAATTACGATAGTGCGATGCCGCTGGACATGCTCACGTATCTGAAGAAAAGCTTGGCCATAGGCTCGAATGAGGGGCTGATTGGTGGTGGACCTTATCGTAATTTTAAAGATTTTATCGGCTTTCCTAATACTGGCAGAGCCTATTTAACCAATCCGAAAATGCCAGCGATTAGCACCAACGAGTTTAATCGCTTTGATACGGTATTTGATGCTATCAGCCACGGTGATATTTTATTGTATTACCCTTATCACCGTTTTCTGCACTTTACTGAATTCGTGCGTCAGGCGTCTTTTGATCCTAATGTGCGGCATATCCGCCTCAATATTTATCGGGTAGCGAATAAATCGCGGATCATCGATTCGCTGATTGATGCGGTGGATAACGGTAAAACCGTAACGGTTATCGTGGAATTACGCGCTCGCTTTGATGAACAGGCCAATATTGAATGGTCAAAGACCATGACCGATGCCGGTATCCGCGTGGTGTTGGGGATCCCTACTTTAAAAGTACACTGTAAATTGTGTGTGGTAACCCGTGAAGAAAAAGGCGAACTGGTACAATACGCGCATTTTGGTACTGGTAATTTCAACGAAAAAACCGCCAAAATTTATACCGATTACAGTCTGTTTACCCGCAATCCCGAATTGACTCAGGAAGCTGTTAATGTGTTCGATATTATTCAGGCACCTTATCGTCGGCATAAATTCCAGCACTTACAGGTTTCGCCACTGAACAGTCGAGCCAAAATTTTAGCCTTGATCCGCGAAGAAATTCAAAACAGTCGTGAAGGTAAAAGTGCCAGTATTACCCTAAAATTAAATAATCTGGTCGATCAGCAGCTTATTGATGAGTTGTATAAAGCCAGTCAGGTTGGGGTGAAAATTCGCGCCATTGTACGAGGCATGTGTTCTTTATTGCCTGCCGTGCAGGGCTTAAGTGATAATATTTTTGTAATTAGCATTGTCGATCGATTTTTGGAGCATCCACGGGTACAAGTATTTGAGAATGGCGGAGAGCATAAAATATTCATTTCTTCCGCAGACTGGATGACGCGTAATATGGATCATCGGGTGGAAGTGGCCTGTCCGGTGTATGATGAAAAACTCAAACAGCGTATTTTGCATATGCTTGAAATAGAATTTCAGGATACGCTTAAGGCTCGTGTTATTGATAAAGAACAGTCCAATCGTTATGTTCCCCGCGGTAACCGTAAGAAGTTGCGTGCCCAACAGGAAATCTATACTTACTTGAAATCACTGGAACAGGAATAATATGCCGGCCCCAGAGAGCGCGTTTACTGATATAGAAAACCGTGAATCAACCAAAGTCGCTGCACTGGATCTAGGTTCGAATAGTTTTCATCTGGTTGTGGCCCGGATAGTCGCTGATTCCGTACAAATACTGCATACCATTAAACAAAAAGTCAGATTGGCAGAAGGGCTGGACGATAATGATGTGTTATCTGATGAAGCGATTAGCCGAGGGTTGGATATTCTTGCGCTAATGGCTCAAAGCCTGACCGGGTTTAGCCCTGATAGTGTCAGGATTGTCGCAACACATACTCTGCGCAAGGCTAAAAACGCCAAAGTCTTTATCAAAGCGGCTCGTAAAATCATGCCCTATCCGGTGGAAATTATTTCTGGTATCGAAGAGGCGCGACTGATTTATTCGGGTGTCGCGCATACCAGTTATGATGATGGGCAACGACTGGTGGTAGATATTGGTGGTGGCTCAACCGAGTGTATCATCGGTGAAGGATTGGAACCCTTATTACTGCGTAGCGTGAAAATGGGCTGTGTGAGCTATACCCAACGGTTTTTTGCCAACGGTGATGTGAGTAAGAAAAGGTTTAATCGCGCGGTTACTGCGGCTCAGCAGGAATTGGAATTACTGGATAAAAAATACCGTAAATTGGGATGGCAATGCTGTATTGGCACCTCCGGTACCATTCGAACTATTCTCGATGTGGCGGCCAAATTATCCGCCAATCCGCAAAAAAGCACGATTGATCTGGCGGATTTAGCGCAAATTAGTGAACTGTGCTGCAAAGCGGATCGGGTTGAGGATATTCAGCTTGATGGCTTGGGCGAAGATCGCCAGCCTGTTTTTGTGGCGGGATTAGCAATCTTAACCGCCGTATTTAAAAGTTTTGATATTGCAGAAATGGCCTATTCCACCAGTGCGTTGCGGGAAGGCGTGATCTATGAAATGGAAGACGGTCTCGCCCGTAATGATATTCGTCAGCGCAGTGCCGAGAGTCTCGCAACTCGTTACGATGTGGATACCGAGCAGGCCCGTCGTGTGCTGGCCACCACCATGCAATTGTATGATGCATGTCAGTCTGGGTGGCAACTCGATAATAACGAATTGAAAAGCATGCTCGGTTGGGCTGCGTTGTTACATGAAGTGGGGTTGCAGATTAATTCCCGCGCAGTACAGCGTCATTCAGCTTACATATTGCAACAAGTGGAATTACCCGGTTTTAATCAGGAGCAGCAGGAGTTGCTTGCGATGCTGGCGGGAGTCCATCGTAAAAAAATTCGGCTGGCTGAATTACCAGAGCTGGATCAATATGACACAGGGCAAGTGTATAAATTGATTGCTTTACTGCGTTTAGCGGTGTTGTTAAATATCCAGCGTCAGGATGACAGCGTGCCAAAGCTTGATGTACAAAGTAAAAATTCAGTTATTAGCCTCACTTTTGCGGATCAATGGCTAGATGAACAACCCTTATTAGCCGCCGATTTAGCGCGGGAAGCCGAACAAATTCACACCCTGAAAATTGAATTGCAGTTTGAATGATTATTGCGACCGACTTGGGGCGATGATAGGTAATCTGAAACAATTGGCTCGCTAAACAACAAGCATTGCTGGCAATCGTTTGACCGCTTCATTTCTAGTGCAAACCCTCCAGTTGTTGTTACTTATTAAATAAATCAGTCATTTCATCAAGGTCAATTAGCGTAATTCGTTTGATTGGCCTTTTATATTTATACCAATTAATCGGCCTGTTGTTGTGACAGGGCATTCTGCTGTGGGGGCTTTTATCTTCTAAAGTTAAGGGGCTGGCACAAATGTTGAAACAGTCGGTATGGATGCGTTAACACAATAATAAAAAATACCCTTTAATTTACTGGAGAACCCGCAAATGTTTGCCGAATTTATCACTAAACACAGGCTAAATGATGATTTTATTGATACAGCCAAGCAGTGGTATGTCCCATTGGCTGAACAACTTGTCGTGCACCATGAAGGTGCAAAACGACCCTTTTATGTGGGACTAAATGGTTGCCAGGGCTCGGGCAAGTCCACCCTCGCTGATTTCATCCAGCAATATTTGGCCGAGAATCACGCTCTGAAAGTGGTGGTACTATCGCTGGATGACTTTTATTTAAGTCGCCAGCAACGCGCTGAATTGGCAATGAAAGTGCATCCATTGCTACAAACCCGTGGCGTACCCGGTACCCATGATATAGCAATGGCAAAACTGGTTCTTGGTCATTTAGCTGAAACCGGAACTGAAGTGGCGCTACCTAAATTTAGTAAGGCGATGGATAACCCGTTGTCGTCAATGTATTGGCCTGTGGTAAAAACACCGGTAGATATTGTCATATTCGAAGGCTGGTGTTGGGGCGTGACGGCGCAGTCTGCCAGTGAGCTTGAACAGTCGGTTAATAGTCTTGAATCAGAACAGGATGAGCGGCGTTTATGGCGCCACTATGTCAACCAGCAACTTAAGACTCATTATGAGCCGCTTTACGAGATGATGGATTACTGGTTGATGTTGCAGGCGCCTAGTTTTGATCACGTTTTTCAGTGGCGGCTGGAACAGGAGAAGAAGCTTGCCGCCAGTACTGACCCCGCAGCGCAAAGTCATATTATGACGACCCGACAAATTTGTGATTTTATCCAGCATTATCAGCGTTTGACTGAACATGGTTTGCAAACCTTGCCGGCCCGGTGTGATCAGGTGTTTAAACTGGATAAAAATCGTCAGATTATCTCACTCAATAGTAAGGAAGCTTATGCTTGAAAACCGTTATATTATTTTTACTGATTTGGACGGTTCGTTACTGGATCACGACACTTACAGCCATCAAGCTGCTGACGCTACGTTAGCTAGACTACATCAACTTAATGTACCGGTGGTACCCAATACCAGTAAAACCGCAGCTGAATTAGACGAATTGCATCAAGAACTCACCTTGGACGCGCCCTTTATTGTTGAGAATGGCGCAGCCGTGTTTATCCCACAAGGGTATTTTCCCCAGCAACCCGATAATACTGAAAGCTATCAACAGTATTGGGTTAAAACCTTTAGTAAAGAGCGACAGCACTGGTTAACGCTGTTAGCGAAAGTGGAATCTGATTTTGCCGGCTTATTTGAACATTTTGCCACCATGAGTGTGCAGCGTATTTGTGACACCACCGGCTTATCGGTTCAACAAGCTGAGCAGGCGGCAGAACGTCATTTTAGTGAGCCGGTGTTATGGCATGGCGATGAACAACAGCGTGAAGCGTTTATCGATGCCTTAGTGGCATTAGGCGCCGATCCGTTGCAGGGCGGACGCTTTATTCATGTTTCTGGTGAATGTAATAAAGGCATAGCCATGCAGTGGTTGGTAGAGGAGTTTAGCCGTCAGGGTGAAGGCGATGTGCAGTATAAATCCATTGCCATCGGGGATAGCCATAACGATATTGCCATGTTGGAGATGGCCAATATCGCAGTAAGAATACTCTCTCCAGTACAACCACTCCCTCAGTTGGCTCGAATACAACACCTTTTTACCAGCACATTACCCGGCCCTGAGGGCTGGAGTGAGTGTATCGAAATTATTATGCAGCAATATTTTAGGAGTAAATAATGGCGGATTTTTATCAAAATGGGGTGGTAACCACCTTACATAATCTGGCCGAACGGCCGGTCGCAGAGTTGGAACAGGAATTGGTTCAGTTTGCTGAGAAACGTCCGATGGCATTGATCTTACCGTCGTTATTTTCCGAGTTGGAAGGTGAGGCGCTACCCAATATTGTAAATCATTTATGTGATGTGCCTTATCTGTCGCAGATTGTGGTGGGATTGGATCGAGCCAGTGAAGATCAGTACCGGCATGCCCTGAAGTTTTTTGACAAATTTCCGCAGGAACATCGTATTTTGTGGAATGACGGCCCACGTTTAAAAGCGCTGGATGCCGAGCTTGCCGATTTGGAATTGGCGCCCAGAGAACTAGGGAAGGGGCGTAATGTGTGGTATTGCATGGGCTATATTTTGGCTTCCGGTAAAGCGGAATCAGTGGCCTTACACGATTGTGACATTTTGACCTATAACCGTGAATTATTAGCCAGACTGATTTACCCGGTTGCGCACCCCAATTTTAACTATGAGTTTTGTAAAGGTTTCTACGCGCGGGTGGCCGATGGCAAGATGAATGGTCGCGTATCACGTTTGCTGGTCACGCCATTACTTAGAGCGCTGAAATCTATTGTTGGTCACAGCCCTTATCTGGAATTTATGGACAGTTTTCGTTATCCATTGGCGGGTGAGTTTTCCTTTCGACGTGATGTACTAAATGACATTCGTATTCCCAGTGATTGGGGACTGGAAATCGGGGTTCTGTCGGAAATGTACCGTAACTATGCCAGTAACCGTTTGTGTCAGGTGGATATTGCTAAAACTTACGATCACAAGCATCAGGAATTGTCTTTGGATGATCAGGCAGCCGGCTTATCCAAAATGTCGATTGATATTACCAAGGCGTTGTTACGCAAACTGGCAACTCAGGGACAAACCTTTAGTAGTGAAACTTTCCGCTCACTCAAGGCAACGTACTTTCGCATTGCATTGGACTTTGTTGAAACTTATCACAACGATGCGGTGATGAACGGGTTAAAACTGGATATTCATAATGAAGAAAAAGCGGTTGAAATGTTTGCCCGAAATATTATGACTGCCGGGCAAAATTTTTTGGAAAACCCGATGGATCGTCCTTTTATTCCTAGTTGGAATAGGGTGGTAAGTGCGATGCCGGACGTTCTTGAACGACTTAAAGAAGCCGTTGAACTGGATTACCAACAATATAAGGAATAATGATGGAGCCGCTCGTTCAGTTACAGGAAAGTGTATTGCATCATTTAGCAGTGATTTATGCCGGTGTGGAAACGGCGGAATCGCTGGAGCAGATTGGAACTAAATTACTGGCCGAAATGAGGTTGGATTCTGCCCAATCTTTGCGGCCAATTGTGCCTCATCAAAACCACTGGGATCAGCATGACGTCGTATTGATTACCTATGGTGACAGTATTGAACAAGATGGCGAGAAACCGTTACAAACCTTACATCGTTTTATGAATGAGCGCTGTAAAGCGGTGATCAATAGCGTGCATATCTTACCGTTTTTTCCTTATAGTTCCGATGATGGTTTTTCGGTGATTGATTATTCCAGTGTGAATGAGGCTTTAGGGAACTGGCAGCATATTGGCGCGATTGCTGATGACTACCGATTAATGTCGGATTTGGTGATTAACCATTGTTCATCGCGCAGTGCCTGGTTTGATAACTTTATTAAAGGTGAAGGTCAGGGCAGTGATTTTTTCTATACCGCGTCACCGGATGATGATTTGTCCACCGTGGTCAGACCGAGAACTTCAGCGTTATTGCGTGAAACGCCTACATCCAAAGGTGTACAGCATGTATGGTGTACTTTTAGTCATGATCAGGTGGATTTTGATTTCCGTAATCCGCAAGTGCTGCTGACGTTTGTATCAATTATTCGTCAATATCTGGATAACGGCGTGCGTTTGTTTCGGCTCGATGCGGTGGCGTTTTTATGGAAGCAACTAGGTACGCCCTGTATCAATCTGGAACAAACTCATGAAGTGGTACGTTTGTTACGTACCTTAATTGAGCATGCCCAGCCGGACGCGGTCATTATTACCGAAACCAATATTCCCAATCGTGAAAATCTGGCTTATTTCGGTAATGCCAATGAAGCTCATGCCATCTATAACTTTTCGTTACCGCCATTGCTGCTTAACACCTTGATTACCGGCAATTGCCAGTATTTAAAAAATTGGATGATGAGTATGCCTCCGGCACAAAATGGCACGACCTATTTCAATTTTATTGCCTCACATGATGGTATTGGATTGCGACCCGCGGAAGGGTTACTGGATGAGCTGGAACTTAATACCTTGCTAACCACCATGCAGCAGTTTGGTGGTCGGGTATCCTGGCGGGTGGCGGATAATGGGCAGCAAAAGCCTTATGAGATCAACATCGCACTATTTGATGCCCTACAGGGAACCGTAAAAGGCACCGATAAGTGGGGACTGGATCGCTTTGTTTGTGCTCATGCCATTATGTTTGGGCTGGAAGGTATTCCTGGATTGTATATTCATAGTTTACTTGGCACCGGTAACGATCTCGAACGGGTGAACAATACTAATCAGAACCGTTCTATTAACCGCCATCGCTGGGATTATAATTTGCTTGATGAGGAGCTGGATTCGCCACATAGCCAGCATCATAAGGTGCATCAGCGGTTATCAGCATTACTGGAATTACGGATTAAGCAACCAGCATTTCATCCTAACGCCACCCAGTTTACCTTGCAGTTAGGCGAACAGCTATTTGGTTATTGGCGGCAAAGTATTGACCGCCGTCAGAGTATCTTTTGTATTAGCAATATTACCGATACGCCGCAGTTGCTGAGATTGTCAGATGTAAACTTGATTGGTACCGACCATTGGATGGACTTGATTAGCGGGTTGGAATTTAATGATTCGATGATGGAGCTGGAAGTGCAGCCTTATCAAACGTTATGGATCACCAATATCAAATAGGATCATTATGGAAGTGTTTAAGGTTGTGCAAAATAATGTCCCGATAACCTTAAACGCTTATTCCATCAATGAGGCTAAAATTCATCCAGGTGCCGGATCGGGAAAAGCCTATTTATCGCATTGGTGGGATAAAATGAAACACTATTAAATTGAATTGGATGTATGGGGATAACCCAGCGATTATTGTTAATACTGATAGTTATTTTACTTTACCAGATTTTGACTCTGTTTTCTGGCGCTATCCACATCCCATCGCCTTCTTTCACGCCGAATGCTAAATAGAATTCGGGAATATTGCGGTAAACGCCATTGACCCGATATTTTAGCGGTGCATGGGGATCGGAGGTGAGTTGGCTGACAGTAGATTCATGTTTATATTTGCCCTTACGCGACATCGCATAACCCAAGAAAAAGCGTTGCGGTCCGGTAAAACCATCGATTATGGGCGGAAGCTGGTTGTTTAAACTGCGCAGATAGGCTTTATAAGCGATTGCTACACCGGATAAGTCACCAATATTTTCACCCAAAGTGAGCTGACCATTGACCTGCATTCCTTCCAATGGCGAGTATTGATTATATTGCTTAACCAATTGGGCGGTGCGCTGTTCAAAAGCTTGCTTATCTTCAGCGGTCCACCAATCCCGCAAATTACCATTGGCATCGTATTGACTACCAGCGTCATCAAAGGCGTGGCTGATTTCATGACCTATCACCGACCCGATGGCCCCATAGTTAATGGCATCGTCAGCATCGGGTTGAAATAGCGGCGGTTGCAATCGCGCGGCAGGAAATACGATTTCATTTTGGGTTGGATCATAGTAGGCGTTGACGGTTTGGGGGGTCATAAACCATTCATTCTTATCTATTTGTTTACCTATTTTATTGATCTCACGATTATATTCGAATGCCCTAATGCGCTTGATATTGCCCAGATGATCGTCTTTAACAATGATTAGCTCGGAATAGTCACGCCAATGTTCGGGATAGCCAATTTTACTGGTGAGCTTGGCTAATTTGAGCTTTGCCGATACTTTGGTTTGCTCATTCATCCATTCCAGTTGATCGATACTGGTATAAAATGACGCCAGTATATTGCTGACGAGTTGTTGCATTTCTTTTTTAGCCGTGACGGGAAAGCGTTGTTCCACATAAAGTTTACCGACCACTTCACCTAACGCGCTGTTGACCAGATTAATACCCCGCTTCCAGCGAGGCTGTTGCTTGTTTTGCCCATACAGTTTGTTACCCATAAAATTAAAATTGCTGTCATCGATGGCTTGAGGCAGATAAGGCGCATAGCTGCGGATTAGGTTATAAATCAGGTAATCTTTCCAGACATTCAGATCGGTATCGCTAATCAGCTTATCGATGGCTTGAAAATAACTGGGTTGGGTGACAATGACCTGTTCGATATTGACCAGACCAAGCGCGTTAAATAAGCTTGGCCAATCAATATTGTGGCCTATTTCGGATAATTGACTGAGGGTATAGGTGTTATAGGTTTTGGCATTATTGCGATTATCCACTTTGCTCCAATGGGATGTGGCGATAGATAGCTCTAACTGATAAACCGCTTGAGCCCTTTGTGCCGTCATAGTTGGCTCAACAAAGGTATTCATGGTTTGAATAAATTGGGGTAGGGCCTCGCGTATTGCAGCAAAAGTCGGATTGGTTTGATTGATGTAGTAATCCCTGTCAGGCAAGGTTAATCCATCTTGGCTCAAATAAACCGCATATTCAGTGTTATTTTTAAGATTGGGATGGATATAAAAGCCAAAAGGAACGTCGATGCGATTGCGGATAAATTCGGCCCACATAGCCAGCAGTTGAGCTTGATTGCTAATTTGCCTAATGCGCTCAATATCTTGTTGTAACGGTTGTAATCCGCGTTCTTCGATGGCTTTTTTATCCATCCACGAGTTAAATAAATCGGCCACTTTCTGGGTTTCGGTACCGCTTATATTGTCCGATTTAGCCGCCTGTTCAATAATATTACGCAGGGTTTTTTCCGCTTCATCATACACTTCGTTATAAATGGTATAGCCAGAACTGGCGTCGGGGATGGTGGTTTTGTTTAACCAGTTGCCGTTGGCAAACTGATAAAAGTCATCTTGCGGACGGGTATCGCGATCAATGGCGTTTAGATCCACTCCTGAACGAGCGGGCACAGGCGCTATCACCTGTGCTGGAACGGCTTGTTGGGCATTGATACCCGCAGCAAATATGCTCACCAAAAGGGCTGATAATAGTCCAGTACTACGTATATTGATCAATCGCTATTTATCCAGAATGACTTAAAACTGCGTAATATAGCAAGTGATTGCTTGCGGTTTCCGCTGTAATATCCAAAGTAGATATTAAGCCAATGACGTTAGTATGACAAACAACATGATAACAGACCATCAAGCGCTGGTATTGGGAGCCTCTGGCTTGGTTGGACAGCAGCTAGTGCAGCAATTGTTACTTGATCCTCGTTATACTCAGGTAACGTGTTTGGTTCGACAAACTATTACTAAAGCAACGTGGCAAGACCCGCGTCAGTGTTTACAGCAGAAAGAAATTGATTTTACCCAACTTGCGGATTGTTGCGAGTTATTCGAGCATCGACATATCTACGTGTGTTTAGGGACCACGATCAAACAGGCTAAAACTCGCCAGGCATTTCGTCAGGTTGATTTTGATTATGTCTACCAGTCAGCGCAAATCGCGGCACAAGCTAACGCAGTCAGTTTTGTATGGATTTCATCAGTGGGAGCCAATGCCAGTAGTCATAATTTCTATTTGCGGGTCAAAGGTGAGCTGGAACAGGCAATTGCCCAGATAGAAGGACTGACGGTGGCCAATTACGTTCGTCCTTCCTTGCTATTGGGGCATCGACCAACCACCCGTTTATTGGAAAGTCTCGGTATTGCCGTGTTCAGGATGTTGTCAGTGCTGATGTTGGGACCCCTTGCCAAGTATAGGCCAATACCAGCGGCCGACGTGGCCAGCCAAATGATAATGCTGCAAAAGTTTTAATCATTAAGCAGCGCGCGACGCGTTTCGCGCTGCAACAATCTGATTGAGATTACTCGCTGTGGAATTTACTCCACCGTACTAATGACTTCACCATCAACAAAACGGCTGGTGAGTTTGTCTCCACTTTTCAGGGTTTCTTTACTTTTCACTACATGCCCCTCATGCAAACTTATACTGTAACCACGGGCTAAGGTGGTTAACGGACTTAAGGTGTTGAGCAAGTGACTGGATTCTGCCAGAGCTTGCTTTTTATTGTGTACTAATTGACGCAATGTGCCGTGTAAACTTTGTTGAGCGTGGGTTAACTGGCGCTTTGCCAACTCCAGATGATGAGCTGGGGATTGGCGATGGAGCTCACTTTGCGCCTGTTGAAAGCGAACTGATTTTTGATGCACGAGCTTTTCCATTACATTAATCAAATTTAATTGCAGATGATCAACTCGCTGCGCCTGTTGTTTAAGCTTATTACTGGGGTGGTGGCGTTGCAGGTTATGATTTAAAAGTTGTAATTGATGATGTTTGGTCTTTAATTGCTGTTGCAGATTTCGCAGTAGCTGAGCTAACCCTCGATCAATTTTCTGTGCTAGTTGTCGTTGATCCTGACTGATCAATTCTGCGGCCGCAGAGGGGGTTGCTGCTCGTAAGTCGGCCACAAAATCGGCAATCGTGACATCTACTTCATGACCGACGGCACTGATTACCGGCAAATATGAGGCAAAAATCGCTCGGGCAACGGCTTCTTCATTAAAGCACCATAGATCTTCCAGTGAGCCACCACCCCGACCAACCAGTAAAACATCGACTTCTTGACGCTGATTGGCTGTTTGAATGGCTTGTACAATTTGTTGAGTGGCAGACTGCCCCTGAACCTGACTGGGATAGATAATCACTTCGGTCAGAGGGCTACGACGTTTGAGTACGGTCAAAATATCGTGAAGTGCCGCGCCAGAGGACGAGGTAATCACGCCCACCCGTTTGATAGAATCTGGCAACGCTTGTTTATATTGTTGGGCAAAAAGACCTTCTGCTGCCAAGCGATTTTTTAACTGTTCAAATTGTTGTTTAAGTTGACCTTCACCGCCCAGCTCCATATGTTCCACGATCAGTTGATAATCACCGCGAGGTTCATACAAGCTGATATTGGCGCGTACGAGTACTTGCTCGCCTTCTTTGGGAATCATTTTAATATAGCGATTATTCCCCTTAAACATGGCAGCGCGGATCTGCGCTTTAGGATCCTTTAAGGTGAAGTACCAATGACCTGAACTGGCTTTAACAAAATTGGATATTTCAGCGGCAACCCAGATAGTGCCGATCTCACTTTCAAGAATGGTGCGAGAGAGTCGATTAAGCTTACTGATGGTAAAAATATTCTGTTGGGGAGCTGCCATTGAGTCAATCGCCTGTTTTAATGACTATATCCTTCATCCTTGAAATTGCACGTTTGTTGGTTGCACTCATTCACCCCAATCTCTTAGTAAACTAAGCCGATCAGCGCTCATTCATTTGCCGTTGTCGCGCACTTCCAATTATTTTGGGTATAAATCGTTGGATAATGATGATTTAAGTTTACCTGAATCGCTAAACCCGCTACAATCCCGCCGCAACAAATTCCCCATTCAGAGATGTCGTTGCATGTTGCGAATAGCCAAAGAAGCCCTTACTTTTGATGATGTATTGTTAGTGCCAGGTCACTCTACAATACTACCCCATACCGCCAATTTAAAAACCCGCATAACTCGTAAAGTTGAGCTTAATTTGCCTATGGTATCCGCGGCAATGGATACTGTGACAGAAGCCCGTTTAGCGATTGCCTTAGCCCAAGAAGGTGGCATGGGCTTTATCCATAAAAATATGACAGCCCAGCAACAAGCCGAGCATGTGCGACAGGTTAAAAAATACGAAACCGGTGTTGTATCTGATCCGGTCACGGTTTTTCCAGAAGCGACAATTGGTGAAGTGAATGCATTAAGCCAGCGTCTAGGCTATTCCGGTTTTCCGGTGGTTAATAAAGATAATGATTTGGTTGGTATTGTTACCGGTCGTGATTTGCGTTTTGAAAACAAAAAAGATTTACCGGTCACCAAAGTGATGACACATATTGATGATCTGGTCACCGTAAAAGAAGGGGCACCTTCCGAGCAAGTCATGGAGTTAATGCACGAAAATCGGATTGAAAAAATCCTGGTGGTGGACGACAGCTTTAAATTAAAAGGTTTAATTACCGTCAAAGACTTTAAAAAAGCCGAAAGCAAACCGAATGCCTGTAAAGATGAATTAGGTCGCTTACGTGTTGGTGCTGCGGTTGGCGTTGGCGCGGGTACTGATGAGCGGATTAAGCTATTAGTTGAAGCGGGTGTTGATGTGTTGCTGGTCGATACTTCTCATGGCCACTCTCAAGGCGTGATTGACCGGGTTAAATGGGTTCGCCAAAACTTCCCTGATGTTCAATTAATTGCCGGTAACGTTGCCACTGGTGAAGGGGCTTTAGCCTTGGCTGATGCCGGTGTGGATGCCGTTAAAGTGGGGATAGGTCCCGGTTCTATTTGTACCACCCGTATCGTAACAGGTTGTGGTGTGCCACAAATCACGGCTATTTCGGATGCTGTTGAAGCATTAAAAGACCGTGATATCCCCGTAATTGCTGATGGGGGTATTCGCTTCTCCGGTGATATTTCCAAAGCGTTGGCTGCCGGTGCGAGCTGCGTGATGGTTGGCAGTATGTTAGCCGGTACCGAAGAAGCGCCCGGTGAAGTGGAATTGTTTCAAGGCCGCTATTATAAATCTTATCGTGGTATGGGATCGTTGGGCGCCATGAATCAAAGTCATGGTTCGTCTGATCGCTATTTCCAGGACAGCAATGATGCCGAAAAACTGGTGCCGGAAGGAATTGAAGGGCGAGTAGCGTATAAAGGCCCTATTGCCAATATTATTCATCAGCAAGTCGGTGGTATTCGCTCTGCAATGGGGTTAACCGGTTGTGCCACTATTGACGAAATGCGCACTAAACCGCAGTTTGTTAAAGTGACCTCAGCGGGGATGGGGGAATCCCATGTGCACGATGTGACGATTACTAAAGAAGCGCCTAATTACCGTTTAGGTTGATCGCTAAGCCAGTTTTGGCGGTAAATATTATTATTCGAGGCTGGTCTGCACCAGCCTTTTATTTTTAAGTTCATCTGGATACTGACATGACCACAAATATTCATGCTCAACGCATACTTATACTTGATTTTGGCTCTCAATATACCCAACTGATCGCACGTCGCGTGCGGGAAATTGGCGTTTATTGTGAATTATGGGCATGGGATGTGACCGAAGCGCAAATTCGTGAATTTAATCCTGACGGGATTATCTTGTCGGGTGGTCCTGAGTCAGTGACTGAAGCAGGTTCACCACGCGCACCTGAATATGTATTTAACGCTGGCGTACCGGTATTGGGCGTTTGCTATGGTATGCAAACCATGGCGGAGCAATTGGGGGGTAAGGTTCAAGGTTCAGATATGCGCGAGTTTGGTTATGCCAAAGTCGAAGTTGTTGAACCGGTTACCCTGTTTGAAAATATTGAAGATCATATTGGCCAAAATGGTAATGCATTGCTTGATGTATGGATGAGCCATGGTGATAAAGTGATCGAAATTCCCGAAGGTTTTACCACTGTGGCTAAAACCGATAGTTGTCCTCATGCCGCTATGGTTAATTTGGATAAACGCTTTTACGGTATTCAATTTCATCCTGAAGTGACTCATACCCGTCAGGGCATGCGTATGTTGTCGCATTTTGTGATGGATATATGTGGCTGTGAGAAGTTATGGACGCCAGCATCGATTATTGAAGATGCGATTGAAAAAATTAAAGCCAAAGTGGGCAGTGATGAAGTTATCCTTGGTTTATCCGGTGGGGTAGATTCATCTGTGGTGGCGATGTTATTGCATCGGGCCATCGGTACTCAGCTGACTTGTGTATTTGTGGACAATGGCTTGCTGCGATTGAATGAAGGCCAGCAGGTAATGGATATGTTTGGCGATCACTTTGGTTTGAATATTATCAAAGTGGATGCTGAACAGCGTTTTCTTGATGCACTTGCCGGTGAAGCGGATCCCGAAGCAAAACGTAAAATAATCGGTCGTGTATTTGTAGAAGTGTTTGATGAAGAATCGAAAAAACTGGCTAATGCCAAATGGCTGGCGCAAGGCACGATTTACCCGGATGTAATTGAGTCGGCGGGCTCCGCGACCGGGAAAGCTCACGTGATTAAATCTCATCATAATGTGGGCGGTTTGCCAGAAGATATGCTGATGGGGTTAGTTGAACCGTTGCGTGAACTGTTTAAAGACGAAGTGCGGAAAATTGGTCTGGAGCTGGGGTTACCTTACGATATGCTTTATCGTCATCCGTTCCCGGGACCAGGCCTTGGTGTGCGTGTGCTGGGCGAAGTGAAAAAAGAATATTGTGACTTGCTACGTCGCGCAGATGCCATTTTTATTGAAGAACTCCACGCCGCTGATTTATATCATAAAGTGAGTCAGGCCTTTACCGTATTCTTGCCGGTGCGTTCGGTAGGGGTAATGGGCGATGCACGCAAATATGATTGGGTTGTCAGCCTGCGTGCAGTGGAAACCATTGATTTCATGACTGCCATCTGGGCACATTTACCCTATGAATTTTTGGGCAAGGTCTCAAATCGCATTATCAACGAAATCGACGGAATCTCTCGCGTCGTTTACGATATTTCCGGTAAGCCACCCGCAACCATTGAGTGGGAATAAATAGCCGCTTGTGGTAACGAATAAAGGCGCTGTTTAGCGCCTTCATTTTTTGATTGGAGATTAATCTTTTAAGGTATCAAACTGCTTTTTTAGATCATAATTTTCATCAGTAACTATTTTTTCCAGCGTTTCGACACGCTCTTTTAATGCATTAATTTGTTGTTCAAGCCCATCGTTGGGTTGGCTACTTGAGGGATTTTTCTTTTTAGCCTGTTTGATAATTTCGGCCACACCGAAAAAGACGATGGCGACGATAGCAATAGCGGTTAAATTCATGTTTGTTCCTTTTAAATTTATTATTTGTTGATGATATTAAGATAAGCAATAAATCGACCAATATATATTTTTTATATAAAACAATCAGTTAGTTTGTTTTTGTGTGTTTTTATTCATTTATAGATAGTTATTTTTACCAATATTTTGTGTAATTCACCAATAAATATTAATCAGGTAGGCGAGTAGGATATGACTGAGACGTCACAGAGGATTAGCGACCGTGACTGGATGCAATATGCGCTAACGTTAGCCAATAAAGCGGCAGGACAGGGGGAAATTCCAGTTGGCGCGATTGTCGTTAAGGACAATCAGATCATTGGCGAGGGCTGGAATCAGTCCATTGATCAGCACGACCCGTCTGCGCATGCCGAAATGCAGGCTATTCGGCAGGCAGGGCAAGCGCTGCAAAATTACCGAATGCCGGGTACCACCTTATATGTCACGTTGGAGCCTTGCCCAATGTGTGCCGGGTTATTGGTGCATAGCCGAATTGAGCGTTTAGTCTTTGGTGCTGCAGATGCCAAAACAGGCTGTGCCGGCAGTATTATGGATTTGCTTAGGCATGAGAAATTGAATCATCAGGTTGAGGTAACCGCAGGAGTATTGGCGACAGAATGCGGAGAAATGTTATCAGCCTTTTTTCGTCAGCGGCGGGCGGAGAAAAAGGCCGCTAAAAAAGATCAATTGTCAGTTGATTTGTCCTGCTCAGACGACAATTCCTCTGCGGACTGAGCAGATTGACTAAAAAATTCGCGGTTATGAAAAAATTGTCGGCGTAAATTGATTTTTCGATGTGCCCGCTTTAACGCTAGTCTGCGGTGATTATTTGATTTGAATCGTCGTACCATCGTATTTAAACCTCGGGATAAATGACTTAATCCGCGCTAGCAACGGGCAAACTGTCCGGTTGCGCTGCGTCGTCTTGTTGTGGCAATTGTTCTTGTTGTTCCTGCTGCTTTTTTAGTGCCTGTTCAGCAAGGCGCTGTTCTTCCAGCCATACCAGCGTATCATAATAACGCCGGATGTTTGCCACATAGTTGGTTGCTTCATTGCCCCGCGCGTAGCCGTATTTAGTGGTTTTATAATATTTTTTCTGGCGCAGTAACGGTAGGCGTTGTTTTACATCCACCCATAAATCCGGATTGCCACCTTGTTTTTCGGTTAAGATCCTTGCATCTTCAACATGCCCCCAACCAACATTGTATGCGGCTAATGCAAACCAGGTGCGATCTGGCTCCTGAATCCGTTGCGGGATACGATCAATCAGATGTTGAACGTATTTGGCCCCCCCCTGAATACTCTGCTTTGGATCGAGTCGAGATTTGATGCCTAAATCCTGTGCGGTCGCCAACGTCAGCATCATTAAGCCACGAACCCCAGTGGCTGAGCGGGCTCGTTTATTCCAGTGACTTTCCTGATAGCTCATCGCAGCTAATAATCGCCAGTCAATATTGCCCGAGTACTGCTCAAACCAGTCTCGATATTGGGGTAACGTGTCTTCCACCGCACTGATAAACATACGGGTATCCACATAGTTAAATTGCTGTACATGACCATAATATTTGTCTTCTAGGGCGACTAAGCGACCATCGGACTGGATCTGGCCGAAATAATCTATCATCGCGGCAATCAGCGAATCATCAACACTTTGGCTTAATAGCCAGGCAATTTGCTGTTCCTCTCCCAGGGTAAAGGCAATACTCAGCTCCGGGTGACGGCGTCGGATGACCGATAATATATTGGAATCAGCGACGGTGTAGTCCAGTTGTCCATCCAGCACCAGTTCTAGCAACTCGGCTTCGTCATTTTCATTGGTTTCTTGCCATTGTAAATCGGGATGTTCAGCCTTTTCCTGTTGCAATATTTCGGCATGACTACTGCTGGCCACGACACTGAGGGTACCATCGAGTTCATCAATGCTTTTCGGCCATTTCTGCCCCTGTTTGAATACCAGTTTTTGACTAATATGCTGATAAGCTGGGCCAAAGCGGAAATGTTCAGCACGATTAGGGGTAATAGCTAACCCTGCTGCGACTAAATCGAGGTGACGCGATTGTAATTTAGGGAATAACTCGTCCAAATTGTAATAAGGGAATACTTCCAGCTGCACGCCTAAATAGTCGGCAAAGCCAGCTACCAGTTCATATTCAAATCCCTGTGGGCCCTCGGCACCGTGATAATAAGTGGTTTGGCCATAACGAGTACCGACTTTCAGCACGCCTTGTTGCAGAATTTTTTGTACAGTATTGGGTTCTGTTTTGGGCTGACAGGAAAATAGCAGTGTTAAAGCACAGATAAACAGCGCTTTGTTAGCCCAATGTTTATAGGGGAGGTGACGGTTGATTCCCATTATTACTCAATTAATCCTGACATCTGATAGCCATTGTGACGTGAATGGCTGATAACTTCCAGCCAATTTATCATAGGCATAATTCAAATTAATAGGGAAATAATGCTGCATATTGAGGTTATTCGGAGTGCTCATGAGCTGGCACTGAGGCACGCTTTAAGTGTATAATTCCGCGCAAATTTATTCCCGATATCTAACTTTTGGTAAATTCCTTATGTTGACTCTCCGTGGTGCGCCAGCGCTGTCTGATTTTCGTGTTAAAAAACTACTTAAACAATTTGCTGAGCAAGGTTTGTCAATTAGTGACATCTATGCAGAGTATCGTCATTTTCTTGATCTAAAGCAGTCATTAACAGATTCAGAACTGGAGGTGGTCAATAAATTATTGACTTACGGTCCGACGATCGCTTCACATCAGCCTGAAGGTCAGTTGTTATTGGTGATCCCCCGATTAGGTACCATTTCGCCCTGGGCATCTAAAGCAACAGACATCGCGCATAATTGCGGGTTAGACAGCATTATCCGTATGGAGCGCGGGTGCGCTTATTATGTAACCAGCCCAGAGACGTTATCGGCCGCTCAATTACAGCAAGTGGCAGCACTTTTACACGATCGCATGACTGAAACGGTATTACAGGATCTGGAACAAGCCGAATCATTATTCCGCCACGACCAGCCAGCGCCTTTGGCTGAAGTCAATGTGTTAGAGCAGGGAAAACAGGCGTTAATTGATGCCAACATTAAATTGGGTTTAGCATTAGCCGACGATGAAATTGATTATCTGTATGACAGTTTTATTAAGCTGAATCGTAATCCTCACGATATCGAACTGTATATGTTTGCTCAGGCCAACTCGGAGCATTGCCGTCACAAGATATTTAATGCTGACTGGACAATTGACGGTCAACAACAGCCCAAGTCGCTGTTTAAAATGATCAAAAATACCTATGAATTGCATCCGGATTTTGTCCATTCAGCTTATTCGGATAATGCAGCGGTAATGGAAGGCTCCTATGCTGGACGATTCTTCCCGGACTACACCAGTGGTGAATACGGCTACCATCATGAAGATATTGATATTTTGATGAAGGTGGAAACTCATAATCATCCTACTGCGATTGCGCCCTTTGCCGGAGCTGCAACCGGTTCGGGTGGTGAAATCCGTGATGAAGGTGCCACCGGGCGTGGTTCCAAACCCAAAGCCGGTTTGGTGGGCTTTTCGGTCTCTAACTTACGTATTCCCGGTTACGAGCAGCCTTGGGAGACTGACTTTGGCAAGCCTGCCCGTATTGTATCGGCTTTCGATATTATGATTGACGGTCCTTTGGGAGGCGCAGCATTTAATAACGAATTTGGTCGTCCGGCTATTTTGGGTTATTTCCGTACCTACGAAGAACAAGTAGTAAGCCACAACGGTGAAGAAATCCGCGGTTATCACAAACCCATTATGTTGGCTGGTGGCTTGGGTAATATTCGTAAATCCCATACGCAGAAGGGTGAGATTACTCCAGGTGCCAAGCTGATTGCATTGGGTGGACCGGCGATGAATATTGGTCTTGGCGGTGGTGCAGCCTCGTCCATGGCATCGGGTCAGTCTAACGAAGATCTGGATTTTGCATCGGTACAGCGGGACAACCCGGAAATGGAACGCCGTTGTCAGGAAGTGATCGACAAATGCTGGCAAATGGGTGATGCCAACCCCATCCAGTTTATTCATGATGTGGGTGCCGGTGGGTTATCCAACGCTTTTCCGGAACTGGTCAACGATGGCGGCCGCGGTGGTCATTTTGAGCTGCGCAATGTTAATAACGATGAAATGGGCATGTCACCACTGGAAATCTGGTGTAACGAATCTCAGGAACGTTATGTGCTGTCTGTTGCGCCAGAAAATATGCCGTTGTTTGAACAAATTTGTGCCCGTGAACGTGCCCCTTATGCCGTTGTAGGGGAAGCCACAGTTGAGCCGCATTTAACCCTGACTGACCAGCATTTCGACAATAAACCGATCGATTTACCTTTGGATGTCCTATTAGGCAAGCCGCCTAAAATGCATCGTGATGTACAGTCTCAGCAAGCCAGTGGTCAGGCCCTGGATTATTCAGCGGTGACCTTGCAAGAGGCAGCCGATCGTATTTTGCGTTTACCGACGGTGGCCGAGAAAACCTTTTTGATTACCATTGGTGATCGTTCCGTGACCGGTTTAGTGACTCGTGATCAGATGGTCGGTCCCTGGCAGGTGCCGGTATCGGATGTGGCAGTGACGGCTGCGGCCTTTGATACTTATCATGGTGAAGCCATGGCAATGGGAGAACGCACACCTATTGCTTTACTGGATTATGCTGCGTCAGCGCGTATGGCGGTGGCCGAATCCATTACCAATATTGCGGCGGCTGATATTGGCAATATGAAACGCATTAAGTTATCAGCGAACTGGATGGCGGCCGCCGGTCACCCCGGAGAAGATGCCGGTTTGTATGCCGCGGTTAAAGCGGTAGGCGAAGAATTATGTCCCGCTTTGGGGCTTACTATTCCGGTGGGTAAAGACTCCATGTCGATGAAAACCCAGTGGGATGACACCGCCGTAACGGCCCCGTTATCCTTAGTGATTACTGCCTTTGGCCGGGTGGAAGATGTGCGTAAAACCGTTACTCCGCAATTACGCACCGATAAAGGTGATACCAGCCTTATTCTGATTGACCTGGGTCAAGGGAAAAACCGCATGGGCGCGTCTTGTCTGGCGCAGGTATACAAGCAGTTGGGCCAATCAGCACCGGATCTGGATAAACCCGAATTGTTGAGCGGCTTCTTTAATGCCATTCAACAATTAATCGCCGAGCAAAAACTATTCGCCTACCATGACCGTTCCGACGGTGGTTTGTTTGCCACAATCGCCGAAATGGCTTTTGCCGGTCATTGTGGTGTAGATATTGAACTGGAAGGATTGGGTGACGACATTCAAGCGTTATTCAATGAAGAATTGGGAGCGGTAATTCAGGTCAGTCAGGCTGAAAAACAATATGTATTGGATGTTTTGGCGGAGCAAGGTTTATCAGCTTGTAGTCATGTGATTGGTCAGTTAAATGATACCGATCAGGTACGCTTTAGCCGCAACGGTAATGAGGTACTGGTGAATAGTCGTACTTATTATCGTACGGTGTGGGCTGAAACCACTTATCAGATGCAGGCATTACGGGATAATCCGGATTGTGCCAAACAAGAATTTGATGCCAAGTTTGATGATAAGGATCCAGGCTTGAGCGCCAAACTCACTTTCGATATTAATGAAGATGTGGCGGCGCCTTATATTGTTAAGGGGATTGCACCTAAAGTTGCCATTCTGCGTGAGCAGGGGGTTAACTCTCATGTCGAAATGGCGGCCGTATTTGACCGTGCAGGTTTCAGCGCCATCGACGTACATATGAGTGATATTTTGTCCGGTCGTATCAGTCTGGAGCAATTCCAGGGACTGGTTGCCTGTGGTGGTTTCTCCTACGGTGACGTACTGGGTGCCGGTGAAGGCTGGGCCAAGTCTATCCTGTTTAACAATTTGGCCAGCGATCAGTTTGCTGCGTTTTTTAACCGCGACAATACGTTCTCGTTGGGAGTGTGTAACGGTTGTCAGATGATGTCGAATCTGAAGTCGTTAATCCCGGGAGCGGATTTATGGCCGCATTTTGTGGCTAACCAATCAGCCCGATTCGAGGCACGATTCTCCATGGTTGAAGTGCAAGAAAGCAAATCTGTATTGTTTAGCGGTATGCAAGGTTCCAGAATGCCAATAGCCGTGTCACATGGTGAAGGGCACGCCGAGTTCAGTTCTGCTGATGCGTCGCAAACAGCACTGCAACAACAAGCTGTAGCGCTACGTTTTGTCGATAACTACGGTCAGCCTACCGAACAGTATCCGGCTAATCCGAATGGCTCAGTGGCCGGTATAACCGGGCTAACCAGTGCTGATGGTCGAGCCACTATTATGATGCCGCATCCGGAACGGGTATTCCGCGCAGTGACAAACTCCTGGCATCCAGAAGAATGGCAGGAAGATAGCCCGTGGGTGAGAATGTTCCGCAATGCACGAGTATTTGTAGGGTAGAAGCCTGAATTGAAATGATTTTTTCGGTGTGGCGGTCTAGTTCGATTAACAAGGCTGCCCATTGAGATAATTTGCTCAATGCTTCTGTTTTGTTAATTCCCTTCGAGCGGGATGCTCATTTTTAATCGGTGCCAATGGCACCGATTTTTTTATATTGGCTTATCAGTTGTTGTTGACGAGCCAATAATAACTATCCTAAGCAATTTTCTCAAAACAGCAAAAAAGCGTTAAAAACCGATTATTTAGCGCTTTTTTGGCATTTTTTTGATTTTTTATTTGATTTTTCGTCAATTGTGTCTATACCAGTGTTGTAATATTACAAAATGCTGGTTAGTATCTGAGCAATAACGAGTTTTTTGATTTGTAGCGCATAACAACAATAATAATTAAAACAAAGAGAGTGTTTATGAATCGTAATGCAAAAGGTTTTGGGTTGTACGGTGTGTTTTTTGCGGTGCTATTGCTGATTGTTTCAGCGGTATTTGGTGCCAAAGCCGAATCAGCCGAGTTAACACCTTCATTATCTTCACATCAGTCAAATTATCTTTAATCTAAATTAACCTCAAAGATAACACTGACACTGCAATAGGTATCATTGTCATGATGATGCCAGTGTTATCGGTTCTTGCTGTCCTATAGCCCTTTAGTCTGAGAACAATTCCAGTTCATCGATTTCAATAAACTTGTCACCATAGTTCGATACGACTTTAAGTCTTAATTGTTTTAGGTTGATAGCGGTGTTGAAATTAACTCCCTGGTCTTCAGCTTCGATTAATTGAACTGATTGCATATCGGCAAAGTTAACACCATCGGTGGACGCCTGAATTATCACGTTTCTGGGCAGTCTCCCCAAGCCTAAAGATTTACTGTTGATCATGATCCGCATACCGGTGATTTTTACTGTATTTTGGTAAGAGATCTGTAGCCAGTTGTCTAACGCCATATTGGTATTGGGATCAGTCTCTTTTTTCACTAACCAGATACCGCGGCTGACGGGACTATCCGCGTCTTCATTAATTTGTTCAGAGTAGGTATAACCGTCAAAAGCGCCTGCGGCAATATCGTCACTGTAATGATTACTGGCGCTAAAACTGGCTTGAGTCAACCCATTGGTATTAATTAATGCCACGTTGCCGAGAGAGCCGGTGCGCACCATCGAATCTAGCGATCCACCACCTGAAGCGACTCCGTCGTCAGCCATAATGGCCAGATATTCAATACTACAATTGTTTTCATTACTGGGGGTATATCCTATGCGCAGTGTACTGCCATAATATTTCGCCTGAAATACCAAGTCTAACCAGCTATCTGAATAACTTTCTCCGGCTGGAAAATACATTGGCCAACTTGAATCTGCGCAGCTGATATAGTCATCTTCGCCTAATTCAATGCCAATTTTAACATTACCGGTTTTACCCAGAAAAACGTTGGTAATTTTACCGACATATTCTTCTGTGGTTGACTCACTAGCATGTGATGAAAAAGCCACTATGACGGCTAAACTAAGCAGTTTTTTTAACATAGGATTCCCTTGTCACGAACATAGTTAAATCCATTTCACCGGATCCAAATCATGATCATTTATCTATTGATGGTTAACACAACACAAAAGTATGTGAGCAAAGAATGTGCCTAAACTGATTATTGGGATAATATTGTTTAAATAGTGCGTAGACTGGATGATGTTAACGATATCTGACGTGATAGTTGCCACTATTGCAGTCACCTGTATTGCCGTAGGCAAGCTTTTGCCGGTTAATTGTGGCTTAAACATGAACCATGGCATGCTACTCACGATTGACGGTGTTTGGATGATTGACAAAGTAGTGATGAGTGCAGTTTAAATAACAATAAAATGGGAGTAATCACTATTGAGTGACGATGAGTTTTGGGGAGAGGTTAAAGACCTGTCTCAAGCAACAATATTAATTGTCGACGATCAGCCGATCAATATTGAGTTACTTAAAGGCATACTCGAAGATGATTACCGTATTATGACCGCAGATTCTGGCCTTAAAGCTCTGCAATGCTGTCAGGAAATGATGCCTGATCTCGTTATTCTTGATGTGGTTATGCCGGAGTTAGACGGCTTACAAACTTGCCATATTCTTAAATCAGATCTTAATACGTCTAATATCCCAATCATTTTTGTTACCGCAGTCACCGAGCAACATGAAGAAAATGCCTGCTGGGATGCCGGAGGGATCGATTTTTTGAATAAACCGGTCAATCCCTTAACCCTGCATCATCGGGTCAAAGCGCAATTAACCATTAAATTGCAAAGTGATTTACTGCGCGCCCAAGCCTATATGGATGGATTAACTCATATTTATAACCGCCGCTATTTTGATGATTATTATGCAAAACAGCAGGTGCATGCTAAACGCAGTGGCGAAGCCCTGTGTATTCTATTAATCGATATCGATTTCTTTAAACAATACAACGACCATTTTGGCCACTTACACGGTGATATATGTTTAAAACGTGTGGCATCGATATTAAAAGCGACGTTAAGCCGTCCCTTGGATATCGTTGCCCGTTATGGTGGTGAAGAGTTTGTATGTATATTGCCCGCTACCGATATACACGGAGCATCAGTGGTTGCCGAGAAGTTACTTGTGGCAGTGCAACAGTTAAACATGCCGCATCCTGCTTCTGAACATAATGTATTGACCATTAGTATTGGTGTTGGTTGTTATAAAAAAGCCATTGAAAATGCCGATACACTCATGCAGCTAGCCGATAAAAATTTGTATATGGCCAAGACTGCGGGTAGAAATCGCTATTACGCCTGAATTCAATAACCTAACTAACACAAGACTGTCAGTTTTTTGTTCAGGGTTGTTGTGATCTGAAGCGACCCGTTAGGGCTCAATCGTAATATTCTCAATCGGTTATTTGACGTAGTGCTTACGGGCAGAGTTAAACGGGTATTATTCCTCTTGGGTAATAAAAGTCTGTAGTAGCGGTAACAACGCCGCTAAGTGCCGCTCAAAGTCGGTTAATAACGCCTTTATCAATGGTATATCCTGTTGTTTGGCAGCGGTTTCCATATCGACACACACCTGATGGATATTTTGTGCTTCCAGTTGTGCGCTCACTCCTTTTAAATTATGGGAAATAAATTGGATTTGGTTCAAATCCTCCTGTTCGATGGCGAATTTAAGTTGGCTGGCTTGTTCCGGCAATTGCACCGTAAATTGTGCCACTAATTTGCGTAATAACGCCGGCTTATTGATTGTTCGTTTTAAGGCTTGGGCATAGTCCCAGTCTTTAGGAGCATTGGGCCTGCTCGTTCCAGTGTCGATCGTCCGACTGTTCTTGTCGTTGGTGAACCATTGCTGTAGCTTTTGGCGAAGGGTCTCCAAATTAATCGGTTTGCCCAAATAATCATCCATGCCTGCATCAAAACACAACTGTGCATCGCCGGACATCACGTTTGCCGTCAGAGCGATAATGGGAATGCTTTTACCGGCCTCGCCAGCAACTCCCTGTCTTAATTGTCGAGTCGTTTGATACCCGTCCAGAACGGGCATTTGGCAATCCATCAGGATCAAATCAAAATCAGCAGCGGTTTGGCTAAATAATGACAGTGCAATTTGGCCATTGTCAGCCAGTACCACCGTCATATTAAGCTCTTCCAGCAACGCCATCGCGACTTGTTGATTAACCTTATTATCTTCTACTAACAGGATCCGTTTACCTTGTAGTTTATCCATTGGATGAGACGTTTGAGGGAGACCGGTCACCGCACTGCCCCTATCAAATTGCCCGATACCATTGAGTAAGCCTTCATGCAGTTTATTTAAGGTGACTGGCCAATATAAGCAATTTATCCCGGTGGGTAAGTTGGATGAACTCTGTGCAACAGCCTTAATGATGAATAGTGAGGCATGATTCTGTTGGCACGCGGAGTTTATGCTGGTTAACGTTTCTGGATTAAAGTCTGCCAGTGCAGTGTCGATGAATACAATAAGTTTCGCGTGGTGCTCTATATTAGTTAATGATTGGATAACGTCGCTAAGGCAACCATATTCAACGATATTTATGTTCCAATAACCTAATTGTTGCAGCAGATTTTGACGTCGGTGAGGATCGGCAATCGCGACGATGACCTGACTAGATAAATACGGTTCCGGTAAGGTTTCTATTGGATTGCTGGCTTGAGTGGGATTCAACCTAACGCTGAATTCAAATTGACTGCCACTACCATATTGGCTGCTAAAATGAATATCCCCTTGCATTTGCATACACAGCTTTTTACAAATAGCCAGACCGAGCCCGGTGCCGCTGTATGCGCGTGTCGATGAATTGTCAGCCTGTACAAAAGGTTCAAATAATTGATCTTGTTGCTCCGATTTGATGCCTGTGCCGCTATCACTAATTTGTACTCGTAACAGCACGTGCCGCTGCTCCAATTGGGTGTCGCAGACCAGTTTGATATACCCTTGTTCGGTAAACTTGATCGAGTTACTTAATAAATTAATCAATATTTGGCGTAACCTGCCAGCATCTCCAATCATGTTTGCATGTTGAATACCTGTCATATCGACGGTCAGTGCCAGCTGTTTTTGTTCGGCTAAATAGGCCATGCTACGAATGGTTTCATCAAAAAGTTCGAACAAGTTAAATTCAACACTGGTTAGAGCGAGTTTACCTGTGTCTATTTTTGAAAAATCCAGTATGTCATTAAGCAGCATGAGTAATGATTTTGCGCTTTCAGAGGCAATATTGACCTTACGTAGCGTATCTTCTGCCAACCTGTCCCGTTGGAGTAAATCGAGCATTCCGATAATACCGTTCATTGGCGTGCGAATTTCATGACTCATCATGGCCAAAAAGTCACTTTTGGCATTAGCTGCGCTTTTGGCTTGCTCAAGGGCAATGCTGATGTCCTGTTTGGCTTGTTGCAGTTGGTGTGTCGCATATAAACTACCAAGCAAAGTTGATATCGTGCTGGCGAAGAGTATTTCCGGACGGTCCCATTCCCGGGTGGACTGGGTATTTTCAATACAAATTAAACCACTGATACCGTCTACACCGGGAATAATGGCATCCAGCATGGCTTGAATATTTAATGGCTTAGCATAATTTTCGGTAAATTCAGCGGTGGCCGGATTATCTTGAATCGAATTAGCCACAATAATGGATTGTTGACTCAACGCATTAAAATAGGCTGGGTAGTCGTGTCGCTTAATTTGACCACCTTGAGTGAACTGATCGAGAGACTTTATATATAAGCTAACGCAATCCATTTTGTCCCGATCGAGATTAAATAACCACAAACTACAGCGCTCTACGTCCAATTCATTAGCAATCTGTTTGATAATCATCTTATAGGCTTGTAGCCAATGATTATTGATCACATCGGGATGAGTAATAATTTGAGTGAGTGCATGGTTCAATTGCAGCGATTTTTCATCGATTTGTTGGGCTTTTTTCTGTTCTGTTATATCCAGATGGGTCCCGACCATGCGAATCGGACTGCCATCTTCATTCCATTCGACAATTTTGCCACTATCCAATACCCAGACCCAATGACCATTCTTGTGTCGCATGCGAGACTCGCAGATATAGTGCGCATTATGACCTTGAATGTGTTGCTCTAAAAGCTGGTTTGACTGCTCTAAATCTTGCGGATGAACAAATTTTTCCCAGGTATGAATATCGGTGGGTTGTAATTCTTCCAGGGTGTAGCCAATGATTTGTGCCCAGCGCGAATTAAATTGAATATCATCAGTAATAATATTCCAATCCCAGATTCCTACTGCAGTATTTTCGATGATTAACTCAAGACGCTTTTGTTGTTCTTCAAGGGCTGTTTCACTCGCCTTGCGGGCAGAAATATCTTCGATCATGCTCCATATAAGTTGCTTGCCATTAATATCTTTAATGACAATCCCGTTATGTAACACCGGAATTAAATGGCCATTTTTATGGATAAATTCTTTTTCGAATGGACCATATTGACCGGTACGAAGCATCGCATCGAGTTGCATCGCTTCTTGTTGTTGATATTTTTCCGGAGTAATTTCCGCAAAACTTAAATTGCAAAAATCGTCTTTATTCGAATAACCGGTAAATGTTAGTAAGGTTTGATTCGCGTCGATAAAAGCCCCTGTTTCGAAATCATTTAATGCAATTCCTATGGGAGATAGCTCGAATAATCCTTGCAGGCGATTTTCATTGACCCGTCGGGAGCGTGACAAATAAGTTAAATAGCACAGCAATCCGAGAATAATCACTGCGCAGGAAAGGATAATAATCGTGGTGATAGTGCTGTTTGGGGCCCTGTTTGCCCAACCATTAATGGGCAAAGCGGCTATTTGCCAATGTCCATTAGGCAAACTAATTTGCATGGTGACAGGTTGTTGGTTAAATATGTCCGCATCACCGTAAAAGTTCTCTCCGTTTTCACCTAAGCCATCTCGACCACGAATGGCGATTTGAAGCTGACTGGAAAGCGCATGCAAGCCCGAGTCTTGATAATATTTGTCAATATCAATCACCGCTGATATGAGGCCCCAGAATTGATTATTACCGGTATGTTCCTCATCAATAAATACCGGTATCCGACTAATTAAACCGGTGCCCCCCTGAATAAGTTGGAGTGGACCCGCCAGTACCATCATGCCTGAGTCTCTGGCGCGTTTGGCCGCATCTGACTGGCCTGGAATGTTATTGTAATTCATGCCGATAATTTTCTCGTTACCTTGATAGGGGTAAACCATCGACAGAACCATATTGGGGGCAGCTGCAATATTACGTAATTGATGTTCAGTGTGGAAAATATGTTGGGCAATTTCACTAAATTGTTCTGATGAAATGTCAGGTTGGCTTTGTATTACTGCAACCAAGCCCCGCACGGTCTGTAAATTGGCACTCATCATGCCTTCCAACCTGGCTCGAGTTACACCGAGTTTATCCAGAACCGTATTATGTTGCTGTTGTATATAACTTTGCTTATTGATGTGCAGTACGTATTGTAAGGCAAACAAACTGGGGAGCATTATTGCGGCCAGAAGGACTAAATAAATTGAATATGAAGAGAACCAACGCCACAAAGTTTGTTTCATAAAATATTTATTACTGACCGTATCTAAGGAGTGTCACCTTACATATTAAGTCAGTCCTGTTAAATAGGTGAGATTGCACTCTATTACATTCACCGCAATAGAGTCTAATTTAACCGTCACCAGGGTTAATTTAAATCAACACTAGTGATCTTGGATTAGCGGTTGTAATTGCTGCTGCATAAACTCACTTATTTGCGGTTGAGCTTTAGCGTTGGGGTGAATGCTATCCCGTTGCATCAAGGCTGGGTTAAGTGCGATATCTTGCAATAAAAAGGGGATCAGGGGGATTTGATATTGCTCGGCCAACTGGACATAAGTTTGTTCAAATTGCTTGGTATAGCGCGCGCCATAATTAGTTGGGATGCGCATTTGTTGTAAGAATACCTGGATATGTTGCTGTTGCGCCAATTCAATCATTGCTGCCAAATTTTTGCGCATATTGTTAATCGGGTAGCCTTGCAGACCATCATTGCCACCGAGTTCGATGAGTAAATGGGTGGGCTCGGTTTGTTGCAGCAAACGCGGTAACCTGCCTAGCCCACCATCGGTGGTATCGCCGCTAATTGCCGCGTTAACAACATCGATATTTTGCTCTTTCCATGCATTTTGTAACAAAGTTACCCAACCTTGTTCTTGCTTCACCCCATAGGCTGCACTTAGGCTATCACCAAGAATCAGTAATTTATGTTGCGCCGCTGACAATTGAGTAGACATTATCAGTAAGGGCAATAGTAAAAAAACAACTTTGAAACGCATTAACAGGATCCTCAGTTAGATGATAGAGACCAGAGCTTTAAGCAAAACAGTAACAACTTCAGAAGGCAGTTTGCAAATTCTTCAACCTATTGATGTGATTGTTAAATCAGGGGAATCTGTTGCCATTGTCGGTGCTTCAGGATCCGGAAAATCGACGTTACTGGGATTGTTAGCCGGATTGGATACAGCCACTAGTGGAGAAATATACCTTGATGGCTTGGCGTTGCATAGCATGGATGAAGAACAGCGTGCGCGTTTACGTGGTGACAAAGTGGGGTTTATCTTTCAGAGCTTTATGTTGGTACAAAGTTTAACCGCGCTGGAAAATGTGTTGTTACCAGCGCAAATTAGCGGTTTAACCGATGCCAAACAACGGGCTGATGAAATTCTTAGTTTGGTAGGGCTGGCCCATCGTGCCAATCATTACCCCAATCAACTCAGTGGTGGTGAGCAGCAGCGAGTCGCCATCGCCCGGGCATTTATAACTCGGCCAAAAATTCTGTTTGCTGATGAACCAACGGGTAATTTGGATGCTGCCAATGGTGAGAAAATTGAAAACCTGTTGTTTCAACTCAATCAAGAATCCGATACGACCCTGATTTTAGTCACTCATGATGCCGATTTAGCGGCCCGTTGTGAACGTCAGTTGCATATGCATGGTGGTGAATTAACGGAACCTGATGCAGTGGGAGAGAAAATCCGTGTGGGCTAGTTTAGCGTGGCGACTGTTTCGTCATGAGGCGCGGCGCGGCGAGCTGACTATTATTTTAGTCGCCATTACGTTGTCAGTAGCAGCGGTATTGTCGTTGTCGATGTTTAGTGCTCGGCTACAAGCAGCCTTAACCGAAAAAAGTGCCCAGTTTATGGCCGCAGATCGGGAACTGAGTTCTTCCAAAGCGGTTGATCCTAGCTGGATCAGCGAAGCTGAGGCTCAGGGACTTAAGCATGCCCAGCAACGGGCAATGCGTTCCATGGTATTCGCTAACGATAAAATGGTATTGGCCGATGTGCGCGCGGTAAATCAACATTACCCCTTAAAAGGCAAGATCAAATTTAGTCAAAAACCCTTTGAAATTGCGCAGGAAACCAGCCAATTACCGGCCAGTGGTGAAGTGTGGATTGACTCACGGCTTTTTCAAGTGCTTGGCGTAGAAATCGGCGACAAGCTGGAAGTGGGCGATGCGCTGCTGACGATAAGCAAAGTGGTGGCTGATATTCCTGATCGCGGATTTAGCGTATTTGGTAACGATCATTTGGTGTTAATGCGACTGGTTGATCTGGAGTCGACACATATTGCTGGACCGGGCAGCCGTGTTGGTTACCGCTATTTTTTTAGTGGTGACGAAAATGTACTGAATGATTATTACGACTGGCTGGAACCCAAACTTAATCGGGAATTGCAGCGCTGGTATTCGGTTGCCGATGATGATTCGGCTATTGGTCGTTCGGTACGTCGCGCAGAGCGTTATTTTTTGTTAGCCAGCTTATTGGCCATTGTTTTGGCGTCAGTATCGATAGCGGTTGCCGCCCAACGTTATAGCCAGCGGCACTTTGATCCTGTTGCCATTATGAAAACCCTGGGTGCCAGTCGGGCATTGGTGCAGAAAGTTTATTTATTACAGATATTTTTTATTACCTTATCCGGCATATTGTTAGGTGTGTTATTTGGTTATCTGATTCAGCAAGGGGTGATTCTGGCCATTGCCGAACAAGTGCCGGTCAATATGGATTCGTGGTATTGGCGACCAGTGTTAGTGGCGGTATTTACCGGCTTTGTGTGCGCGGTACTGTTTTCTCTTTATCCGTTACTAAAGTTGTTCTCGGTTCCCCCGTTACGAGTGCTGCGCCGTGATATGGGAGCCAACCTCAGTTCCCGTTTTGTTCAGTTTACCGCTGCCGGTGGCGCAATTTTATTGCTGATGTGGGCCTATAGTGGGGATATAAAGATTAGCTTGATTCTGTTTGGTTGCGGGATTGTGTTAGTCGTTCTGTTGTTGTTAGTGACAATGGGATTGATTCGTATCGGACGTAAATTGGGGCAGGGCAGTATCGGCGCTTGGCAACTGGCGTGGGCCAGAATCCGTCGCAGGGCAATGGACAATGCGGTTCAACTGATCAGCTTCTCGATTACATTATTACTGCTATTAGTGGTATTGGTGATGCGCAACGATATGGTCAGCCAGTGGCGTGATCAGCTGCCCGAGGGGACGCCTAATTATTTTATGGCCAATATTACCCAGCAGCAGTTGCCCGAGCTAAAACAGCATTTTAGTGATTTACAGGTTGAAATGGGCAATCTGTATCCGATGATCCGTGGACGTCTATCGGTTATTAATGGAGAACGGGTTAGAACGGCTGTGTCAAAAGAGGATGATAATGGTCAAAATGAAGGCCGTGCAGGATTAGGCCGGGAAGCCGCGTTAACGTGGATAGATCAGGTCCAGGAAGGCAATAAAATTGTTGCTGGTCAATGGTTTGGACAATCAATAGGTGAAATCAAAGAAGTTTCAGTAGAACAAAAAATAGCTGAGCGACTGGATATTCAGCTTGGAGATAGGCTGACCTTCAATATCGGAGGGCAGATATTAGAAGCCAAGGTTACCAGTTTACGAGAAGTGAACTGGCAGAGCATGAAGCCCAATTTCTATTTTATATTCCAGCCTGCCGCCATGAGGGATTTTGTTGCCACTTATATCACCAGTTTCCATTTGGATGAGGCGAATAAGCCAACTTTAACGCCATTAATGGCTCCTTTTTCCAGTGTCAGTTTATTTGACGTCGATGCCAGAATAAACCAGTTGCGCGATATTGTTGACCAAGTGTCGCTGGCGGTTGAGTTTATTTTAATACTGGTGTTATGTGCAGGTTCTCTGGTGCTGATTGCACAGGTTCAGGCCAGTATGGATGAACGCTTGCAGGAGCTGGCAATATTAAGAACCCTGGGCGCAAAAGGCAGTTTGATCCGTTTTAGTGTTATTTTTGAATTTGTCATTATTGGTGTGGTTGCGGGGGCAATGGCAGCTTTGGCAAATGAATTGACGTTGTATTTGTTGCAAAGCCAAATATTCAATATGGAATTTACCTTGCATTGGCCGTTTTGGATACTCGCCCCGTTGATTGGCGCGCTGGTGGTGGGAATATTGGGGGCCATCAGCTGTTGGCGCCTGTTATCTCTTAATACCAGTCAGTTATTGCGTAATATGGTGTAAATTAATCAATTCAGATAATAAGGTAAATGCATGAGCGATAAACTCAATGACGAAGCTCTGATGGCGTTAAAAATTGCCTTTAGCTATATGCCTAAGGCAATAGAAGTCACTAAATATGAATATGGGGACAATTATCAGCATGTTCTTCAGCATATCGAGACGGTACGCGAAGTGTTGCTGCTTAATGACGTTGACCCCGATGAAGTGGATGGTGAAATTAATCCCGACACATCACCTAATTCCTGTTATTAGTGCGGATATTTAAGGTTTTGCTATTGGAACAAAATTAGTTTTTAGAACAGGATAAACATAACGATACCGAATCAGCGAATCGTAACGCATGTGGCTTATCTATTTCTACTTCAGCATAGGTAACCCATTGATGTTCTGACGCTATTGCTAATACTTCAGCAGTGAGCTTTTCCAGCAATGAAAATCGGTTTTGTTCGACTAGTTCTATAATGCGTTTGGTGATTGTGCGGTAGTTGAGCGCATCTTGAATATCTTCAGAATTGGTGGCTTGTTCAGCGTGATATTGAATTTTAACATTGACCACGACATCTTGTTTATTTTGGATTTCATCCTCTTTAATACCGATAAAAGTGCGTAAACGCAGATTCTTAATACGAATTGTTGCCAGATCCATATTCATTGATGGTGATCCTAAAGATTGTCAGCTTATTATTTTTCAATGGTACTATACAAATCTGCCAGTTTGGCAAATCACATTTAATTTAATTGCTGGTAAACAGGGAAATATGTATGAGTCAGTCGGTTCGAATTTTATTAATACTCGCGTCTATAGTCATTATTTTGGCCGGGATTAAAACCGCCAGCGCCGTATTAGTGCCTTTTTTATTGTCGATTTTTATCGCTATTTCCTGTTACCCGATTGTTGAGTTTGCTGCCAAATATCGGGTGCCTCGCTGGTTGGCGATCATTTTGGTCATTGTCTTGATTGTCATTATGGGTATGTTTCTGGCTGGATTAGTGGGGCAGTCGATGAATGATTTTTCTGCGCGGTTGCCTCAATACCAAGCCCAGTTGGGTGAAAAAATGGTATGGCTGACCAATCAATTGCAAGTTTTGGATATTCGTATCGATAAAAAACAGCTGCTTTCCCATTTTGATCCCGGCATGGCGATGGGGCTAGCCAGTAATTTACTGTCCGGATTGGGTGGGGTAATGGCGAACTTTATGCTGATATTGTTGACTGTGGTGTTTATGCTCTTTGAAGCAGACAGTTTCCCGCGCAAAGTTCATATTGCGATGGATGATCCGGATATGAAAATTCAACATATTGACCGGTTTTTAGTGTCAGTAAAAAACTATCTGGCCATTAAAACCGGAGTGAGTTTGGCCACCGGCATTTTAGCAGGGTTGTTGTTATATGTGCTCGGTGTCGATCATTACATGTTGTGGGCGGTATCGGCTTTTTTACTCAATTATATTCCCAATATCGGTTCGATTATTGCCGCGTTACCGGCGGTTTTATTAGCGTTGGTGCAATTGGGGCCGAGCACCGCCGGGTTGGTGGCGTTGGGCTATTTTATGATCAATATGGTAATGGGTAATGTGATTGAGCCACGTTTTATGGGGCGAGGCTTAGGGTTATCTACATTAGTGGTATTTTTGTCGTTAATTTTTTGGGGCTGGTTATTGGGAGCGGTAGGGATGCTGTTATCGGTGCCGCTCACGATGATAGTTAAGATTGCGTTAGAAAGTAACGAAGACAGCAGTTGGTTAGCGACGTTACTCGGTTCGGAAAATATAGAGCCGAATGAAAAGACTAATATTGAAATTGCAGAGTGATATTGGCACCGCCTAAATCAGAAGTCGTAATGTCAATCTGGCCATCGTAAGCGAATAATAAATCGGCCACGATGGCCATGCCAATACCTTGTCCTTCACCGTAAGTATCCAGGCGTGAACCTCTATCCATAATGGCTTCTCGCTGATGTTGCTCGATACCGGGACCATCGTCTTCAATACTGATAGTGAGTTGTTTGGCCGCGAGCTTAAGGCTAATGCGCACTTTGTGGCGGGCGGCTTTGCAGGCGTTATCTAATATATTCCCCAATAACTCCATTAAATCGGTTTTATCACCGACAAAGGTTGCCTGATTGTTAGCGATTAGTTCTATATCAAGGGCTTTGTCCCGGTACACTTTCTGCATTGCGGCAATCAATTGTTCGGCAATTGGGGAGATCGCAATCGCTTTTTGCCAACCACTGCCTTTACCTCCTACAGCGCGTTTTAGTTGACGGTCAATCTGATTTCGAATTTGACTCAACGGAAGGTGGGCTTCATTGGGTAAGTGTTCCAGGCCGTTAAGCACTGCCAGCGGGGTTTTAAGGCTATGAGCGAGATCACTGAGACTATGCTGATAGCGTTGACGTTGCTTGGTTTCGACGTCAATTAAATGATTAATACTGGCTTTTAGCTTTTCCAGCTCGGCGGGATAATGACTGCCAATACGTTGTGCCTGGCCTTTTTCCACTTGTTGTATTTGTTTAATTAAATGGCTAATGGGGCGCAGTGCCGCTGAAAGACTGAATAGAATTAATACCACCAGTAACAAAGCGATTAAGCCTAGCCAGTACCATAGAGTGCTGCGAAACTGACTGACTTCAGTATTAAATATCTGTTTGTCTTGTAATACATGAAAAGTGACTGGAAATAACATGTTGTTATCTTCAAACTGAGCCGTATAGCTAAACTGAAAATACTCTTTACCTTCAATTTCTAAGGTGCTGCGTAATTCTTCACCAATATTGGGGCGGGCAAGGGCTGGCGGAGAATGCCATTCCACCGCAGATGAGGATTGCCAAGCAGGGATTAAATGCATGGCAATAAACGCATAGGTACCGGAACCGGGAATATTGAACTGTTCATTAAACAAGTGGGAAGGCATATGGATTTCGCCATTGTTTAATTCAAATTCTGAAATAAGCCCTAAATCCTGAATGTTGAGCTGTTCATACATGGATTGGGTTAAACTGCTAACAAAGGCTTTTTCCAGCGTTAAGGCCGTTAGTGGAATAAAAATTAATACCACTAGCAGAGCAGCAATGGAACTACGCCGGGTGAGTGATAGTTTGCTCACAGTTGACGGTTAAGCCGGTATCCGCGTCCACGCAACGTTTCAATCGGATTAAATTGACTATCAGGATCCAGTTTGCGTCTCAGACGACCCACAAAGACTTCAATGACATTACTGTCCAAATCAAAATCCTGATCATAAATATGTTCGGTCAATTCGGTTTTCGACACGATCTTGTCCGGGTTTAGCGCCAAATATTCGAGTACTTTATATTCATAGGCGGTTAAATCAATAGTCACATCGTTAACGCGCACTTCTTCAGCGCGTGTATCCAATACCATTGGCCCTTTTTCGATAAGTGGACTCGATTGCCCGGCTGAGCGGCGAATTAAAGCGTTGACTCGGGCTAATAATTCTTCGTTGTGAAAAGGCTTGGTTAAATAGTCATCGGCACCGGAATCTAGCCCTTCGACTTTTTCCTGCCAGCGATCTCGGGCGGTTAAAATTAAAATAGGGCAGCTGACATGATTTTTGCGGGCACGTTGAATGAGTTCAAGACCATCTATTTTAGGTAATCCAATATCAACAATGGCTAAATCGTATGGGTATTCCTGAATTAAAAACAGTCCGTGTTCGCCATTATCGGCTAAGTCGATGCTGTAACCATTTTGCCGTAACATTGCGTCTAATTGCATTAATAGACGGCTATCATCTTCAACTATCAATATTCGCATTAACGATTATCCCGTTCTTTGACGTTGCGGGGTTTAACGATTTTTCCCGATTTTTTATCCACATCGACAGATACAACACGGCCTGACTTTTGTAGTACTTTCACCTTGTATTGATCTTTATTTTGATTGACCTTTAATACTCGGCCTTGAGTATTCTGTTTAACTCTTTCAATGGCTTGAGCTTTATCTATCGGTTCTTTTTTATCCTGTTGTGCCAATGTTGTCATCACTGGCAACACCAGTAGACTGATTAGGATCCTTAATTTGTTTTGTGTTAACCAACGGATGAACATAAGTCCTCTTTTATAGGTTGGGGTGTTTTGACTAACTTGCCAGTTTCATATTAGCCGCCATACAAGTTAGTCTACTCTGTTATGAGCTTGACATAAAAGCCGGAGTGACTTGAATTTTAAGTTTAATTTTCTTCCCCGGATGTTGATGCATAAACGTGGTGTAATGTTGGCCATGATAACGATAGGTGACGTTGTAACCTGTTAACTGACGTTGTCTAACAACAGGTATCCTATTCGTGCATTGCGTCCTGACAACCATTGATGGTTGTTGCCGAGCGACATCTTGGCCAATTGCTCCGCCTAATATCACTCCTGCAAGGGTGCCAATACGTTTATTGGTTTTATTATGCCCTATCGCATTACCCACTGCGCCACCTATTATGGCACCTAATACGGTGGGAGTCGCGGAGTCGCGTTGTACCATCTGTTCACGGCAAGTAAGCTGAGGCTGATTATATTGGGGAACGTTAACCAGCTTATAAACAGCGCTTACTCGTTCGACTTGAGCATAAGCGTAGTTAAAACTGGATGTGTGCTTAGCCAATGCTATTGAAGGTAAGGCTAAGGTTGGCAACAGGATTAAGGTTTTAACGAGTAAATTTCGCATCAGAATTCTCCTTACTTTATTGCTAGTAAGAATAAGTCTGGGCAAATGAATCGGGGCTGAATTAAGAATTAACCCATGACCGTCGGATTTACTTTATTCGTAGCTCACTTGCATGCCGATGGATTTAGCCGCTGTGGCTATCTTGTTTAAATAGTCATCTTTTTCAGCTGGTTTTAATTTACCGGAACCGATAGTCAGATTACACCAACTGGGATTACATAAATTATCTTTCTCTTGCGGGTTAAATTCACAGCGATGCTTGCTGGTGGGGTGAAACACCATTTGTACTGCCCACATGGCACCTAATGTACGAAGCTTTATTTTGATTTGCTTGGGATTATTAACAGTACTGATGGTTTCACCATCCTGCCATGCTGGGACATCGCCATCCATAAAGGATTTACCCTGCTCATGGAAAGTATCGGAGACACTGTTATCCTGATTAATATGACAGACTCTGTAGGTGTTAACGTGATCGGGGCGAGTTTGCTCTACACTACGTAAAAATTGCCAAGCTTGTTGCTCTGGATTATCGCTGTTTAATGACTGGGTTAATGAAGACGATGATTGGCGAGGACTCTGACAGCCAGTCAGTATTAATATGCAAATTAGCATTGATAATCGTTTCATTCATATTTTTCCGTTGCCATGTTGTTCTGCAGTGTGCCTAAATTAGACATTATCTTCAATATTAAGTCTCTGGTTAACAAGTATAAAAAAAGGGCCGAAGCCCTTTTTATTCTAACAATACTAAAGCAGCCTAAACCTCTTTACGCCAGAGGATTACGACATTGAGTATGTACGCCTTCACGATTACCATCGGTGTACAGATGCACATTTAGGGTAATGTTATGCAACTGTTGCCACAGCATCAATCTATCCGCACCGGGACAAATGGATACTTGTAAATATTGTTGCAGATTGACCTTGCTCATACCTAACTCACCGGGAACTTCTATGTAGGCGTTAATTGTGCCGTTAAATGCGCGGGCGCCCTTATAATACCAATCGCCACGGGTCAGGGAGGTATAAAAGACCCCGTTGACAATTTTTAGCGTATTATCAGAGACGGATGTTGAGGGAACATCGCCATCGCTGGTCGCAGCAAAGGTTTGTCCTTGCATGCAGCCGGTTTGAGTTAACAAAGCAACTATGATGGTCAGCAGCATCGCTACCGATTTTCCTGCTTTAATTGGGAATGTTAATGCCACAGCTACACCTCTTGCTACTCTCGATATAGCTATCGGCCATGTGTAATAAAACTTAAGTAATATTGATTCAGAATCAATTGCACTTTTGTTAGGGACTGATTTATATATAAATGTTGAATTATAATCGCATTTGTTTATTCGATAACGGTGACTCGTCAGTCAATTTACGCGTAAAATAGTGCGCTTTATTTGAGGATTATTATCACAGGCCTATGTATAAATTTTTCAGTTTTCTATTGATGGCAAAAGTGAAACTGCTGTCGCATATATTTTATCGGGGCAGTAAAACGTGGCTTAGCGAAGAGCAGGAAGAGGCATTTTCAGAAGTTAAATTGATTGTGTTTTTGAATCATACCAGTTTGTTCGAACCTCTTTTTATTCGTTTCGCCAGTTGGCGTCTGGTGTGGGATATCGCTCACAAAGTGGTAGTGCCTGGTGCTGATATTACCATGCAGCGTCCGTTAGCCGGTAAAATATTGAAAGCATTGTTGCCTGGTGCGATTCCCATTACCCGTAAAAAAGATGAATCTTGGCAGCATTTTTTATCTCATGTGAGTGATGATGTTATCACGGCGATTTTACCTGAAGGACGTATGAAGCGACCCAATGGTTTGGATAAGCATGGTAAACCGATGAATGTACGGGGCGGTGTCGCTGAGATCCTGGAGCGGCTGGACAAGGGAAAGGTTTTGTTTGTTTACAGTGGTGGCCTGCATCATATTCAATGCCCCGGCGACAAATTACCGCGAATATTTAAAACCATTTCGGCCAACCTCGAGATGGTCGATATTGCCAAATACAAACAACAGTTGGAACAGCTTGCAGAGAAAAGTTTCAAAGCCAAAGTGATGGCTGATATGGACAGACGATTACTGGATTGTGTGCCCTAAAAATCGACTTTTTTACGTAGTTGTTTTTTTTGACCGGACTTGGTTTTACTATCCATCCGCTTGATCTGGGAAGACTTGCTTGGCTTAGTCGGACGACGTGCTTTTTGGGTTTTACCGGCTTGTAAAATAATTTCAACTAAACGTTGTTGGGCATCCAAACGGTTCATTTCCTGAGTCCGATGCGCCTGCGCTTTGATAATAAAAATACCATCTTGGGTTATTCGGCTATCTTTCATTGCCAATAACTTTTGTTTGTAAAACTCTGGTAGTGATGACCCGTTAATATCAAAACGAAGATGGATTGCCGAGGAAACTTTATTAACATTTTGGCCACCCGAGCCTTGGGCACGGATAGCCGTCATGTCTATTTCATCATCTGCTAGCTGGATAAACTCGTTGACTCTGAGCATTTGAACTAGGGGAGAACCTTTTTATAAGGTTTAACCGTGACCTTTGCGTAGACGCCTGCCTCGATATAGGGATCCTGATCAGCCCAGTGCTGGGCTTCAATTAAGCTGTTAAATTCGGCTACGACCAATGAACCGCTAAAACCGGCAGGGCCGGGATCGTCACTATCAATGGCTGGGATCGGACCTGCTATCAGCAACCGTCCTTGCTGTTTAAGTTGTTGTAATCGTTCCACATGGGCCGGACGTGCCTTCATTCTGGCATCCAGCGAATTTTCTACATCTTCAGCGTAAATCATGTACCACATTGCTATTTATTTTCCTGCTCATTAGGTTCTTTAGGTGTGTCTTCTGTGGGAAGGTAGCGATACAGATAGGCTATGGTCAATACCGTAAAGACCAAACTGGCCGCAGTCATCCAGAATACTTTAAAATTAACCCACTGTTCTTGGGTATATTCGTACGCGACTAACAAATTAACTGCCGCGGCTAATAAGAAAAATATTCCCCAGGCAATATTGACCCGGCTCCAAATGTTGTCGGGTAATTGAATCGCAGATTCCATCATCTGTTTCAGTACGGGACGTTTAAGCACTTGGCTACCCAATAACACTCCGGCAAAAATTAAATACACTACCGTCGGTTTCCACATAATAAAGGTTTCATCGCGCAGAAACAGGGTAAACCCACCAAATATCATTACGATGGCGTAAAAGATCCATTGTTGTTTGGTGATTTGTTTTTTGAGTACGTAGGTAACAATAAGTTGTAAGGTAAATGCCACCATCAGAGCGCCGGTGGCCCAGAAAATGTCATGTGTTTTGTAAAACACAAAAAATATTAGCAGCGGTAAAAACTCGACTAAAGCCTGCATTTGGATCCTCTAGTTATTAACCAAATCGGAAATCGGTTCGGATACTAACACAGTTTGACTCGCTGGTTAGCCATCCGTTCCGATAACTTTGTATCACCTTGTTGCGGCTTTCATCTGCCGCACAAATTCGGCCAGTTTGGCATGTAAGGTGGTTTTATCGGCTAAATTATCATTGATAATATTAACTGTAGCTGAACCTGCAATGGCACCTGCTGCACCTGCGGCAATAGCCGCTTTAACATGCTCAGGTTTGGAAATACCAAAACCGATGACGGCCGGCGCAGCATTATAAGGACTGAGTTTTCCCACCAGTTCTGCAACCGGTGTGGTGGCGGTCGATTCGGTACCGGTGACTCCCGCTCGTCCTAATAAGTAGGTGTAACCTTCAGTATGGCGAGCGATGTCAGCTAATGCGCTATCACTGGCGTTAGGTGGAGCAATCAATATTTGCTTAATGCCATGTTGGCGAGCGGCTTGACGAAAAGGCTCACCTTCGCGCAGCGGTACATCTGCCAGCAGTATTGAATCCACCCCATGTTCTGCGGCAGTTTGGTAAAATGCGTCAATTCCACGCTTAAATACCAGATTACTATAAAGTAATAAGCCAATCGCGATATTGGGATACCGTTCCCGTACTCGTTTAATGATGGCAAAACAGTCATCCGGACAAATATGATGTGCAAGCGCCCGAATACTGGCTAACTGAATAGTTGGGCCATCTGCTATAGGATCCGAGTAGGGGAAACCCAGTTCCAGTGCATCAGCGCCGTTATCTACCAGAGTGCAGATAATCTCAAAACTGGTATCAATATCGGGATCGCCTAACATCACAAACGGCACAAAGGCACCTTCATTTTTGGCTTTTAACTGACTGAATAAATCGCCATACCGGTCCACGTTATTATTCCCCACCTTGTTTTTCTCCATTTAAAATACGTTGAACATGATCAATATCTTTGTCGCCTCGACCAGACAAATTCACCACAATGATGGTTTCTTTATCCGCTTGTTCGGCCATTTTTAGTGCATGAGCAAGCGCATGAGAGGATTCCAGTGCCGGAATAATCCCTTCCTTGCTGGCTAATAACTGAAAGGCTTCTAACGCTTCATCATCGGTTACCGAGGTGTACTGGGCGCGGCCAATATCATGTAAATGGGCGTGTTGTGGTCCTACTGCCGGATAATCCAGTCCGGCGGAAACCGAATAAGACTCTTCAATCTGGCCATCTTTATCCTGCATGATATAACTGTGCGCCCCGTGCAAAATGCCGGAACTGCCAGTCGCAATCGCCGCACCATGTTGATTGGTGTTAATGCCTTTACCGGCAGGTTCAACACCAATTAACGCCACTTCCGGGGAGTCAATAAAATCGGCAAAAATACCAATCGCATTGGAACCGCCACCCACACAGGCGACAATTGAATCGGGTAGACGTCCTTCTTTTTGCAATATCTGTTCACGCACTTCTTCACCAATCATACGATGAAATTCGCGCACAATAGTCGGGAAGGGGTGAGGGCCGGCTGCGGTGCCGAGTAAATAGTGAGCATTTTCATAACTGCCAGACCAGTCACGCAAGGCTTCATTTACCGCGTCTTTTAACGTTCCGGAACCTGAATCCACCGGAATCACTTCTGCGCCCATCAAGCGCATCCGAAATACATTCGGTGCTTGACGCTCTACATCTTTGGCTCCCATATAAATTCGTGCCTTTAAGCCTAACAAGGCACAAGCCAACGCCGTGGCTGTGCCGTGTTGACCTGCACCCGTCTCGGCAATCACATGGGTTTTACCCATGCGTTTGGTCAATAATGCCTGACCTAAAACCTGATTGGTTTTATGTGCCCCCCCGTGTAATAAATCTTCGCGTTTTAAATACAAGGAGACCTTAGGGTTGGTGACAATATTTCTGACCTTGGTTAAAGGAGTCGGTCGCCCGGCATAATCTTTTAACAGACTGATGAATTCTTGTTGAAATTCTGGATCCTGTTGAGCGTCGATAAACGCTTGTTCAAGTTGATCGAGTGCCGGGATTAATAGTTCCGGTACGTACATCCCACCGTACTGGCCAAATTTGGGATCGAGTTTATTGCTCATGCTGTCCTCAGTATTGTCTTAATTCGGTAAATAATGCGTTTATTTTGTTGGCGTTTTTGTGGCCTGGCTGACTTTCTACACCGGAATTGACATCCAGCATTGCGGCCCCGACATTAGCGGCTGATTTGATATTATCAGGCGCCAGTCCGCCAGCCAGTATCAGTTTGGATTTATCTTCCACAGGGGCGAGTAAGTCCCAGTTAAATCGTTGTCCGGTTCCACCGGTTTGTTGGCCGACTTGGCAATCTAACAAGAAATAATCCACCTGGTCTTCGGTTAAATCGGGGAGACAGTCGCTAACCCCTTTAGCTTTAATTATTTCACAGTGGTCAGGCAGTTGCTGACGCAGTGCATTGATATAGTCCTGATCTTCATTGCCATGTAATTGTACCGCAACCAAGTTTAACTCGGTGGCCGTATTGACCAGCATTTCGAGTGGTTGATTGACAAATACACCCACATAGTAAAAAGGAACAGCTTGTGTAATTTGTTTGGCTTGTTGTAGCGTAATACAGCGCGATGATTGTTCGGCAAAAATCAATCCGGCTAAACTGGCCGGGGACTGTTTGACAACTTGAGCATCATCGCTGTTGGTGATGCCGCAAATTTTAACCTTGCCATACAGTAATTTTTGCACTGCGTTGGCGACATTCTGTTCGGCCATCAGACTGCTGCCCACCAGAAAACCTTTTACGACGGGAGCCAACTGGCGCACGTCTTTATTGGAATAAATACCAGATTCACTGATTAAAATACTGTCTTTGGGTAACAAGGGAGCCAATTTGAAGGTAGTGGCTAAATCGGTGCTTAGGTCACGTAAATTGCGGTTGTTTATACCGATAATTTTGGCACCCAAACGGCAGGCACGAAGCGCTTCTTCCTCATTACTGACTTCGGTCAGTACATCCAGTTGATATTGCTCCGCCAAGGTTGCCAGTTCGGTATATGTGGCATCATCCAACACCGACAACATTAGTAATATGGCATCAGCGTTATGGTAGCGGGCCAGATGAACTTGATAGGGATCGATAAAAAAGTCTTTGTTCAATACCGGTTGGGTGACGCGTTCACGCACATAACGTAAATAATCAAAACTGCCAGAGAAATACTTTTTATCAGTTAACACTGAAATCGCCGCGGCATAAGGGGAATAAGCCTGAATAATTTCATCCAAATCGAAATTTTCTCTGATGAGTCCCTTGGAAGGCGACGCTTTTTTACATTCCAGTATAAAGCCGGCATTAGGTTGATTAAGGGCATCGTACATGCTGCGATCAGACGGGGTTAGCCGATTTACAAAACTGGCCAGAGGTAATTGCTTTTTTTGTTCAATTAGTTCTTCAGCTTTATTCGCGCAAATTTTTTCTAATACATTAGCCACGGCTGATCTCCGCTGCTTGATTGATGGTTTGTATCGCTTTAGCTGAGCGAATGGTGTCCAGTGCCATATCGGTACCTTGTTTCAGATTATCTACCTTGCCGGTGAGTTTGAGTAGCATCGCCACATTGGCCGCAACCGCTGCATTATGCGCATCTTGTCCTTTACCGGCCAAGATGGCTTGGATCAGCTGCTTGTTGTGATCCGGTGAGCCGCCTTGAATGGCAGCTAATGGATATTCCTGTAACCCAAACTCTTGTGGATAAATGGTTTCAGCATTCATTTCTCCGTCTTGCAGTGTGACGATTTCAGTTGGGCCATGCAAAGCTACTTCATCCAATCCACTGCCATGCACAATGACGGCATTGTTGTAACCTAATAATTTGAGTGTTTGGGCAAAGGGCATTAATAAATCTGCGTGATAAACGCCAATCATAATGTGACTTGGGCGAGCCGGGTTCACCAAGGGACCTAATAAATTAAAGATGGTACGACTTTTCAATGTTTGTCTGACATTCATGGCGTGTTTGATCCCGGCATGGTAACGGGGGGCAAACAGAAAACATAAGTTAGATTGATCCAGACATTGTTTAGCGGTATGCGGCTCCATCATCAGATTAAGGCCAAAAGCCGAGAACAAGTCGGCAGAACCTGATTGACTGGAGACACTGCGATTACCGTGTTTGGCGACTTTTACACCACAAGCGGCAGCAACGATGGCGGAAGCGGATGAAATATTTATAGTGTTATGCCCATCTCCTCCGGTCCCGACAATATCAGCAAAGTCATAATCAGGCCGGTTAAATGGGGTCGCATTATCAATTAATGCGCTTGCTGCTCCAGCCAGCTCTGCTGGAGTTTCGCCCTGGAATTTAAGGGCGGTAAGCATGGCACTCAAAATAATATCGTCCACTTCACCTTGTACCACTTGGTTGAAAAAGTGCTGGCTTTGTTGCTGTGAAAGCGGTTTACCCTGATAGAGTTGTTCAAATAAATTAGACATATCATGCGTCCTTGGCGAGAAATTGAATACTTTGACTGAGTAAAATACTGCCCTGACTGGTTAGAATCGATTCTGGATGGAACTGGAATCCGAGCATTTTATCCTGTGTCTGATAGACGGCCATGGGAATATCGGCAAAACGAGCTAAGGTTTGCAAGTTGTCCGGTAATGAGGTCGCCATTAATGAATGATAACGCGCCACAGGCAGTGGCTGCTGCAATCCGGTAAACATTTTGTCTGCACAATGTTCAACTAAAGAGGACTTACCGTGGATCACCTCAGATGATTTTCCTACTGTACCACCATAATGTTCCACTATGGCTTGATGACCCAGACAAATTCCCAACACCGGGAATCGACCTTGCACCTGTTTAAGTAATTCCGGCATACACCCTGCGGCTGACGGGGTTCCTGGCCCCGGAGACAATATCAAAATAGCTTTACCGTTAGTGTGTTGCATTTTTTCAACAATTTTATCGGCACTGACATTGTTGCGGTAAACCTGCATGGCATAACCAAGTTTGCGCATTTCATCTACCAGGTTGTAACTGAATGAATCAAAATTATCTAGCAAGAATAAGGTTGGAGTATTGTGTTTAGTCATTTTGAGGCTCCCCAGCATTGGGGGTTGATGGGGAATGTGCCGCAACAATAGCGCGAATTACCGCTTGTGCTTTACTGCGAGTTTCGTTGGCTTCAGATTGAGGATCCGAGTCATACACGACACCTGCGCCCGCCTGAATATGTGCCATACCATTTTTGACAAAGGCAGAACGGATTACGATGCAGGTATCCATATCGCCTTGTCCATTGAGATAACCCACCGCACCGCCATAACTCCCGCGGCGTTGCTTTTCCACCTGACGAATTAATCCTGCCGCACTGACTTTAGGTGCACCGACTAAGGTTCCCATATTCATACATGCCTGATAGGCATGTAAGGCGTCTAGGTCATGGCGTAACTGACCGACCACTCTGGAGACTAAATGCATTACCTGAGAATAACGATCGACCTGCAGCAGGTCACTGACATAACGGCTACCGGGTTCACAAACGCGGGCTAAATCGTTACGGGCCAAATCGACTAACATAATGTGTTCAGCTTTTTCTTTCTCATCCTGACGTAAATCCAGCTCTATGCGACTATCCAAGTCGGGATCAATGTTTCCCTGATGGTTAAAGCCCCGTGGACGAGTGCCAGCGATAGGATAAATTTCGACCTGATTGGTGCGACGGTGATATTTCAATGCAGATTCAGGTGAAGCACCAAACAGACAAAAATCTCCATCTTGTAAGTAAAACATATAGGGACTGGGATTTTGCAGTTTGAGTTGCTGATAAGCCCGATAAGGATTAGGACAGGGAAGGCTGAATATGCGCGAAGGTACTACCTGAAATATATCACCGCATAAAATATGGTCTTTTAATAAGGTAACATCCTGTTTGTATTGTTCATCGGTTTTATCTATTCGCAACTGGTCGATTGTGACGGTTTGTTCGGGAGTATCATTAATTACATTAAGCTGTGAAATTTGCTGTTGTATATATTCTAGACGTTGGCTGACACTAAAGTATTGATTGGCGACGTCGGCTCCGCTAAATACACTGCCAATAACTTCGGTCTTTTGTTGTTGGTGGTCAATAAGGATTAATGTTTCAGCCAGATAAAATACGAAGTCAGGGCAAGTATTCAGACTATCTGGTACATACTCCAATTGCTCGAAGGTGGCCAGCATATCGTAGGCAAACGCTCCCCCTAAAAATAACGCATCAGGATGATCCCGTAGTGGCTTAATTTGTTGAATAAGATGCCGTAATGAATCAAATACCGATTGGGCTTTTAGGCGGGAGTCTTCATCTAAGTCAGTTTCAATTGCTTTGAAAGTTAAAACTAATTTGTTGTCGGTTAGTTCGGCAGTAGCATTAGTACAATGTTGTTCTAATAGCGGTAACACTGCCATACCGTTATCCGTTAACGCACTGGCAGTCACTTGATTACCATTACATTCCAGCCTGAGTGCGGCATCCACTAATATCAGGCTTTGTAGATTATCTTTGCTGTTAATCTCTGCCGATTCGAGCAATAGATTATGTTGCCGACCAGCACAGAGCTGACGATACAAGGTCAGTGGCTCGGCAACATAAGGCACTGAACGGATCAGGCTCTCTACTTTACCGGGCTGTTGGCTTAACTGGGATAAACTCATTGTACATCTCGTTGTTATTTTAATTAAAAACTGAAACAAAAAAGGCTCGCATGATGCGAGCCTTGATACCTTTTTAAACACAAAAGCATACTACCCGCTAAGACAGGGAGTGCCACCACCAGATAGTTAACTGTGAAAAGTTTGTGTTTAAGTTCATCTTCGTTGTTCCGAATCAGGTATAATACGTTGTCAATATGATGTGCTATAGAAGAATTCATATTCGATTCAAAGTCAATAGCCAGTGTCGAAATTAGCCTAATTCAATAAAGTCGATTTGGCATAAGTTATAATTTTGTCGTGTAATAACGCTTTATTTATCTGTTTTTTCTATAAATTTTATTATCAATATTAAGGTATTAGACTCCAAATGAAGATTGATCTGCATTGCCATAGTCACTATTCCGATGGGCACTTAACCATCCCGGAGCTGATTGATCGTGCCCATAATATGCAGGTTGATGTGCTGGCAATTACCGATCATGACACCGTGGATGGCATCGCGGAAGCGATGGCTTATCAGCAACAACAAAAACGCCCAATGACAATTTTATCCGGAGTGGAATTATCTACGGGATGGCATGGTTTTGATATTCACATATTAGGCTTAAATGTGGATCATCAGGATCAAACATTTTTACAACGCTTAGGCCAACAAGAGCAAACGCGACTGGAGCGGGCGCAAAAAATTAGCGATAAATTAGCTAAAGCCGGAATTGAAAACTGCTTTGAAGATGCCCGCAAACTTGCCGGTAGAGGGCAGGTCACCCGCGCCCATTTTGCCCGGGTGTTAGTTCAGCGTGGAGTGGTCGATACGATGGATAAAACCTTTAAAAAGTATTTGGGTAAAGGTCAGCGGGCTCATGTAAAGCCGATTTGGATCAGTATTGAGCAGGCCATAGAATGGATCCATGATGCTGGGGGCAAAGCGGTTTTAGCCCATCCCGGTCATTATGATTTATCGGCCAAATGGTTACGCCGTTTGATTGCTGAATTTAAGCACTCCGGTGGTGATGGCATGGAAGTCATCCACAGCCACTTATCCCCGCAAGCTAAGCAGCAGATGCGTGATTATAGTATTGAATATGATTTACAAGCCTCTGCGGGATCCGATTTTCATTTTCCTAACCGTTGGACTGAACTGGGCAAAAATCTTTCGCTTCCAGCGGATGTTGTGCCAATATGGGCTAACTGGAAATTTCAACCTATTTCAAATCAGGAACCTGTGTGAGTCAGTTTTTTTATATACATCCAGATAATCCTCAACAGCGTTTATTACGCCAGGCGTGCGATCTCATCCGCAATGGCGGAGTGGTGGTCTATCCTACCGATTCCGGCTATGCCATTGGTTGCCAGATGGACGATAAAAATGCCTTGGAACGTTTGTGCCGTATTCGTCAGATCGAGAAAGAACACAAATTTACCCTAATGTGCAAGGATATGTCGGAGTTGTCTATTTATGCCAAAGTAGATAATCAGGCATTTAGACAAATAAAAAATAACACCCCTGGGCCTTATACCTTTGTGTTGAAAGCGACCAAGGAAGTACCTAACCGGCTGCAAAATCCCAAGCGAAAAACCATTGGTATCCGGGTTCCGGCAAACAATATTGCCCTGGGTTTATTGCAGGAGTTTGGTGAACCGTTAATGTCTACGTCGCTGATCTTACCGGGAAATAATTTTGCCGAATCCGACCCGGATGAAATACGTGACAAGCTTGAAAAACAAGTAGATTTGATTATCCATGGTGGCTTTTTAGGTCAACATTTGACGACGGTAGTAGATATGTCAGAAGGTTATGCCGAAGTGATCCGACATGGTTCAGGTGATGTTAGCGTATTTGGTTAATAGCTCTAGATGCGCAGATTAGGCTAAATGGACATTAACGATGACTGAAACCGATACGCTAATCCAGATCCAGCAACCTTTGCCCTTGGCTTTTATTAATGGTGAAGCGTTACTGGAAAAACCGGAAGATTTATATATTCCACCGGATGCATTGGAAGTTATTTTAGATGCCTTTGAAGGGCCTTTGGATCTGTTGTTGTACTTAATCCGTAAGCAAAAATTTGAAATCGTCGATTTACCGGTATACCAGATCACTCGTCAATATATGGAATATGTTGAGCTGATGAAGGATATTAAACTGGAATTGGCCGGTGAATATTTGTTGATGGCGGCTATTCTGGCCGAAATAAAATCCCGCTTGTTATTGCCCCGTCACAGCGAAGATGAAGACGACGAAATTGACCCAAGGGCTGAACTAATTAGGCGCTTACGGGAATATGAAGCAGTCAAACAAGCGGCTGAAGAGTTGGATCTATTACCTCGTGAAGAACGTGATTTGTTTGTGGCTAACGCGCAAACTCACGAAAGTTGTCAACCAGCCAAAATTTTACCAGAAATAGCCTTGCAAGAGCTGGTGTTTGCCATGCAAACGGCGATGCGTCGTGCTAGTGCCTTTGAACATCACCATATTGCTGCTGAAGTGTTATCTACTCGTGAGCGAATGTCAGCTATTTTGGAGCAAATAAGTCACACTGAGTTTTGCCGATTTCAGCAATTCTTTAGCCACGAAGAGGGAAAGGCTGGAGTAGTGGTCACCTTTTTGGCGATATTGGAATTGGTCAAAGAATCATTGATTGAATTAGTACAGGCCGAGCCTTTTGCTGATATTCACGTTAAAATGGCAGGTTAAATGGCCAAGATAAATGACGATCAACTTAAACAATTAGTCGAAGCAGCAATATTTGTTGCTGAGCAGCCCGTGACCATCGACCGTCTGTTGGAGACGGTTCTTGATGGTTTAGAGGTAACCAGAAAACGATTGATAACCATACTCGAAAAGTTGCAACTGGATTACCAACCTCGAGGGATTCAGCTTGTACAAGTTGCCTCCGGTTATCGTTTCCAATCGCTGGATAGTTTAAGCCCATGGTTAGCGAAAATGTGGCATGAACAGGCTCCGCGTTATTCCAGAGCATTACTGGAAACGTTGGCACTGATTGCCTATCGACAACCCGTAACCCGCGGGGATATTGAAGATGTTCGCGGTGTTTCAGTGAGTAGCCATATTATAAAGACCCTCAGTGAGCGAGGGTGGATTAAAGTAGTCGGTCACAAAGAAGTGCCCGGCAGACCTGCGTTATACGCGACTACAAAGGAATTTCTGGATTATTTTTCCCTTTCCGGACTGTCGGAATTACCTGATATTGAAGCATTTGATTATCAGGTTGAGTCTGAAGTACAAACAGAATTGGTTATCTCCCCAGAGCCTGATGAGCAACAAGTACATTAAATTATGAGTGAAAAATTACAAAAAGTACTGGCCAATGCCGGTGTCGGTTCCAGAAGAGAAATGGAGAAGTGGATCGAGCAGGGACGTATTTCGGTGGATGGTCATATCGCCACGCTTGGTACTCGAGTCGAAGGTAGCGAACAGATTCGGGTTGATGGTCATTTACTGGACAAGAGCAATCAAAAGCAAATTTGTCGAGTGATCATGTACAACAAACCGGAAGGTGAAATGTGTACGCGTCATGATCCGGAAGGGCGACCAACGGTATTTGACCGAATTCCACGGATTAAAACCGGCCGCTGGATAGCGGTTGGGCGGCTAGACATCAACACCAGTGGTTTATTGCTGTTCACTAATGACGGAGAGTTGGCAAACCGTTTAATGCACCCCAAGCATGAAGTGGAACGTGAATATGCCGTGCGGGTGTTTGGAACGGTGGAACCTGCCATGCTGACTAAGCTGAAAAAGGGCGTCAAGCTGGAAGATGGTGAAGCCAAATTCCTGACTATTCGTCCCAGACCGGCTGATGATGAAAGCTTAAACCAGTGGTATAACGTGACGCTAACAGAAGGACGTAACCGGGAAGTCAGACGTTTGTGGGAATCACAAGGTTTGCAGGTGAGTCGTTTAATCAGGGTACGTTACGGTAATCTGGAATTGGAAAAACGTTTACCCCAAGGTGCCTGGTTAGAGCTGGATCTGGAGCAACTAAACTATTTACGCAAGTCGGTTCAACTTGATGTTGAAACAGAAACCATGCTGGACGAGAGAAAAACCAAATTGGATCACGTTCGCATTAGCCGTATGCGTCGCTCAGTTAAAAAGCATAAAGTCATTCAAAGCAAGGGCGCAGCGGTACATAAAGCCGAAAAAGCGGCAGCGGCCACAGCCGCCAAACCTGCCACTAAACGCAAACCCAGAAAAGGGCCTAAACCCAAGGCCAGAACCCGCGAAGGTCAGTAGTCAAGTCGCCACGAGTGGCGAGCTAAAATATTATTGGCTTCGCCAACGCCATTCATGGGTTTTTCGTACCGCATCCCTGCGAGTTACAAATGGCATGGATGCAGTTGGTGAAGCCAATTTAAGACTTTTTACTCGAAACTAATATCCTATTCCTGTGCTTCGATATACTCGCCATTGGTACCAATGCTGTCATCGGCCATCAAGTACAAGTAGGCAGGCATAATGTCTGCTGGAGTGCATAGCGTCTTGCTGTCTTCTGCGGGATACGCTCGGGTACGCAATTTAGTATGGGTCGGCCCAGGGTTAATCGAATTAAAACGGATGGTACTATTGGCATACTCATCAGCTAAAACTTGCATCATGCCTTCAGTGGCAAATTTGGATACCGAATAAGCCCCCCAATAAGAACGCCCTTTTTTGCCTAACCCCGATGATGTAAATAATACTGAGGCATGATCTGCTTTGGCTAATACGGGCAGTAATGCTTTGACCAGCAAAAATTGGCTATGGACATTGATTTGCATTACTTGCTGCCATTCCTGCTCAGGAATTTGTCCAAAAGGACGCAGGGTTCCCAGTACGCCAGCATTTAACAATAATCCATCTAGTACACCGAATTGCGCTTCTATGGTGCTGGCCATATCGATATAGTTTTTTTCGGTTGCCCCCTGTAAATCCAGCGGTACGATGGCGGGTTGTGGCCAGCCGTTTTCAACTATTTGATCATAAACCGCTTCCAGTTTGGCAACGGTGCGGCCGAGTAAAATAATGGTTGCTCCTTGCTCGGCAAACGTTAGTGCAGCTTGTCTACCAATCCCATCACCGCTGCCGGTAATTAAAATTATTTTGTTTTTCAAGGTATTAGGTTTTATGGAATAGTTCATTTTATTACTTTTACAATACTTTATTGACGACCGATTCTATCATTAGCGGAAGATAGGGTATGCAAATTTTTTAGCGATTTAGCGGCGCTTATCAATAGAATCAGCGAGGTAATAAATTAAGGTGTGAATTACTATTACAAATTATTAACAAACCTTTGCAATATAGTCATAAAGCCAATAATATTGGTCTATCTCTAACTGGTCGTACATGTTGTGTTTTGTCGATAAATCAGTGCGGTATGGGTGTAGCAACGGTTTGTACTCTACAAGTATGGCAAATAATAATAAAAGAATTTTTAGGAGTCGTAATGAAAAAATTATTAATCAGCTCAGCGATTGCAGCAGTGTTAGGTTTGACTGGCTGTGGTGGTGAAAAGCTGAAAGATGTTCAGGAAGACGCTGCGACGAGTCCAGCAAAACCCTATGCTCGAGTGGTATTTGATCCGGCTACCAGTAACGTTAATATTCCTAATGATTTATTAATGGTGCCTAAGGGTAACCTGTTTGATTTTACTTTAAATATACTCGGTGATGATGTTATCGATCCTGCCGACCCGCAATATGCTTTAGGTGCTCTTGACGGTTGGTCAACACATCATCCTTTTGTAATCAATGTAGATGTTCCTGACGGAATAGAAATTGATGCTGCATCTGCCTCAGCGGAAGGTTCAGTACGTTTGTATGAGGCCGAGCAGGTGCTGGAAAGCGATGCGCCTATCTGTCAGGCAATTGCCGCTGAAGTACAAGCGCCAGGATTGCCCTGTTTACTCGGACCCGAATTACAGTTTGGTGTTGACTTTTTCACACAAAAATCGGCGGCCGGAGTGATAACCGTCGTCCCGACAAAACCACTTAAACCAGGTCAAGGCTACATGTTAGTGGTAACCGACCAGCTTAAAGATTCTGAAGGTCGCTCGGTCAAAGGTTCAACGACTTGGGAGCTGGCAACGCAAGATCCGGAAACCCACCCACTAGGTTCAGCCGATCAAAAGCAACTGCAAAGCATTCTTGATTTTTTCGTAACTTTACTTAAAGGCGAAGGGCTGGATCGGGATAATGTTTCTTATGCTGCCTATTTCTCAACCCAATCAGCGGGAACTGTGTTAAGTACGGTTAAGCAGTTGCAAGTTGGTCCATTTGCCCAAGCTTTTGCTACTGCAATGGCCCAAACTGGTGGTGATATGGCCGCCTCTCAACAAGCCGCTGCTGCATATTTACCGGCTGTGACCATTAACGATGCAGCCGTACCGGATGTGTTTACCGCGTTTAAAGCGACCGGTGTGATCAGTGCCGAACAAGTGGCTGGTTTAACACAATTAGGCTTAAATGATTGTGCTTCAGTGGCAGCAGGTACTCAGTCGAGTAACCCTGTAGTGGCCGGAACCGCGGCCCAAATGGTGGGCTTTTGTGCCGCTAATCTCAAAAAAGGTAATATTACCTTACCTTATTATTTGAGTACGACTAATCCACTTGGTGATTGGTGGCGTGGCGCTTGTACTGGTGGTTCGGTACTGCAATCTTTGGGCGCCGAAGTGGTAGGCAACTTAGTCGCCAATGGTGCGGTTGGTAGCAATAACGACTTGTGTCAGGCCGCTTCTGACGGGCAATTAATGGACCTTAATTTGGCCGCAATCGGTATTAACGACCCGCGTAACCTGACCAAGTACAGCCCAATTCCGGCAACCAATTCAATGCAAACGTTGGATGTTCAAATTACTGTGCCGAATGAAATGATTGTAGGTATGACCAAGCCTGCTGCCGGTTGGCCGGTCGTGATTCTGCAACACGGTATTACCTCTAAGAAAGAAGACATGTTAGCAATATCGGGCGCGTTATCTGCAGCCGGTTTTGCGACGGTGGCAATTGATCATCCTTTACACGGCAGTCGTGGAATGGTGATTGATGGTCAGGTGATAAACGCTTCCGGTGGTTTTGGTGGTTCGGCAACTGATTATTTGAATTTGTCGAGCTTGCTAACAGCGCGAGATAATTTACGTCAAAGTATTGCCGATATTCTTGGCTTACGGTTGGGTTTGAATGCCAATGTGGATATGAATAATCCCGCTAATCATCTGTTGGATGGTACGAATGTTTCTTTTGTCGGCCATTCGTTAGGGGCGATTGTGGGGACAGGTGCGGTTGCGCTGGCTAATAGCAGTTTGGGAGGGCAGTTGGCTGCTTTCGATAACATGTATGCCCTAAAAGCGGCGACTTTAGCTAATCCGGCCGGTGGGATTGGTGGCTTCTTGCTTGAATCGAATGCGTTTGGCAATTTGGTGAAAGGGAGTCTGATGGCGGCGTCGTCACAAGACTTTGTTGCTGCATTGACACAATATATGCAGGCCAATCAAATCCCTGAGGCCACTGGTGACGTATTGGCTGGATTCTTCCCAGTGTTTTATTCGCAATTAACTGAAGCGCAAAAAGCTGAAGTGGATGCTACATTTGCACAGTTTTCCTTTGCTGCTCAAACGGCTATTGACGCAGGTGATCCGAATAACTATGCGGGTGTGATTAAAGCTAATGGCACGCCGATTCATATGATTGAAGTGGTTGGGGGCAACCCGGATGACCAAGGTGGTACTTTCCTGCCTGATCAGGTTGTACCTAATTTCACTAGTGTACCGTTAGCAGGGACTAATCCATTGGCAGCTTTAATGGGATTATCTCCGGTTAGCAGTACTAGCCAAGGTGGTGGATTAGTGATGTTTCTGGAAGGTGAGCATGGATCATTGTTGAATCCGGCGTCTAGTGCCGCAGCCACTACCGAAATGCAAAAAGAGACTGCCGCCTTTATGGCGACAATGGGTGGCACTATTGTCATTGAAGATGCGGGTGTTGTGGCCCAGTAGTTTTCAAGCAATAGTAAAAGCCAAGCTAAGTGCTTGGCTTTTTTTTGCCTCAAAGCTGGAATTTAGGTTTATCATCCCCATTTAGGAATGATTATTTTTATGTCGTTGGAGTAATGTAATTTGGAATTTTTATACGAATATGGATTATTTTTAGCAAAGGTCGCGACTTTTGTTATTGCCATTTTATTGCTGGTTGGTGGTGTGGTTGGCTTAGCCAGTAAGCAAAAACATAAGAAAGGTGAACTTGAGATCACCTCGTTATCAGACAAATTGTCTGACGTCACTGATATGTTACGCAGTTTTATTCTGGACAAAGACCAACTAAAAAAGCTGGAAAAAGACCAAAAGAAAGCGGCAAAAGTTGAAAAGAAACAGAAGAAACAAGATAGCCAAACCGACAAAGGCAATTTGTATGTAATTGATTTTGATGGTTCGGTTGATGCTCATGAAGTGGATAGTCTGCGCGAAGAAATTACGGCGATTTTGACCATCGCTACTGATAAAGATGAAGTATTGGTACGGTTAGAAAGTGGTGGTGGTGTTGTGCATGGTTATGGACTGGCCGCGTCACAATTACAGCGAATTAAAGACAAAGGTATTAAGTTAACCATTGCGGTTGATAAGGTTGCTGCCAGTGGGGGCTATATGATGGCTTGCGTGGCAGATAAAGTGTTGTCAGCCAAATTCGCCATTATTGGTTCAATTGGGGTGATCGCTCAATTGCCAAACTTTAACAAGTTATTGAAAAAGAATTATGTGGATTTTGAACAACATACAGCTGGTGAATTTAAGCGCACCTTGACTGTTTTTGGTGAAAATACCGAGCAAGGCCGTGAAAAATTCCGCGGAGAACTGGAAGAAGTGCACCAAATGTTTAAAGCATTTGTGCAATCTAATCGCCCTAATTTAGCTATTGATACTGTTGCTACTGGTGAATATTGGTATGGCAGCAAAGCTTTGGAACTGGGATTAGTAGATGAAATCCAGACGTCGGATGATTTCCTGCTTAAGGCAAATGAAGACAAAGAAATCTATTCGGTTAAATATACTATTCGTAAAAATATCGCCGAAAAATTTTCGTTAGCAGCGCTAAAGTCGGTCGAAGCACGATTAATGAAATGGTGGCAGAAGTCACAATTAATTGGTAAATAATCTGGGTTAAGTTTAGCGATAAAAAAAGGGGATCATGTTGATCCCCTTTTTTTGTGATGATGTTCCGGTTAACTGTTGTTTTTAAAATGCTCAAAATCAACATTTTCTGATTTACTACCAGCATCGGGATTGTTAAACACATCCAAGTCCATTTCGCCTTCACTCTTGCCGACAATACATGCCACCATGGAGTCACCCGTCACATTGACCATGGTTCTGGTCATATCTAACAATCGGTCAACACCAATGATTAAGCCAATTCCTTCTACAGGTAAATTAACTTGTTGCAGTACCATTGCCAGAGTAATCAAACCAACTCCAGGTACACCTGCGGTACCCACTGAGGCCAGTGTGGCGGTTAAAATAACCATTAAGTAATCGGTCACGCTTAAATCGACACCGTAAACCTGAGCAATAAATACCGTTGCTACACCTTGCATGATAGCGGTGCCGTCCATATTAATGGTTGCCCCTAAAGGCACGGTAAAAGAAGCTACAGAATTTTTAACCCCCATTTTTTTAGTTACGGTTTCTAGTGTCACAGGTAAGGTGGCGTTGCTACTCGACGTACTAAACGCAAAGATGCAGGTGTCGCGCATTTTGGCTAAAAAGGTAATTGGATTAAGTCTGGTAAATAACTTGAATATAATGGGATAGCTGACTAGTCCGTGGAAAACCAGTACAAAAGCAACTAAAAAGAAGTACTTCAGTAAATTGTAGAAAACTTCAAAATCAATAGTGGCTGCCAGTTTTGCCATCAGTGCAAATACACCATAAGGCGCCAGACTCATTAATATCATGACCAAACGCATAATAACGCTATTAACATCTTCGAAAAAATCACCGAGTCGCTCACCGGCTTTGCCGCTCATCGCCATTGCAATCCCGAATAACACTGCAAAGACGATTATTTGTAACATGTTACCTTCAGCCATTGATTGAATTGGGTTGGAAGGAAACATATTGATAATGATCTGTGCTAAGCCCGGTGGGGTATTGGCTTCAAAGTTGGCAGAGGTTGCCATAGTGATACCATCGCCGGGATTGACCAGTAGGGCAAAAAACATCGCCAGACTAATCGCAATGGCGGTAGTACCTATATATAAACCCAAAGATTTTCCACCCAGCCTGCCGAGTTTGGACGGATCACTTAATTTACAGGTACCACAGACTAATGAGACAAAAATTAACGGCACAACTAACATTTTCAAGCTGGCAATAAAAACCTTACCGATGACGGTAAATATACCTTCTACTAAAACTTCATACGCAGATATGCTGGCACCGAATACACTAACGGAATAATCTCCGCTATCATCAAATAACCATTTTAGTAATGAGCCGACCAGTATTCCGGCAATCATGCCGATAAATATTTTGGTAGTTAGGCTATATTTTTTAGATGAAGCGCTCATCAATGATCCTATTTATATTTATTGTGAGGCGTAGACTAACAATATTGTTTAAGAAGCTGAATAAAAAATTCCAGACAATATGATAAGTAGGGTAACCAATTCGTTAATTTAACAGGCAGGAAGTAAAATGAAGGTAGTGTTAAAAAACCTGATATTGATACCACTTATAGCGTTATTAGCCGCTTGCGGCAGCGGAGGTGGGTCATTGAGTAGGGATGATAATGGCGGAAATAATGGCGGTGGTGGCTCAACACCAGATGTCACTTATACAATTAGTTTGAGTATTGTAGATACGGTTACTGGTGAAGTCAGTAATCAGCTTAGTACAGATACACCTTTAACTGTTAATGCTACCGTCACTAGTTCTGATGGCTCATCTACTGAAGGTAAAGTGGTCTCTTTCAGTTTCGACGATGACAGCTTGGCGACCTTTGGAGTTGAAAATGGCCGAGTAGCAGTGGGTTCCAACGGCGTTGCATCGATTGACTTAGTTGTCGGTGATAAAAGTGGAGCGGGCTATGTAATTGCCTCCATAGATACCTACAGTGTGCAACTAGGGTTCAATTCAGTAGGTACAACACAGCAAACAACGCAGCCTGTTTATTTGGATTTATATGCCAGTACATTACAGTTAGCCTCAAGTGGGAAAGATAAAATCGAGCTAACTGCATTGGTAAAAAATGCCAATAATGTGGTGATGAAAGACGTAGAAGTATCGTTTTCGGTTTCTAATGATGCGACTTTGACTGACGTTCAAAGTCTTACATCAGAATACGGTATTGCAAGAGCCATGCTATCGACAACAAATAAACCTGAAAACCGCACAGTTACAGTCAAGGTTGCAACGGGTGGGACGACTAACCTATCGAAAACTATTGATATTGATATTATCGGTACTGAAATTCAAATTGGTGGCGCCAGCTCTGTTATTTTAGGGGATACGGCTCCACTAACCATTAAAATTGTGGACTCTGATGGGGTGGGAATTAAAAACCAGCCCGTTACTTTATCTGCTCAGTTAGGTGAATTAAGTAATTTAACTCCAATCACTCATAATGATGGTTCAGTTGAAGTGGAGTATAAAGCCACCACTGCTGGTGAAGATGTTATTACCGCCACTGCATTAAATGCGACCGGTCGTTTTGACATGGATGTACAGGAAGATGACTTTACTTTTACAACTTCACCGACAGCAGATGTTCCGCTGGGTACGCCAACTACATTAACCGTTACATGGAAAAAAGGAAATGTGGCTTATGCCGGTGGTACGGTTACATTTAAGTCTTCTCGTGGTGACGTGAGTGTGCCACAAAGTGTGGTGACTAATGCAATGGGGCAAGCGAGCGTTACCGTGCAAGCGGATAATGCTGGTGTTACTTCCATCTCTGCAGATGGAGTTGATGCTGATGGTAATGCGGTAAGCGCCAGAACACAGTTTGAATTTGTGGCAGTTAACGCGGCCAGTATAATAGTCGATGCTACGCCCGATTCTATTGGTCCTAATGAACAAACCAGTACCATAACTGCGGTGGTTCGTGATGCGAATGATAATCTGGTAAAAGGTAAGTTTGTTGATTTTAAAGTTGAAGATGTCAGTGGGGGAACGATTACTAATACTAGTGTGCTAACTGACAGTAATGGTTTAGCTAGCACCGTATTTACTTCCAATGCGGTATCCAGTAATGAATTGATTCGAGTGTATGCCACTGTTAGTGACACTCCTGCAGTTACCGATTTTACTACATTAACTGTGGCAGATAGACCTTTTGATATATCGATTGGTACTGGTCGTTTAATTGAGTCTGCAGATAGTTCTAGTTACCTAAAAGAGTTTGCCGTTTTTGTCAGTGACTCAGACGGCAATCCTGCACCAAATGTCAACCTTACTGTTTCTATGGGACCTGTAAAATATAATCAAGGTGGTGTATTTAGAAAAGGCTATTGGGTATGGGATGATGACAACGATATTTGGGTAATTGTTGTTACCGCAACCTGTGATAATGAAGATGTTGACGATAACGGTATTTTAGATAGTGGTGAAGATACTAATGGCGATACCTTTTTAACCCCTGGGATTGTTGGCACAGCGCAACTAAAAGGTGGTATTACAAATACGGATGAAAATGGACAGGCAACAATGGAAATTCGCTATCCGAAAGCATTTGGGGCATGGACAGACGTTTCAGTCAAAGCTCTAGCTCAATCTTCAGGTAGCGAATCTGCACAAAGCCAAAAATATACGTTGTCGGTGGCGGCTAGTGATCTAACTGATGATGCATCGCCACCTCCTTCAAGCCCCTTTGGTATAGGGACAAGTTGTACCGATACCAACTAGTGTTAATTGCTAACATCGTTAACCAGACAACAAAGCCCGGTCAATAGACCGGGCTTTTTATTTACAAAAATGGCAACAATAGCAAAGAAGTTTAATCTTGCTGAAACGGATACACCGAACCCAGTTGCATAATTTGGGTTAGTTCGTCTAGCGCAGTGCGAGATTCAATTAATAGTTGTGGATCGTGTAGATCAGAAACTAATAATTGATCGCGGTAATGCTTGTCTATCCAGTTATTTAATCGTTCAAACTGGGTGTCGCTTAGCAAGGTATTCGGGTTAACCGCGGCAAGTTCCTGATCATTCAATGCCACTCGCAAACGCAAGCAAGCCGGTCCACCACCATTGCGCATACTTTGTTTCACATCAAAATAATATACGTGCTTAATCGGTGTGTTAAGCGTGACAAGTTGACTCAAATAGGCTGATACGGCTGCATTTTCCTGACATTCAACGGGAGCAATAATTGCCATTTCACCGTTGGCTAAGGTAATGATTTGGGTATTAAATAAGTAGGATTTGACCGCGTCTTGTACTGAGACTTGCTCAGTATCGACTTTAATAAAGTGCACTTGCTGCTCGCCAAACTTTTGTTGGATCTCCGCGAATGCCTGTTGCGTATTTCGAAACGCCTGTTCGTGATAAAATAGGACGTTCTGATTGCCTACTGAAATGACGTCGTTGTGAAAAACGCCCTGATCAATTACATCGGGATTTTGCTGAATATAGACTACCCCTTCATCAGACAAACCATGTAACCGTGCAATGGCTTGGCAAGCCTCCAGCGTTTGGCGTGCCGGGTATTTTTTGGGGGCAGGCTGAGTGACATCAAAGGCATGGCGACCATAAGCAAATATTTCCACACCGGCATGACCATAATTGCTGCATAATCGAGTATGGTTGGCCGCGCCTTCATCACCAAAAAATTCGTTATCCGGCAAATGAGTATGGTGGTTAAAATATTTCTCGTGATCAAAGGTGGCCTGTAAAATTCGCCCGGTAATTTGTGGCTCCAGTGAGCGGTGAAATTTATTGGTTAAATTGGCCGGGGTAAAATGCACTTTTCCATCAACGGTATCTGCGCTGGGAGATACCGTGGCTGCATTGGCAGTCCACATACTTGACGCTGAACAACAGGCTAGGAAGACCTGTGGGGCTTGTTTAGCCGCTTTTTCTAAAACCTGAGCATCGGTTCCTGAAAAGCCCAATCGGCGTAATGTGAGCACGTCAGGGCGCTCTTGAGGGGCTAATATGCCCTGTTTCATTCCCATATCGGCAAGAGCTTTGGCTTTTTGTAGTCCCTGTTTGGCCGCTTGTTTGGGATTACTGCAACCATTCGCATTGCTCAGTGAGGCCACATTGCCAAATGACAGTCCTGCATAATTATGCGTTGGTCCAACTAAACCATCAAAGTTAACTTCAAAATGCTGCATATTTATTCCTTTTAATTGCCAAAAGCCTTAATATATAAGGGCTGTAAGGGATATAGTTATGCGTCGCATTATACGTTGGTAAGTTTAATTTGCATGTTTTTTAAAGGTCGTTTGAATTTTAAACGATTTGTTTTGCATAAAAAGATTTGCTTGTTTTCTCGTGTATTTATCGATATACCTAAAAAAGTTCAGAACCCTTATATAATAGGCTTATTGCCCAAGTGTTCATCATAAATTTAATAAATTCAAGGAATTAGCTAATTCTTATGGGAAAGTCTCTGGTAATTGTCGAGTCCCCGGCCAAGGCCAAAACCATTAATAAATATCTAGGCAAAGATTTTATTGTTAAATCCAGTGTTGGACATGTGCGTGATCTTCCAACTCGCTCATTAGGTAAAGTTGCTCCTAAAAAACCGGCCAAAGAACTTAAATTACTTCCCGAGTCAGAACAGCAAGAGTACTTGCGTCAATATGAGTATTTAAAGCTGGTTGATCGCATGGGAATTGATCCACAAAACAATTGGAAAGCCCATTACGATATTCTTAATGGTAAAGAAAAAGTTGTTAGTGAACTGAAGAAGCTGGCTAAAGATGCCGACACAATCTATCTCGCAACGGATTTGGATAGAGAAGGAGAGGCGATTGCCTGGCATTTACGCGAGATTATTGGTACCAAAGATAAAAAGTATCAGCGCGTAGTCTTTAACGAGATTACCAAAAAAGCGATTCAGGAAGCCTTTTCCGCACCTGGTGAATTAAATCAGGATCGGGTGGATGCACAGCAAGCCCGGCGTTTTCTTGATCGCGTGGTGGGCTTTATGGTTTCACCTTTATTATGGAAAAAAGTCGCACGGGGTTTATCTGCGGGGCGGGTGCAATCTGTTGCGGTGCGTTTGGTGGTTGAACGTGAGCGTGAAATTAAAGCTTTTGTTCCAGAAGAATTTTGGGATGTGCATGCCGATCTGAATACTCAAAAAGCACAGCCATTACGCATGTTGGTGGCTAAGCAAAATGGTCAAACCTTTAAGCCCACTAATAAAGCGGATACACAAAAAGCCTTGGATGTGCTGAAGGACGCATCTTATAAAGTGGTTAGCCGTGAATCCAAACCTACTCAAAGTAAGCCTTCCGCTCCTTTTATTACCTCGACATTACAGCAGGCTGCCAGTACCCGTTTAGGTTTTGGGGTGAAAAAAACCATGATGATGGCGCAGCGTTTGTACGAAGCGGGTCATATAACCTACATGCGTACTGACTCCACCAATTTAAGTACCGAAGCGGTAGAAACGTGCAGAGAATATATTAATAAAAACTTTGGTGATGCTTACTTACCAGCCAACCCGTTAAAGTATGGCAGCAAGGAAAACGCGCAGGAAGCCCACGAAGCGATTCGTCCATCCAATGTGATTGTTAAATCTGATTCACTGACTGAAATGGAACGCGATGCGCAGCGTTTATATGAATTGATTTGGCGCCAATTTGTGGCCTGCCAAATGACGCCAGCCCAATATGATGCCAGTACCATTCGTGTTCAGGCCGCCGATTTCGAATTAACCGCCAAAGGCCGAGTGTTGCGCTTTGACGGTTGGACTAAAGTACAAACCCAAGTGCGCAAAAAAGGCGAAGAAGACTTGTTGTTACCGGATGCCAAAGAAGGTGACATCCTGAATTTACAGCAGCTTGATCCTAAACAGCACTTTACTAAACCTATCGCACGTTTTAATGAAGCGTCATTGGTAAAAGAGTTGGAAAAACGTGGTATTGGTCGTCCGTCAACCTACGCCAGTATCATTTCGACGATTCAAGATCGGGGGTACGTCCGAATTGAAAATCGTCGTTTCTATGCAGAAAAAATGGGTGAGATAGTTAATGATAGATTAGTTAATAATTTCAATAACTTATTAAGTTTTGATTTTACTGCCAACATGGAAATGCATCTGGATGAAATTGCCGAAGGTAAACTGCAATGGAAAAAGGTGCTGGACGAATTTTACAAAGATTTTTATAGCCGCTTGTTACAGGCCGAAAAACCGTCGGAAGAGGGCGGAATGCAGCCTAATCAGGCTGTGCCTACCGGGATAAAATGCCCCAAATGTGCACGGGACATGATGTTACGTACCGCCAGTACTGGCGTGTTTCTTGGTTGTTCCGGATATAACTTGCCACCCAAAGAACGTTGTACCCAAACAATGAATTTGGTACCCGGTGAAGAAGCCGTAAAAGTGGATGATGAAGAAGAACTGGAAACGGAAATACTTCGTTCCAAACATCGTTGTCCTATCTGTGAAACCGCGATGGATAACTATCTAATTGACGAAAAGCGCAAATTACATGTTTGTGGTAATACGCCGGATTGTCATGGTACTGAAATCGAGCAAGGCACCTTTAAAATTAAAGGTTACGACGGGCCGTTAATTGAATGTGATCGTTGTGGCTCGAATATGGAACTTAAAAACGGACGTTTTGGCAAATATTTCGGCTGTACTAATGAAGAATGTAAGAATACCCGTAAGTTACTCAGAAATGGTGATGTTGCCCCACCTAAAGAAGATCCGGTTGATTTACCAGAGTTAGCATGTGTTAAATCCGATGCCCATTTTGTATTGCGTGACGGCGCCTCAGGAATTTTCTTGGCTGCGCATAACTTCCCTAAATCTCGTGAAACTCGTGCACCATTAGTGGAAGAACTGGCTCGATTCCGAGATCGCTTATCCAGCAAATTTTATTATTTAGCTGATGCCCCACAGCAGGATCCCGATGGTAATGCCACCTTGGTACGTTTTAGTCGTAAAACCAAGCAGCAATATGTGATGTCGGAAGACAAAAACGGTAAAGCAACTGGTTGGTCTGCCTGGTATGAAGGTGGTAAATGGAAAGCCGATGATAAACGTAAAGGTAAAAAGAAATAACTATGGCATCGTTACAAGAGCAATTGCTTAAAGCCGGGTTGGCCGATAAAAAGAAGGCCAACCAAATTAGTAAAGAAAAGCATAAACAAAAAAAAGCCCAGCAGCATCACAAGATTGAACTCACTGACGAAGCCAAATTACTGGCCGCGCAGCAGAAAGAGCAAAAAAGGCTTAAAGATCAGGAGTTAAATCAGCAAGCCAAGGCTAAAGCCGAGCAAAAAGCGATTTTGGCGCAAATCAAGCAACTGATTGACGTAAACAAACAGCCTAAAGGACGCGGTGACATCGCCTGTAACTTTACTGACGGTACTAAAGTTAAACATATGTATGTTGATGCTAAAACCCAAAAACATATCAGTCAGGGGCGATTAGCGATTGTTAAGTTTCAGGGCGGCTATGAACTGGTACCTATGCCAGTAGCTGATAAAATTGCTCAGCGTGATGAGTCATTGGTGGTATATCGCTCTGATAGTATTGAAGAGTCAACCAATCTTACCGAGCAAGAGCAAGACTGGTACGCTGACTATGAAATACCTGATGATTTGAATTGGTGATACACGGGAATTGGCTTAATCCGTTCTGCCTGATTGTTATTTCAGGCGGGAATTAAATAAGTAGATCATTAAGCCAAGCAGGGCACCGAGAATAAAGGCCAGCGGATTTTGTAGCATGCGCGCTGGCACGTCGATTAACTCAGCCAAGTTAACAAAGTATTGTTCTATTACGGGATGATGGATATTGCTCAGCAATAACAGACTAAACAAACCACCCGATAAAATATACCGTAAACGAGAGGAGCCGATGCGGGATATTTTGAACGACTTGATTAACACCCATACCATCCAAGCCACCCCGGCAGAAGTCACCGATGTGAGCAGGATTGACAGTAAACTTCCATAAGCCCCGGTTAATATAAACAGAATTGCGACAAGCAATGACAGGCCTAAAAAGCTGAGGAAGCTGCGTAAACTGGGTTGGGGGGCTTTTAGCGTGATTAACATAAACAATCCTTGTTGATTACAAACTACACCCACAACCAATCCGGTTGTGGTAGTCGCTAGGATCTTATAAATATTAATCGATGGCAAGTCTGTTGTTGATGATTTTATTTATCGGGCGACCCAACCCCCATCTAACACTAAAGTCTGTCCGGTAATATTTTTGGCGCCACTCGTTAATAAAAATGCAGCTGTTTCGGCCAATTCATCAATACCAATAAAGGCTTTTTTAGGCATAGGTTCGAGCATAATCTTATTGACTACATCTTCCTCACTGAGGTTATTTTCTTTGGCCTGAGCGGTAATTTGCTGTTCAACCAGCGGGGTTTTAACGTAAGACGGGCACAATGTGTTTATTGTAATGTCATGCTGGCCTGTCTCTAAAGCGACTACTTTGGAAAAACCCAGTAAACCATGTTTGGCGGCCACATAAGCTGATTTAAACGGTGATGCTACCAACGAATGGATCGAGCCTACGTTGATGATACGACCAAAATTACGTTGTTTCATGCCGGGTAAAAAGGCTTGTGTCAGCATCGCTGGCCCCACCAGCATAATATTGATAAGTTGCTGCCATTTCTCAGCGGGAAAGTCTTCTAAGCGCGCAACATGTTGAATACCGGCATTATTGACCAATACGTCGATAGATAATTGACCTAATTGTGCGGGGAGGGCAGCAATCTGTGTTGCGTCAGAGACGTCAAGCGCGACAGCGGTGGCTGTAATGTCGTGTTGTTGTAACAATTCGACAGCCTGTTGAGCCGCTTGAAGATTAATATCGGCCACCACGATATGATGACCCGCTTTTCCCAAGTGCTCGCCAATACCTAAGCCGATACCGCTGGCGCCCCCGGTAATAAGAACGGTTAATGGGTTCATGATTGACCTCCGGCGAGTGCTTCTATCATATTGTGAATCGCTTGAATCTGTTGACCTTGACGAGTGGCATAATGTTCGTCGGTATAGCCCCACCAATCCCAGCAAGCCTGTGGATTTAATGGTAATAAGGTACTTTTTTTAGTTTGAGGATATAACACCACCGTATTGTGTTGGAGTGCCCACTGGTTAATGCCGGTTAGAGTGGCATAGTCTTTACCCACCGCTTCGGCATTTTGATTACAACCGTGAAAGCTGACATGTAATTGACAGCTTTGCCCTTGCTGGCATTGTTGTGGTACATACACATAACCTGTGTCGGCCAAGCTAACCGCCGCTTCGCCCCCCAATTGTTGTTGGTTAAATTCGAATAACTCACCTTTTTCGCTACGGTTCTTAGCTGCCGGGCTAATATAATTGAGCATTTCAGAGGCGGCATCGTAGTCACATTTACCAATAAAAGGAGCAACTGATTCAGTACAATCTGTTCCTTGATTGATGGTGGGGAAAAGATGCGCGAAAGGTTTGTCATTGACATAGTTAACTCTGTCACTGCCAACCCAGTTTTGATACTGCTGCACAAGCTTGTCACTGACACCACTTAGCACTTTGTTATCCTCTGTGCCGTGCAATATCCAGATATGATCATGTTGCATGGCTTGAGTGGGGGCAATCAGATTTTTGGCTCTCCAGTCATCCAATTTTTGCTCGATAGTCTCCAACGATATGGGATGCTCGAGTTTGTTTACACATTGGGAAAGGGCGGTAAAAATACTGCCTTGGGCACAAAAGTATGGACCGCCAGCAATCAGCCCTACACCACTGACTTGTTCAGCATGGGCAACGTGATACTGCCCCGCCATGTAGGCTCCACTAGATAGACCGGATAAAGTGATTTGTTCCACATCCAGATTCAATTTAGGTAACTCAGTGGCAAATGATGATGTAGCAAAAAAAATAGATAAACAGATAAAAGTGGACTTCATAATTAATCCTTGTCGGCTAAAAAAGCGGCGATAGTGGCGCGTTGTTGACTGATGCCGGTCACCCCGTTGAGATGTCCCATTGGACCGGATATTTCTGCAAGTTTGGCCGATTTTCCGGCTGCTATTAGTGCTTGTTGCAGTTCTTTAGCCATATAAGGCATCAATAATAAATCGTTATCTGACGGTAATAATAAACATTTGGCTTTAACTCGTTTCATTGCCTGTTGAAGCTTGTCATGATGTCCGGCAACAAACAGCTGGTTAGCGCGCACCAGATACAGTAAATGATTGGCATCCATGATTTTGGCTCGTGCTTGTGCGGCACCTTTTAACCAGTTAACCACTTGGTGGGACTGGTTAATATCATTAAGTGGCGCAGGCTCCAATGGCCAATGTTGTGGGTTAAGTGCATTAATATAGTCCGGGTGCATGGCTTGTTGGGTAATCATCATCAGCGAGGCCGTCAATCCATCAAGAGGTGCCTGTTGCTGATAGTAATTGCCATTATTCCAGTGCTGATCGAGGCGTATTGGGGTTGCCCATTGTTCCAGCGTTAAGGTTGTCCAGGCATCGGCCTGACCCACACCAATGACCGAAATCATTCGTTCAACCCAGTCAGGGTAAGCAGTCGCCCATTCCAATGCTTGCATTGAACCCATTGATGCGCCGATTACCGCATGCAGCTTACTAATTCCTAAACTCGTTAACACGGCCTTTTGCACATTCACAAAATCACGAATGGTGACCACCGGAAAGGTTAATCCGTAGGGGTTTCCCGTATCCGGATCAATGCTGGCCGGGCCCGTGGTAATCACATGGGGATCATGAACCCCGAGGTTAACCAGACTATCGACACTGATCACAAAATACCGATTCGTATCAATGGTTTTTCCTGGGCCGATGATGCTATCCCAGTAGCCGGGTTTGGCATCATCCTGGGAATATTTTCCGGCGGCATGGGAATTGCCGCTAAAATAATGTGTCACCAATATCACATTGGACTTATCTTGATTGAGCGTACCGTAACTTTCCCAGCCAACCTTAACTTGTTTAATCGTTTTACCGCCAAAAGTGCTGAAATTTTCCATTTCAAATGATTGTTTCTGCACCAGTAAGGTTTCTTGCGCCCAACTAAGTTGAACGGAACAACATAAGATTAGGGCAAGTTTCCCCAATAAAATAATATAATGACGCATCAGGACACCCTTGTTTAGAACCAGTTAAATAATAAAACCGCCATTCCCAGTCCAATTAACGGGATCACCACGGTTAATGCTCCCACCGCCCAGTAGGCCTGTTGATGGGTTTCATTGCAAATGGCGCGAATCGTTGTTACCACGTAACCATTGTGGGGAAGTGAATCCAGTGCACCGGACGAAATAGATACAATGCGATGCAATTCTTCCGGATTCACGCCTTGATCAAGATAATGAGGCGCAATTAACGGCAGTGCAATGGCTTGACCGCCGGATGCTGAACCGGTTAATCCCGCGATAACACTTACTGCCACTGCCGCCCCAAGTAATTCGTTACCGGGTAATTGCGTCATCACTTCGACCGCTTGCTGAAACGCGACGGTGGATTTGGCGATAGTACCAAAACCCACTACAGCAGCAGTATTGCCGATAGCGACGAGTGCTCCTGTAGTACCTACTGAAATGGCATTATTCAGATTATGGAAATATTTGAAATTGATTATCAGTAAGCTAAGAACGCCTCCACCAAGTGCCACAATAAGTGCCAGCTGTTGTAAGTCGTCATGTAATAAAAACGACAGCATCAGTACCACAATTAAGGGAAGTAATCCGGTTAATGGGTGGGGATAGTCTCGGTCAGGAATGGCCGGATCTTCTGCGCGATGTTCAAATTTTTCGCCATTGGCAATGGCTTTGTTGATCATTCTTTTTAACCACCAATAGCCGAAGCTAGCCATAAAAATTGCTACCACTAAACTGACTTCCCAACCGGCAAAAGGCGAGGTTCCTAAATACTTTATCGGGATCCAGTTTTGGATTTCCGGTGAACCGGCTGAGGTCATGGTAAAGGTGACCGAACCAAAGGCGAGTGCAGCGGGAATGAATCGCCGGGGTAAATTAGCATCTTTAAACAAGCTTAACGCCATGGGATAAACCGAAAAGGCCACCACAAACACGCTGACGCCACCGTAAGTGAGTAACGCGCAGGCCAACACCACTGCGGCAACCGCGTGTTTCATGCCTAATTTATTAACTATCCAGCGAGAAATCGAATCGGCCGCTCCGGTATCTTCCATAAATTTGCCGAACAATGACCCGAGCAGAAACATAAAAAACCATGAAGCAATAAAACCGGAAAAACCGGCCATATAGGTGCTAACAAAATTAGTGTCACCGATAAAAACCGGAATATTGCTGGTTAGAGCGACAATCAGGGAACACAACGGCGCAGCAATAAACAGATTCATGCCACGAATGGTTAACCAAATCAGTAGAACTAATCCACCGACCAGTCCCAGTAAACTCAACATAGTAATTGTCCTTCGCGTAAAAATTATTTAGATCAACTGTTTGATTCATAATGAAAATATTAATCTAGTTGATACCGCTTTGACCGAAGCTAAACAAATGCGTGGACCTTTCCGGTATTCACCGGTGAAAACAATAATGCGTCATATTAATGGGTCAAGACCATAGTACTATGGTACAGCATACCTTTTGTTAATAATAAGTTAATGTGTTTGCCGACCGTACAAAACAAGTGCCAAAAAATACAACAAAATACAGGTATTGAGGAAAGATCATGACGAAGCCTAATTTTACAAAAACAATATGTGCATTAGCAGTAACGACTGCATTTACCAGCCCAATCCTGCTGGCACAAGAGCAGTCAGCGGACAAAAAGGGACTGGAACGTATTGAAGTCACTGCACGTAAAACCGTAGAAAGCATTCAGGAAGTACCCGTTGCCGTAACGTCTGTTGGAGAAATTGAACTGACTGAAAAGGGCATTAGCGATGTGACCGAAATTCAGCAGATGTCGCCCAACACAACGTTGCAAAAAAGTCGTGGTACCAACTCGACCTTGACTGCGTTTATTCGCGGTGTAGGACAGGAAGATCCATTATGGGGTTATGAAGCCGGTGTCGGTATTTACGTGGATGATGTATATCTGGCGCGTCCACAGGGCGCGGTGCTGGATATACTTAACGTGGAGCGCATCGAAGTATTGCGGGGACCACAAGGCACCTTGTATGGAAAAAATACGATTGGTGGTGCGATTAAATATGTCACTAAAGCCATGTCTGGTGATACGGAATTATCAGTTAAAGGTACGGTAGGCAGTTACGGCCAAAAAGACGTTAAATTAAGTGGCCAGATCCCGCTGATGGATGACAAATTATACTTGGGTTTTGCTTATGCCAATTTAAATCGTGATGGTTTTGGCAAGTTTTTAACCTCTGCATTGGATGGGCAGGATCGTGAAAACTATAACAAGGATCTGCAAGCTTACCGATTGACCCTGGAATATCGTCCGTCAGACGATGTGTTTATGCGGCTTAACTATGATAATACCGAAGACAAATCCAATTCCAAAGGGGGCTTCCGGTTATTACCCAGTATTCTGACTGATGCACCGGTTCCGGATAGTATTTATGATTCCTACACCAGTTTGCCTACCTGGAATAAGGTTGAAAATGAAGGCTTAAGCCTGACGGTCAACTGGGATATTAATGAAAACTTTATGTTTAAGTCGATCACGTCCAGTCGTGAAGGGTATTCACCCACCAATATTGACTTTGACAATACCTCCTTGCGGATTTTTGATGTACCGGCCATTTATGACGATGAACAGTTTACCCAGGAATTCCAGCTAAATTATCAGACCGATGGGGTAAAACTGGTGTCCGGTTTGTACTATTACAAAGGGGATTCTTGCGGTCAGTACGACGCAATTTTGGATGTTTTGGGCAATGCCTTGGGATTACCGGGTTATACCAGTGAAGTCGGGGGCTGCAGTAATAGCAAAAGTACCGCAGTTTATATGCAAGGCTCCTTTGATCTAACTGATAAGTTGTCCTTAACCGCTGGCGCGCGTTACACCAAAGAAGAGAAAGATGCCCAAGTCTTTAACGCGGTTTATTTTGGTACGATGTACCCTGAATCGGGTTGGGTTCCAGGTTTTGTTCGTGATGAAACGTTAGTCAATGCCAGCCAAAACGTGGTGTTGGACAATAATGCTGACTGGTCACGTTTTACGCCTAAACTAGGCATGGAATATCAATATAGTCCCGACATGATGTTATTTGCCAGTTATTCTCAGGGATTTAAGTCTGGTGCATTTAATCCAAGGGCCACAACCAATGAGCCGGCGGCGGATCCGGAAATTGTTGATTCATTTGAAATTGGTATGAAGAGTGACTGGAACGATACGGTTCGCTTTAACGCCACCTTGTTTATGCTCGACCATAAAGACCGCCAATATGTGACCCTGATACCTGATCCGGACAACTTGGCAATTAACAATCAACGTTTAGGTAACGTGGGTAAATCTGAAGCCACGGGTGCTGAAGTGGAATTAACCGTATTGGCGACTGATAATTTTGAGTGGTATGCCACTTTGGGTTATATCGATTCCAAGTTTAAAGAGGTTAAATCGGTAACACCAGATGGCACACCGATTGATATTACCGATCAGTTCAGTATTACTAATACCCCAAAAACGACAGGTAACCTTGGTTTTAACTACACTATTAGTTCCTCTGTAGGCGACTTTATTGTCAATGGTAACTATTACTATCGCAGTAAATATTCGTTGGTGGAGAAAGGTAACTTGTTGACTCAGGACGGTTATGGTCTGGTTAATTTCGGGGTGAACTGGTATAGCGAAGATGGGCAATGGACCGTTGGATTGCATGGTAAAAACCTAACCGATGAAGAATATTTGGTAGGTAATTATCCTTTTGTTGATGTCACTACTCCTCCGTATTCCACTGAAAATCCAGGCCCTGGAACCGGTGGGGATACCACATTGATTGGCTATTATGGTGATCCACGTACCATTAGCTTAACCGTTGGATATAAGTTTTAAAACCTAGTGAGTGTGGAGGCGGCTTAGGCCGCCTTTTTTGTTAGTCGGGTGGAGTTAATTTTATGTTATCCAGTCTTGAACATTATCAGCGCTTGCCGGATAGTAACGGAATTCATTCCATTACCAGAGAAAATATGTCTGCTCGCGTCATTATTGCTGATGATCATCCCCTGTTTCGCGCAGCGATGCAGCACGCTATTCAATCTGTTTTAGGCAGCGATATTCTTGAAGCGGCTGATTTTCCCAATACGCTAGCACTGCTTGAAAGCAACAACAGTATAGAATTGGTCTTTCTGGATTTAAATATGCCAGGAAATCAGGGGCTTACCGGACTATCTACCATTCGTAATAACTTTCCCGGTGTGCTGGTGATTATGGTTTCGGCTGAGGAAAATCCGGCTATTATTCGACGAGCGATCGATTTTGGTGCCAGTGGCTACATTCCCAAATCGGCACCACTGGATTTAATTGCTGAAGCCGTGCAACAAGTACTGGATGGTGAACAATGGTTGCCAGAGGATATCAAACCGTTAATTGACAACACGGATAACGAGCAAGACAAATGTTTTGCGCGTAAATTGGAGCAACTTACCCCACATCAATTTAAAGTGTTAAAACTGCTGGCCGATGGCTTGTTAAATAAACAAATCGCCTTTGAGCTCAACGTACAGGAAACGACCATTAAGCAGCACGTTTCCGCCATATTACGCAAGCTTGAGGTCATTAATCGTACTCAAGCCGGGGTGGTATTTCGACAGATCATGGGGGAATAAAGCATTTATATATTAAAGACTTTTTCCATCAAAATGATTGATTTTAAATTCCGATAAATCTACATCATCTGCACAACGGGCATTAATGGCTGCCATTTCGTTGCCTTTACCATCACTGCCAATACCAAATGGGGCACAGCCGCATTTAGGACAAAAATAGTGTTTTATTTTATGGGTGTTAAAGGTATAGCTCTGTAGATCCTGTTCCGGAGTTGAAATGGTTAATTGTGGACGGGGAATAAACCACAGCAGTGCGCCGCGCTTACTGCAGATTGAGCAGTTACAGGAAAGTAAATCGCCAAATTCACCTTCAGCCTGATATTTTATATTGCCGCAATGACAACTGCCGTTAATATTCATAGTCGTTCCCTAATGATGCGTGGTGTAAATCAAACGTTTTGATCAATGTAACCTGCTTTTTACGGTGATACCAGTCTGTTCCCACGAGCTCTATTTGTGCGATTTCACATCGGCCAAAATCTGTCTCTCTGTAGTCCTGTAGAATCTGGATGAATCGCTCAGGATTGTTGAGGGGGTGACGAAAACGCATAAGGGTGGAATGCGCAGTTTGCAGAATATAGCGAGCGTCGACGGATTGCTGCAATGTTGAGTGTTTTAAGTTGTGACGTAAGTTTTGCCGACATTGGTTGAGGGTGTCTTGATGGTTGAAGCCTTGCAACATGACTCCGGCGTTGGATGTGGTAATACCTTTAAAATCGAGTTGAAAGGGAGAAATACACTGCACGCTTTGGTTAATGATTTCGATGTAGTTAGATAGGTTAACTTGTTGCAACTGAAAACCGTCGTAGCAAGATATTATTGAAAGCAGCGTAATATGGATATCCTCTGCCGGGTAATAATATTGTTCTGGCTCAAATTGCCTTAATGTTTGCAATAATAGCTGGCATTGCTGCTTGATTTTATCACTAGGCCTAAGTACCAGTGTCAGTCCATAACGTTGGTCCTTGGGATCATCAATGAGTCCATCCAGTGCCAGCTGGTTATTGCGAATGCTGGGCAGGCTGTCTCGCCACATTGTCTGATAAATAGATTTCATCCATTAACTCTGCTTTTTCAGTTAGTGCGATTCTGGCGTGGTTATTCCAACAGCTTCTTGATTAAGCGTTTTAATGCGCCGGATTTAACCGGTTTATGCAAAAAGGCAAAGCCGGCGTCAATTGCCTGTTCTCGAATAGTATCGGAGTAGTCGGCAGAATTAACGATAGTCGGAATGGTTTTCTGCCATTGTTGCTGCAAAGTGCGGGCAACCTCAATGCCGATCTCGTTGTGATCCAGATGATAATCCACCAACATCAAATCGGGTATATCAATGTCAGGTGCGAGCGCTTGTGGTAAGTCCATTGCGGTTTGTACGTCGGCCCCCCATTGGCTTAACAACTGGCTCATAGCGTTGAGTATTTGTGCTTCATTATCGATAATCAATACCCGTTTATGCCGCAGGAATACGGTTTTTTCGCTGATTTCTATGGGTTTGCTCTGCTGTGGTGGTGGGGGAGTGGTCGCGACAGGCATACACACTGAAAAACAGGTTCCACGGCCTAATTCCGAACGAATTTTAACTGGATGATGTAACAGCGTGCAGATCCGCTCCACAATAGTTAAACCCAGTCCCAAGCCTTGTCTATTATGCTGGTCGAGTTGATGGAACTCGTTAAAAATTTCCTGTTGTTGATGCTTGGCAATACCGAGCCCGGTATCGCATATTTGTACCTGTAACTGTTGTTTCGAACGTCTGACACCAACTAACACTTTGCCCTGCTGGGTATAACGGATGGCATTTGATAGCAAATTTTGCAGCACCCGACGTAAAAGCTTTTTGTCCGATTGCACATACACTTGGGTCTTAACATAAATTAACGCTAACCCCTTTTGTTGTGCCAGCAATGAAAACTCCCGGACCAGTGGCTGTAATATATCATCCAGTCGAAAGGGCTGAATATTGCTGGTTAGAACACCCGATTCCAATTTGGTCATATCCAGCAACATTCCGAGCAGTTCCTCAGCATTGTTCAGAGATTGCAACAAGCTACTGGCCATGGTTTTAATTTGCGTATCACCACTTTGTTGCTCAATCATACTGCCAAACAAAGTGGCGGCATTAAAAGGTTGCATGAGATCATGCCCGGCAGCGGCCAAAAATTTGGTTTTACTATCATTGGCTTTTTCGGCATCTTGCTTGGCCAGTTCCAATGCCTGATTGACCCGTTGCAACTGCTCGGTGCGCTCAGTTACCCGAACTTCCAAATGGTCTTTGGCCTCTTGCAATTGTTGCTGGGTTTTTACGTAATCGGTCATATCGCTATAAGTGGTAACAAAGCCGCCACCGGGCATGGGATTGCCTTGTAGTTCAATGACCCGTCCATCAGGCTGGCTGCGCAGATATTTATAGCTGCTACCTTGTTGCAGATACTCAATGCGTTTTTCTACTTCTTGTTCAACATTTTTATTAGTGCCGAATAGTCCTCGCTGAGCATTAAAACGCAGCAGTTCCTGTATCGGTAATCCGGCTCTAATAAACCCGTCAGGATAATTAAATAGTTGAATATAACGCTGGTTCCATGCCAGTAACTTGAGGTTGCGATCTACCACACTGATCCCCTGATCAATATGTTCGACGGATGATTGCAATAACTCATGATTAAACTGATAACTTTGACTGGCTTCTTCCACCAGCCCAACCAGTTGTTCTAATGGTACTTGCTGTTGCTCGGTGATGGCCGATAACAAAATTCGCGCACTAGCGGTTCCGACGTGAGCGGCTAGTTCAATTTCTATTTTGCTAATCAACTGATCACTGGCAAAGCCGTTCAAATCGTCTTGGCTGATTTGGTCTTGTAATTTTTGTTGTTGTTCAGCAGCGAATACTTTTTGAGTAATGGCCAGTAACGCCGATATTTTAATCGCCGATAGCAGGGGCGGCTGATGTTCATCTGTGCCAAACGACTTATCTTGCGGGCGGGTAAACGCAAGTATGCTAACCAGTATGTGACATAGCGTATTAACCGCAAGACTTAAATACACTCCCTGACTTAACGCCAGATCAGTAGGAATGTCTTCAAAATAGTAGGTAGATTTAACACTGGGCCACAAAAGATAAACGCACCAACAGACACAACCGGTAATAATGCCACTGATAGCAGCAGACTCGCGGCTTCGCTTCCAGTACATGCCTAACAATAAACTGGGGACTAATTGCGCCAGTAACGCCATGGCAATGATGCCGCTATTAACCAGTGGTGCTGTACGACTTAGATACTGATAATACAAATAGGCAAGACCGACTACCAATAACACCGTAGTACGACGGATATTTAACAGACTGTGTTTGGTTAATACTTGTTGTTGATCTGCTCTAAAACGCCATTTTAGCCACAATGGTGTAATCAGGTTATTGGCCATCATAATACCCATCGCTAATGTGGCGACGATGACCATACTGGATGCCGCAGACAATCCACCAATAAAGACTGTCATTGCCATCCAGGGGTTATCGGATAGCATGGGTAAAGCCATTACGTAACTGTCTGGACTGGCATCAGCGAGTAATATTTTTCCGCCTAATGCGATGGGTAACACAAACAAATTGATCGCTAACAAATAAACAGGGAACAACCAGCGTGCGGTGCGCAGTTCCTGTTCACCATTATTCTCGACATAGTTGATATGAAATTGGCGAGGCAAGCAGAACATCGAGCAAAAACCTAACAGCATGTGGCTTAAATACACCCAAGGCGCAGAGGCATTGGATAATACTTGTTTTGATTCGGTATGGAGTTGTGCTTTGCCAAGTAAATCCAGTACGCCGTCAAACAGAAAGTAACAGACAAATAAACCGATGATCAAAAACGCCAGTAACTTAACTATCGACTCAAAGGCGATTGCCAACATCAATCCAGGATGTTTTTCAGTCAGGCTTAAGCTACGGGTTCCAAATAAAATGGCAAATATCGCCATCAATACCGCCACATAAAAACTCACACCACCCGGCCATTGGGTTTCATTGGTGGTCAATACGTTAACGCTGGCAGTCACTGCATCGAGCTGTAATGCGGTATAAGGCAGTACCCCAATAAAACAAATCAGGGTAACAAATGCCGCAATAAAATGAGATTTACCATATTGATGGCTAATAAAATCGGCTACTGAACTAATATTATGTTGCTGGCATAAACGAATAATCTTTTGCAGTATCGGATAGCCAAACACAAACAAGGCAATACTGCCCATATAGGTCGGCGTAAACGCCCAGCCATAAGTGGCCGATTGGGTGGTGGTGCCGTAAAACGCCCAGGATGTGCAGTGCACACCGAGCGCCAAGCTGTAAATAATAGGCCGTTGTCGTGTTGTGGGATGAAAGCGGTCACCCCAAAACCCAATGGCAAATAACATGACTAAAAAGCCGACAGCCACTAGCGTGAGAGACCAGATGCTAAACATTGTTATGGCTTCCTGGCAGCATTATTCAGGTAAAATTAACCGCATTTTTGATAGGCCTGAATAATACGCTCCATTCTGGCTTCAGTGTGCGGGTTAATTATCTGTCGATCCGGTTGTTGCTTAAACCACTCAATGGTTTGTTTAATTCCTTTGGCAAAGGGAATGGTGGCGCAAAACTCCGGTACAAATTGTTTGATTTTGCTGTTATCAAAAATCACGCTATGTGATTTGTCACCCAATAAGGTACCGGCATAGTCGGGATCAACTCGGGCAATAAAATCAGACGGGATATGCAATAGATTAGGTGTTACCCCTACTGCATCGGCCAATGCGAGGTTGATTTGATCCCAGCTCAAACTTTCATCGCTGGTAATGTGAAACGCATGACCAATGCTCTGCGGATGACCCAATAAACCGGTAAAACCTTTAGCAAAATCACTGGCATGGGTAATTGTAAACAGCGAAGTTCCATCACCTTGGACAATAATCGGTTTTCCCTGCTTTAAACGTTCGACCACATTAAACTCCGTCCAGCCACCAAAAGGCACAGGAATTACCGTGTCGTAAGTCAGAGATGGGCGGACAATACACATCGGAAAACCCTGTTCTCGATACGCTTTTGTCAGGGCGTCTTCACCTGCAATTTTATCCCGCGAATATTGCCAAAATGGATTACACAGTGGCGTTGATTCGGTAATAAACGGCGAAGTGCCCGGTTTCTGGTAACAGGACGCTGAACTGATAAAAACATATTGTTTGGTGCGCCCACTAAAGAGCTGAATATCCTGTTCGACATCCTGTTGGGTGAAGGCAATCCAGTTAACCACCACATCCCATTGATAGTCTGCCAGTTCCGTTTGGGTTTGAGGGCTGTTTATATCCCCGACGATAAAGTGTGCACCGGACAAGTTAACCTTGCGTTGTCCGCGATTAAGTAAATACAGTTCGTGACCCTGTGCAACACAGGCTTGGCTAACTGCCATACTGATATTGCCGGTACCACCAATAAACAGGACTTTCATGGCTCATTACATTGACAAATAAACATGTGCCTCAGCATAACTTTAAAGCTGTTGAGTTACAAAAAACTTAAGCTATTACAACTTGTTGAAGGTTATAGGGGCTGGGAATAATCAGTAGCGAATGAGGGATAACCCAACTGCTGAAAACCAGTTTTAGCGGTTAATATGAGGAACGAAAGATCGAAACATCAATCTTTCGATCATTCGTCCCTCAATATTAAAGTTAACGAAGAATATTAGCCTTGTTTTTCGCTGTATGCTTGGTGTCGCACAGGATGGCTAATGTACTCAACGTAATAAATGTAAAAAATGCAGGTGCTTTTGATATTGCTCCAGAATATCGTTGATCACTTCAATTTTTGACCAGCCCATCAGATCGTAGTCTTGACCACCTTCTCGCAGATGTACTTCAGCACGATAATATTTTGAGTTTACATCAGCGTTGTCATCAGGATTAATATAATCAGGCTGAAGATGTTGTTGGCAGTATACGCCATAGGTAAAATCAATCTCATCACCATGCATTACCTGCAATACACAGCTTTGCTCGTCAGGCATATTGACCTCAACGGTCAGTCCTTTTTTCTCCAGTTCGCTGGCAACATCACGTAACGCCGCCTGAACAGTATGTTGAATAAATTCTTTTACTGCATTATGGGCAGGGAAATCGACGATATTATTGAGCCGTTTTCGCCAGTCTTGTGTCGTTACCGCCATCCCATGGGCGACACTCGTTGCGCTGAGACTGTTGCGTTTAAATACGTCAATACGCAGTGCTTTAAATAAGCCAACCAGTCCTAACATTAGTACTAACGTAAAGGGCAGGGCACTGGCGATAGTCATGGTTTGCAGGGCTTCCAGACCATCGGCTAACATCAGGGCAATGGCGACAATCCCTGCTATTGAGGCCCAGAAAATGCGCTGCCAAACCGGAGTATTGGTTTCACCGTTCGAACACAACATATCGACAACTAATGAGCCAGAATCCGCCGAGGTGACAAAAAATACCATGACCATCAATATGGCAATACCGGATAAAAAGCTAGCCATGGGAAAATATTCTAAAAAATGGAATAACGCGGAGGCAGTGTCGTTTTGTACCGCTTGACCCAACTCGGTGAAGCCTTGATTAAAAATTAATTCAATAGCCGAATTACCAAATACGGTCATCCACAATAAGGTAAAGGTGGTGGGTACGAGTAACACACCTAAAATAAATTCTCTAATGGTGCGACCGCGGGAAATTTTAGCAATAAACAATCCCACAAAAGGCGCCCAAGCTAGCCACCAGCCCCAATAGAAAATAGTCCAGCCGCCTATCCAGTCGGTTTTATCATAAGCAAATAAATTAAAGGTATTACTGACTAAATTTGACAGATAAGCGCCAGTATTTTGTACAAAAGCTTCTAATAAAAATACCGTACTACCCAAGGCTAAAATTAATAAAACCAGTGCAGCTGCAAGCACCATATTTAATTCAGAGAGTCGTCTTACTCCTTTATCCAGACCAGATGCCACAGAGGCTACCGCCATTAAGCTAATCAGGATAACAATCATGATCTGCATATTAATATTGATTGGCAGGTTATACAGATAATGTAAGCCTGAATTAACTTGGGCGGCACCAAACCCCAATGACGTTGCGACACCAAATACTGTACCAATTACGGCAAAAATATCGACCATATGCCCAATGGGGCCATATATTTTTTCCCCAATTAATGGGTAAAGTGCAGAGCGTAATGTGAGTGGCAGATTATGTCGATAAGCAAAAAATGCCAGCATTAATGCGACGACTGCGTAGATCCCCCACGCATGTAATCCCCAGTGAAAAAATGTCATTAACATGGCCTGACGGGCGGCTTCAAGAGTTGCAGGATCTGCAGTCGGCGGGGATAAAAAGTGCATGACTGGCTCCGCGACCCCAAAAAACATCAATCCTATCCCCATTCCCGCAGAAAACAGCATGGATAGCCAGGTTAGCTGGTTATATTTGGGGGTGGAGTGGTCCGGTCCCAATTTAATTTCTCCATAGCGAGAAATACCCAGATAGACCACTGATACCAGAATGATTGCCACGCTGAGCACATAAAACCAGCTGGCATTGCTAATTATCGTGGCCTGAATCGTGGCAAACAGGCTTTTAGCTGTATGTGGAAACAAGGCGGCAAATAAACTCAATAAAAAAATAATCATCGCAGCGGGATAAAACACCGCTGGATTGAGTTTGGCTTTAGACGTTTTTACTACGGAGGATTGCATACGCTTTTATGTCACCTATCTGTTGTATTGGCTCTAAAAATAAAATGAAACCTGTCTACTACTATTAATACGTTAATAATAATTAGTGTACAAACAATTATTTATGTAGCAAAGTAGTTTGGGGGAATAGTGCAACCCTAACTAATGCATTAATTAATTGGTGTTTTCTATTGTTAGTGTATTTTGTTGTAGGAAATTAATTTCCATAAAAAAGTAGTTCACTAATGAATGGAGGGCATCCAACTTACCAGGAGAGCATCATCTTCAAACAACAGGTGTCTATTATGTTTCATAAAAATAAGCTTAGCTCCGCAATAGTATTAGCCATGGCAACTAGCAGTTATGCCATGGCCGCGGAAGAAAATGTCGCCCCGGATGGCGGAAAAAGTAAAATTGAAACCATCCAGGTCACTGCAACAAAACGGTCGGAGTCCATTCAGGACGTGCCGGTATCCATAAGTGCTCTAAATGGCAAGCAGCTGGATAAGCTGGGGCTTGATAACTTTAATGAGTATGTCGAGTTTTTACCCAATGTGGTATTTCAGGGCACGGGCCCTGGTCAAAATGAAGTCTATATTCGTGGTGCGGCGACCACACAAACCAATATTTCTGTATCAACTGTTCAGGCATTGCAGCCCTCGGTGGCATTCTATTTAGATGAGCAGCCGGTATCCATGCAAGGCCGAAATCTGGATGTCTATGCGACAGATATGCAACGCGTAGAAGTGTTACCCGGGCCCCAAGGAACCTTATTTGGTGCCAGCTCTCAGGCGGGTACTATTAGAATGATCACGAAAAAGCCGGATCACTCCGGATTTTCGGCAGGGTTTAAGACCAGTATCAGCTCCACCAAGGGCGGTGAGATGAGCAATTCCGTTGAGGCTTATCTCAACATAACGCCCACCGATGATTTGGCACTTAGGGTTGCAGCCTACAATGATCGGCAGGGAGGCTGGATTGATAATATTCTTAATGATCCAGACAATGGCGGCTATCGTGGCAGTGCTCAGGTCATCAGCCGTATTTCTGGCGGTGTCCTTGCCGATCCCGCTAACACACCTATTGTGGTTCCCAAGAATGATTCGTTAGTCAAAGATGATATTAATGATGCCATTTATTCTGGTGCCCGATTCAGCGCGTCTTATCATATAAATCCGGAGTGGGATTTACTGGTACAACATACCCAGCAAACGTTGAATACCGAAGGTGTGTTTGCCTACGATCCCAACTTGGAGGGTGAAAGCTCCGTCAACCGTTTTCAGCCGGAAACCAATGAAGATGATTTTGGTTTGACTACCTGGACATTGGAAGGACGTTTAGCCAAATTGGATGTCGTATACACCGGTGGGTATCTGGATCGTGAAATCAATTCGTTGATAGATTACACCGGTTACACCAATGGTGGCTTGTTCTCTGCCTATTATGTCTGTAGTTATTACGGTTTACCGGCAGAAGAACAGAAGTGTTTGGATCCGACCAAATTCTATCATGAAGATACCGATACCAGCCGTGTAACCCATGAGCTGCGCTTTAATACCCCGGTAGAAAACCGCTGGAGACTAACGGCAGGGGTGTTCTATGATGATCAGGACCTGTCTACAATTGGCTCTTTCAAAATCCCCAATACGGATTTATTCCCCAATATGGCGCGCACTCTGGTGGGCAGTGAGGGAATTAATAGTGACGGAGGACCGTTCCCCTCGGAAGTTGGTTTTATCAATGATATTACTCATACCATAGAGCAGATTGCTGTGTTTGGTCAGGGGGAATATGATCTGACCGATACCGTCACTCTGACATTGGGAGCACGTTGGTATCAAATTGATGATACCTATAAAGGCTCCACTTCAACCGTGGATGTCAGTGGTCGTTTGCGCGCCTTTGGTGATGGTAGTGATCAGGCGCTAGTCGACTTTTTCGGAGACGATGCGCAGGGATATATTGATGCGATTGATAGTGGCCAGTTAGATATCAGTTTGCTGGATGATAACGGTACCGTTAGTGTCGATGATGTCATTTACAAGGCGTCAGTGGACTGGAAGATGAGTGAAGACGTATTGCTCTTTGCCACGTATTCTGAAGGATTCCGCCCGCCAGTGACCAACCGTGTTGGTGGTGGAGCGGCAGCTAAACCCGAAGGTGCATTTGCCAATTTCCGTATTCCGGTTTATTCCACGACAGACACACTGGATAACTATGAATTGGGCATAAAAGGGGATTTCCTGGAGCAGACATTAAGAATTAATGCGACTGCGTATTACTCGGAAATCACCGATCTGCAAACCTCCCGTTTTGATCCCACCAATATTAGCTTTTTGGTATTTACTGATAATGTTGGAACCGCTGAAATCAAAGGTCTTGACGCGGACTTCCAGTGGTATGCCACTGATAATTTGGTGATTAGCGGCGCCATGAGCTGGCTGGATACCGAATTGACGGAAATTAATACGGAGTTACAGGGGATTGCACCACCGGAAGGCAGCCGTTTACCATTTTCGGCTAAATTTTCCGGAAATTTACAAGCCAGTTATTTCTATATGTTGGAAAACGGCTGGGAAGGCTATGTTAACGGTGCGATTAACTATACCGGAGATCGTCTGGTCGGCATGACCATGGATGCTTATGTTATGGAAGATGCAACGCGCTTAATTTACGGTACCGGCAGCGGTCTGAAGATACAGCAGGAAGCGGCGACCTTTGATGGAGTTAGTTACACAGATGAAGCTGGTAATACCTTTGCCGGTGGACGTTATGTACAAGAAGGCTACACCGTCGCGAATATTGCATTCGGGGTCAGAACCGATCAATGGAAAGCGGAACTGTATATCGATAACATCACCGATGAACGTGGTGATCAGTATATTGATACGCAGCAGTTCACCCCTAAAGTAGTGAGCAGCCGTCCTCGTACTATCGGCATGCGTTTCTCTTACGATATGTATTAAATCCGCATAATGAATGGGCTTGTCAGCCCTTAAAAATAAAGGCAAGCTGTTAGGGGCTTGCCTTTTTTATTGACAATGAAGGTCGACAGACCCTGGTACAGTTTTGGAGAAATGTAGATTTGAAGGATGAACAGAAATCGACTCAACAGCAGAACGGAGATTGTCAGGCACGTCTGCACGGGATTCAGCAACAAATTCAACAAGCCAACTTTTCCGCCGCAATCGATTCTGCCCAGCAAATGCTTCAACAGGAAGTCACTGACAGTGAAACTCAGCAGCTATTGTATCTACTGGGCGTTGCCCAGCGCTATGATCAACAACTTGCGGCAGCACTCAAAACAATAAAACAGTTACTTGCCAAGAATGGAGGGCATGCCCGTGCCTATCAGGAAATGGGTTATATACATCTTGGGCTGCAACAGGCTGATCGCGCTATCCAGTCTTTTCGCTGGGCCACCCAATTAAACCCGGCTTTACTCGCCAGTTGGCAACAATTGGCTCAGCTTGAGCAACAGCAGGGTCAAACTGAGTCATCTTTGCAAGCAATGCAGCAATATCAGTTTTTACAACAATTACCTGCGCTATTGCTGGGGGCGCAGGATCTGATGCATGAAGGAAAGTTGCATAAAGCCGATCAACTTTGTCGCCAATTCTTGCAACAAAATAAACATCACATCGAAGGTATGTGTTTATTGGCTGAAATTGGTATTCGTTTGCGTGTATATGACGATGCCGAATTTTTGCTGGAAAGCTGTGTTGAACTTGCGCCGGATCATCATCGAGCTCGCAGTGAGTACCTTGGGTTATTGTTGCGTTTAGGCAAATTTAAACCCGCTTTAGCACAGGTCGAGATTTTGTTGCACAACCAACCAGATAACCCTGCATATCAGATGGCGATGGGCAATGTTCAGGTGGGATTAGGCAACACACAAGCTGGTATTGAGCTTTTTAATCAGGTATTGAAGCACGATCCGCAACGGGCAGGGCTGCAAATTCAACTGGGACATGCCTATAAAGCCAATGGTCAGTTAGATCTGGCTGTCCAGGCTTATCAACGGGCTTATCAGATTAAGCCCGCTTTGGGCGATGCATACTGGAGTTTAGCCAATACCAAAACCTACCGTTTTAGTGATGCAGAACTCACTCAAATGAGACAATTTGAAGCGGATCCGCAAACCGAATCCGAAGATCGCATTCATTTGTGTTTTGCCGCTGGTAAAGCATACGAAGATAGGCAGGAATATGGGTTGTCTTTTGATTATTATCAACGAGGTAATCAGCTTAAACGCCAGCAGTCGGGGTATTCTGCTGATAAAACCGATGCGCAAATAGATGCACAAATTCAGCACTGCACGGCAGAGTTATTTCAGCAACGCGGCCATTTAGGGTTAGACGATCTGGCACCTATTTTTATCGTCGGTCTACCCCGTGCCGGATCGACCTTGCTGGAACAAATACTGGCTTCCCATTCAATGGTGGACGGCACCATGGAATTACATAATATTCTGGGGTTGGCCATGCGATTGTGTGGCAGAGTGGTTGCTGAAGAAGCGCGTTATCCGGCCAACTTATGGGAGTTGGACGACAGTTATTTTAAACGCTTTGGTCAGCAGTTTATCGACGATACCCAAGTTTACCGTGACGGCGCTGCTTTTTTTATCGATAAAATGCCGAATAATTTTATGCATATTGGTTTGATTAAACTGATATTGCCCAAGGCTAAAATCATTGACGCCCGCCGCCATCCGATGTCCTGTTGTTTTAGCGGCTTTAAGCAATTGTTTGGTGAAGGGCAGGATTTCAGCTATGACCTGGATGACATCGCCCGTTATTATCAGTCTTATGTCAAATTAATGGATCACTGGGATAATGTTTTACCCGGCTTTGTATTGCGGGTGCAACATGAAGATGTGGTAAATGATCTGGAAGGTCAGGTGCGCCGTATGCTGGATTTTTGTGGGTTGCCCTTTGAACAAAGCTGTGTCGATTTTCATCAGACCAAACGCAATATCAAAACCCCCAGCTCTGAGCAGGTTCGCCAACCGATTTATACCTCGGCTCTGGAACAATGGAAAAACTATGCAGACAATCTTCAACCGTTAACCACTCGGTTTCAGGGTGGAAAGTGAATTTTAGATTGCATGGCTGCGTGCTTTTGGTGACCATAACCACAAGTTAACGATTCGAGAATAGGTCAATGCACCAACAGGTTAAAATTGAAGATATAGTTGAAGGAACCGGAAAAGCCGCCGAACGTGGTGCGTTGATTACTGCCCATTATCGTGGCTGGCTGGACGATGGTAGCGAGTTCGACTCATCCTATACCAAAGGTCAGCCATTTCAGGTGGTATTAAGTCAAAAGCGGGTAATTCAAGGCTGGATCCTGGGGCTAAACGGTATGAAAGTGGGCGGCAAACGCAAACTTTGGGTGCCGGCCGAACTGGCCTACGGCGAGCGTCAAATTGGCACCATGATCCCGCCGAATAGCAATCTGATCTTTGAAATTGAATTGATCGAAGTCTTAACCCGCGATGGTTGATTTGGCTCAGCGTTAATTGGGCAAGGGCTTAAGGTTCAGGTGAGTTAAACGGCTACGCAACTTTTGCATAAACGCGGCATCCGGATCGTCCTTTTCGGTCAGGTAATTATCGTCTTTTTCCTTCCATAGCGGTGTGCCCTTAAAGCGCTGATACTCGCTATGCCCAAAGACATAATCAATAGGGTACTTCTTGGCCAGATATTTAATCAGTTTTGTATTCGCTTCCAGCTGTGCGTCGGTCATGGGCAAGCTGTTACCGTCAGCAATATTCTCGATTCCAATAGCGGTATAATTTAAACCGATAACATGACGGGCCATGGTAGTTTCCGGCATTAACTGGTAAATGGTGCCATCGCGATCTATCACAAACTGACTGGAGACATTCAACGCTCCCGCTGTACTGATTTTGCTGCGAGCTGCTGGCAATGTAGCGGTATTAAAGGCGTTAATGGTTTTTTCAAAGGTAGGAATCACCGTCCAGTGCACCGTCACCATGGTGGGGTTGATGGTCGGTTCATCCTGAATAATACCGTAATGCTCCTGCATGTACTCTAGTGTGAGTTCTTTGCGTTGCTGATCGAACAAAATGGGTTTTTGAATAATCTTGAAATCAGGTGTGATGCCTTCAACCGCGAGGGTTTGAAAACTAAGTGCTATCAGGCATATAAGTAACTTTTTCATCGGAAAACCTATAGGATTAGGAAATTGCAAACACAGCTGTTCGACTATGCTAGATTTTATACTAACGTTAAAGCGCTAGCTTATCGTGCTAAATGACCACTAACAAGTTACTGGATTTTCAACAGTTCCAAATCAAACATTAATGCTTCATCGTAGCCGAATTGCTGAGGTTGGGCTTTGCAGCCGTAAGCTAACTTAGCGGGAATATATAACGTCCATGCATCACCAACCACCATTTCACTCAACGCCAGTTTCCAGCCGTCTATCACCTTGGAAACCGGCAGTGCTGCACTGTAACCACTGTCGATTACCGTCCCATCCAATCGGCGGGTCACATAATTGGCGATGACCGTATCGCCGGAATCTGGATGGAGTTTGCCGTTACCACGTTGCAGTATTTTGTATTGGTAACCATGAGGGGACTTTATTACCCCATCCTTTTTGGCATTTTGAATAAAGAAAACCTGCTCCTTAACTTGATTAAGCGCGGCCCCCGGTTTAGTGCATTCACCGGAAGTTGAAGCACATCCCGTCATAATGGCGGAGACTAAAATAACCACACTCAGTTTGTTTATATACGTCATTAATTGTTTACCTGATATTGGATAGTTTGCACGATTATAAAGATGACTGACCGGTTTTTGACGTCTTTCTAAGATAAATTTCAATCACCACCACGCCAAGTACCAGCAGAAAAAGTTGTAATCCCAGTCCGAGCGTTTCAGTGGAGAGTAAACCATTATCCTCTCCCGGCGCTATGCTCCAGATTGAACTGGCGTATTGCAGTTTCATGCCAACAAAACTTTGCAGCCAATTTAACCCGAAATGCAGTCCAAGTGGTACCGCGATGCCTTTAAATGCAATGGCAGAAATAGCAAAAAACAAACCCCACACGCCCGGACCCAACAGGTTCATCGGGCTTAATCCGTGATACAACGCAAAAAATAGGGAAGTGATGTAAATTGCAGTGCGAACCCCGAAAACCTCGGATAAGCGAAATAAGGGGTAGGTTCTAAAAGCGATTTCTTCCATAGCGGCCAGTGCAAATAACACCAGCGCCGAATAACCGATAGCATTCCAGTAATCAGGGGCAGGGGCAAGCTCGATAGAAATAGCGCTAAATCCAAGTATGATAAAAAGCATTATCGCCATCACCAACATGCCGCACAGTGTTCCAATCATAAATTTGGCAACGGATTTCGCGTTCCAGCCCAAGCCAATATCAGCCAGTGACTTGCGCTCTTTTTTAACTAACAGCGCGGCTAATATAAAGGACAAACCCGCAATCACCGACGCCACCAGTAAACTCATCCATTCCTTTAAAAAAGGGACGGATAAAGCCCTGAAGATAAACAGCACTAGCCAAAAAGCACCCCAGAATAAGGCCACTTTGAATAGGGGTTGGGTTTTACGATTGATTGTTTTCATTAAGCGGATCGGTGTCCAATTTTTATAACCTGTACAATTAATTCGTTATCTCTGATCTCGTAGATAATCCGGTAAAGCCCTTGGCGAATACGGTGCAGATCTTGGCCACTTAGTTTTACAGCGCCTTCACATCTTGGGTTGTCAGCGAGGCTATCAATCTTGAATAGAATCTTTTTGATATCAGCTTTTGGTACAGACTTGAGGTCTTTACTTACAGACTTTTTGAACGTGATTTTATATTTTGCCATCAGCTTGTAAACTATTTATAAGCGTTTCATAACTGATTTCTGGCTCATCTACCCTTTGCCTGATAGCCGCCAGATCTTCCTGATCTTCACGCATCATTAAACGCACTGCTTCATCAATTAATTCAGAAACTGACGAATCAGAAGCCGCTGCTTTAAGTTTTAGTGCGTTGTGTATTGCTGGCTCAAAATACACCGTTGAGCGTTTAGAAAGAGTACTCATAGTCAGCTCCAGATGAATTATCAAATAACATTATAGCGTTACAACGTTATAACGCCAAAGTATTCATAATGAGCCAAAACTGGAAACTCAACGTTTTTTGATATATTTCCGAAATACTTCAGAGGCAGGTACTGTTTTTAGGTTCCCGATTCAATTGAATCAATTCTAGCTTCAGCTTCATATGGTTCTTTTATTTATGAAGTTATTACATCTTCTTGAACCATCTTGATAAGATAGAAAAACTTTGGAATCAACCTATCATGACACTCTGTCATAAAGCTTTCGACTTTTAATTTACTGGCGAAAACTTTCATACCTCCGTACTCGAACGTGAAATCTTCAAATATTAGCTCTTTAAATGTATTTTTTATTCGAATAGGGTATTTATGTTTTCCATGGTTTGAATATCCTTTAAGCTGGCAAAAGGTTTCATTCTCAAAAAGAGCCTGTAAATACGAGAAAAAATTATAACGTTTATAGTGCTTAATGAATTCCTTGTTCCAGCCAACCTGCCTTGAATCGACATCATTAAATTTTTGATAGATTAAATTTAATGTGTATGGAAATGAATCAATCATGGCATGTAAACTTTGCAAAAATGCGATTGAATTAGCTTCGTATACGTCCCTCACAGACAATTCTTCATAAGACACCTGTTCAAGCCTGTCTTTAAGTAATGCTACCGAGGATGTGCTCTCTTGAAAAAGGGAAAAGTGGTATTGACAATATTTTTTTCGTTTAGCGATGGCTTGTAGGGAAATGTTTAACCTATCTAAGATAGGCTTTTCATGCACTAAGTAAGTTTGTACAGCAGCTAGCAGCTCGGAAATATTAAAATTTATCCCAATATCATGCCCAGACATATGATTCCATCGACCTATAACGATTCAATTTAGGTAAATTACAATTGCGTTGCAATGAATTTGCAGCAAGTAGTTTTCCCATGCTAGCAAGCTGGCTGTGCAACGCTGTCTTATTATGCTTACCTGCAAACATCTTTTTAAAAACATACAGGCAAGCATACCTTCAAAAACTTTAATTTTTACATCCATTCTTGTCACAAGTGATTTTTTCTGACGAAGAAACCCAGTGGCTTGAATGAGCTTTTGTATCTACGCCACAACCTGTGTGGCCACCTTTAGTACCAGAATGAACGATACCAGTAGGAGTATGTTTAACAGCCATTTTTAAATCCTCAAAGTTAAGTGTTTTAGTGATCAAAAAGTTGACCACATATTAAACAATATAATTTTATTAATGACTGGTCAAATAATCAGTATTTATTTGTACAGTGGTTGTGAGCTGTTCGAAAGCATGACGTTATTTAGATTTTGTCTTTTCTTAAACCAATACGTAATTGATTTGGCCTCTGGCTGTCCTTGTTTTACCTAGCGACTCTAACTTTCCCCCTCTTTTGGTGCTTCAAAAGGGGGTTGGGCCGCATGGATGCGGCACGAAAAAAGCTCAGGGATGGCGGTTGGCGAAGCCAATTAAATTAATCAGCCTGCGGCTAACATCGCTTTAGCCACTTTTGACTGGTTAGTTTTACCCAGTGCTTGGGTAATGGCATCACCAGCGGCGATTAACTTGTCCAGATCCACGCCAGTCTCGATTCCCATGCCGTTGAGCATATACAGCACGTCTTCGCTGGCCACATTACCGGAGGCGCCTTTGGCATAAGGGCAACCGCCCAAACCAGCGACTGCACTATCGATTACCGCGATACCCATTTCCAGTGCTTTGAGAATATTCGCTAATGCCTGTCCGTAGGTATCATGAAAGTGTACTGCCAGTTTTTCAATTGGCACCACTTTGATTACAGCACTTAACATGGCTTCGTTTTTTAGCGGGGTGCCGACACCAATGGTATCGCCTAAGGAAATTTCATAGCAGCCCATATCCAGCAGGGCTTGACTGACTTCGGCGACTTTTTGCGGGGCAATCTCGCCCTCGTAAGGGCAGCCTAATACGCAGCTAACATAACCACGTACTTTGATGTTCTGCACTTTGGCCGCCGCCAGCACGGGGGCAAATCGTTCAATACTGTCGGCTATTGAACAATTAATGTTTTTTTGGGTAAAACTTTCCGACGCGGCACCAAAAATGGCTACCTCATCGGCACCTGCAGCCATGGCGGCTTCAAACCCCTGTAAATTCGGAGTTAACGCCGAATAAGTGACGCCGTTTTTGCGCATGATATTGGCAAACACTGCGCTACTGTCGGCCATTTGTGGTACCCATTTGGGTGATACAAAACTGCCGGTTTCTACCATACCTAAACCCGCGTCGGCCAGCTGTTCTACCAGCGCGACTTTGTGTTTCAGGTCAATCAGTGCCTTTTCATTTTGCAGTCCGTCACGGGGGCCAACTTCGACCATTTTGACTGTGCTTGGGTAATTCATGGTTATTATTACTCCCCTGTGTCGGCCTCAAAGCTAAGCAATTCGGCACCACCGTCTACCAGTTCACCGGCTTGAAAGAAAAACTCAGTTACCGTACCGGCTGCCGGTGCTTTGATGCTGTGTTCCATTTTCATCGCTTCCATAATCAGTAACGGCTGATCTTTTTCCACTTTGTCACCCGCATTAACCAGTAGCGCGACCACCGTGCCATTCATCGGGGCGCTGAATCCTTGTGGATGGTCATTACTATCCTGTAAGCCAAAATCCGGTTGAACATGGCTAAAATGCAGCGCATGTTCACGGCCAAAGATGGAATAGTCGTGATTATCCTGATGCACGCTGGCGCTGATACGATGGCCATCGACCACTGCGATCAGGGTGTTGTTATGCAATGAACCACTGGCCGTGACCTGACGTTGACCACTGTCGATCAGGAAATAACGGTCATCGCCACGCCCTATTTGTTGTATCGACACCGGATAATGCTGTTGGTACAGCGCCAGCTCAAAGACTTGTTTATGCACTTCATTAGCGCGCCAGGCCGAATGGCTATTCCATGGTGAGTAACGATCAGCGCAACCGTCGCTGGTTAATTGGGCTTGCTGTTCCTGTTGTAACAACAAATATAAGGTGGCTAATGGCAATGCAGCCTGAATATCCTGACTGGAATCCTGAAAAATCTGTTGATGGTTTTTTTCAATAAAACCGGTATCCAAGTCAGCTTGCTGAAAGGCGTGGGTGTTACTCAGGTTGTATAAAAAGTTGATATTGGTGGTAACACCTTTAATGCGGTATTCCACCAAGGCCTGGGATAAACGTTGCAGAGCTTTGTTGCGATCTTCATCCCAGACCACCAGTTTGGCAATCATCGGATCATAATACACCGATACCTGGTCGCCCTGACGCACCCCGGTATCCACCCGAACGTGGGCTGATTCCTGTGGTGGCTGGTGATAGCTTAATAATCCTGTGGCTGGTAAAAAGTCATTGTCGGGGTCTTCGGCATAAATACGCGCTTCAAAGGCATGGCCGTTAATTTTCAGTTCGGATTGTTGCAAGGGCAGCGGTTCGCCAGCGGCAACCCGCAGTTGCCATTCCACCAGATCCTGACCGCTAATCATTTCGGTGACCGGATGTTCCACCTGCAAACGGGTGTTCATTTCCATAAAATAGAAACTGCCATCGGCATCAAACAAGAATTCGACCGTACCGGCTCCCACATAACCGATGGCTTCAGCGGCTTGCAGTGCCGCTTCGCCCATTTGCTGGCGTATTTGTTCACTTAACCCGGGAGCAGGGGCTTCTTCAATCACTTTTTGGTGACGACGTTGTACCGAACAATCCCGTTCAAACAGATACACACCATTGCCTTGGGTATCACAAAATACCTGAATTTCTACGTGGCGCGGTTGGGTTAAGTATTTTTCCACCAACATCAGATCGTCACCAAAACTGGATTGGGCCTCCCGCTTGGCGGCCGCCAGTGCCTCGCTAAACTCTTCGGCTTTCCAGACCTGACGCATACCTTTACCGCCACCACCGGCGGCGGCTTTGAGTAAAACCGGATAACCCATCTGATCGGAATGCTGTTTTAAAATAGCTTCAGATTGATCGTCGCCGTGATAACCGGGGACCAGTGGCACCCCGGCTTGTTGCATAATATTTTTTGCTGCTGATTTGGATCCCATGGCTTCAATGGCGCCGACTGGGGGACCGACAAATACAATATTATTGTCGGCACATAAACTGGCAAATTTGGCATTTTCAGATAAGAAACCGTAACCGGGATGCACGGCATCGGCGCCGGTTTGTAAGGCCGCATCAATGACCTTTTGGGCTTGCAGGTAACTGTCCTTGGAAGGCGCGGCGCCAATATGCACTGCTTCATCAGCCAGTTGCACGTGCAAGGCGTTTATATCTGCATCGGAATACACCGCAACGGTACTAATGCCCATTTTACGGGCAGTTTTAATGATACGGCAGGCGATTTCGCCACGATTAGCAATCAATAATTTAGTCAGCATTATTGTTCTCCACGCCAGTTAGGGCGGCGTTTTTGCAGAAAGGCATTCAATCCTTCCTGACCTTCTTCAGATACGCGAATTGCCGCAATAGTCCGGCTGGTCATATCGATAAGATTTTGGTCGATAGGGTGGTTGGCTACCTGGCTGATCAGTTTTTTAGACGTCGCGACGGCTTTAGGACCATTGGCCAAAATAGCTTTAACCAAAGCATTAAGCGTATCATCCAGCTCTTCTTCGGTGACTGATTCGCTAATTAAGCCTAAGCGACGGGCACGACGAGCGCTAAACAGCTCGGCAGTATTAAAATAGCGTCTGGCCGAGCGGGCTCCAATGGCTTCTATCACATAAGGGCTGATGGTGGCCGGAACCAGACCCAGTTTGACTTCGCTTAAACAGAATTGACTCATTTTGGTCGCTACTGCCATATCACAACAGGCGATTAATCCTACGGCACCGCCATAAGCTGCGCCCTGAACACGGGCGATAGTAGCTTGAGGCAGGGTGTTTAATGTGTGCAGCATTAGTGCGAGTTTATTCGCATCGGCCAAATTTTCATCATAGTTGTAACTGGCCATGCGTTTCATCCAGTTCAGATCGGCTCCGGCACAAAAGCTTTTGCCGTTGGCGGCCAGAATCATCACGCGAATATCCGGGGTATTAGCTATTTTCTGGAATAACTCAGTGAGTTCACTAATCAACTGGTCATCAAAGGCATTGTGTTTCTCCGGTCGATTCAGGGTGACCGTAGCCACCCCGTTGGGATCCACTTGGTAAAGTATCGAGTCAGACATGATGCTTCCTTACATACGGAAGACACCGAACTTGGTGTCCTCGATGGGTTTATTCAGTGCCGCTGAAATCGACAAACCTAATACAAAACGGGTATCTGCCGGGTCAATAACCCCATCGTCCCATAAGCGAGCTGATGCATAGTAGGGATGTCCCTGCTGTTCATAGGTATCGATAATCGGTTGCTTGAATTGTTGTTCAGCGTCCGCTGGCCAATCTTCACCGGCAGCTTGTTTCTGATCCCGTTTCACCTGAGCCAGAACACCCGCAGCCTGTTCACCACCCATTACTGAAATACGGGCATTGGGCCACATAAACATAAAACGTGGATCGTAAGCCCGGCCACACATACCGTAGTTACCGGCACCAAAACTGCCGCCAATTAAAACGGTAAATTTGGGCACCTGTGCGCAGGCCACCGCCGTGACCATTTTGGCACCATGTTTGGCAATACCGGCGGTTTCGTATTGTTTACCCACCATAAAGCCGGTGATATTTTGCAGGAACACCAGCGGAATTTTTCGCTGGGCACACAGTTCGATAAAGTGCGCGCCTTTTTGTGCCGATTCGCCGAATAAAATTCCATTATTGGCGACAATGCCTACAGGATAGCCGAAGATGCGAGCAAAACCGCATGCCAGTGTAGTGCCGTACAAGGATTTGAATTCATCAAATTCGGAACCGTCCACAATCCGCGCAATCACTTCGCGCACATCGTAAGACTGGCGACTGTCTTTAGGGATAATCCCGTACAGCTCCTTGCTATCAAACAAGGGTTCAACCGGCGGTTGAATATCCAGACTCATTGGTTTGCTGCGATTGAGTCTGGCTACCGCATCACGAGCCATTTGCAAGGCATGATGATCGTTATTGGCCAGATGATCGACCACGCCGGACGTGCGGGCATGGACGTCACCGCCACCCAGATCTTCGGCGCTGACCACTTCACCGGTGGCCGCTTTAACTAAAGGCGGTCCGGCTAAAAAGATGGTGCCTTGCTCTTTTACGATAATCGATTCATCGGCCATCGCCGGTACATAAGCGCCACCGGCGGTACAGGAACCCATCACCACCGCGATTTGCGGAATGTTTTGTGCAGACAAATTGGCCTGATTAAAGAAAATGCGTCCAAAGTGTTCCCGATCCGGAAATACTTCATCCTGACGGGGCAGGTTCGCTCCACCGGAATCTACCAGATAAATGCAAGGCAGGTTATTTTGTTCGGCAATGGTCTGGGCACGAATATGTTTTTTAACGGTCAAGGGATAATAACTACCGCCTTTGACCGTGGCATCATTGGCCACAATCATGCATTCCTGACCCGATACCCGGCCAATACCGCAGATTACACCGGCCGCTGGCACATCGTCCTCATAGACATTTAACGCGGCCAGTTGTGACAGCTCCAAAAATGGCGAACCGGGATCAAGCAGGGCGCTGATACGATCACGGGGTAATAATTTTCCGCGGCTCAAATGCTTGGCGCGGTATTTTTCACCGCCACCCTGTTTAATCTGTTCAATCTTGCTGCATAAGTCATCTACCACGGTTTGCATGGCGGAGGCATTATCCAAAAAAGCCTGACTCTTGGAATTGATTTTTGATTCGATACGAGGCACAGAGATTTCCTTACTGAACGCAGTCAGAATAACTTAGCGAGACTCGTTAAATAGTTCGCGACCAATCAACATACGACGAATTTCTGAGGTGCCGGCACCAATTTCGTACAGTTTGGCATCACGTAATAAACGTCCGGTGGGAAATTCGTTGATATAACCGTTACCACCGAGTAGCTGAATCGCATCCAGCGCCATTTTGGTCGCCAGTTCAGCGGCATATAAAATAGCACCAGCTGCATCTTTACGAGTGGTTTCACCCCGATCACAGGATTTGGCGACGGTATAGACATAGGCGCGGGCGGCATTCATTTGAGTGTACATATCGGCGACTTTACCCTGCACTAACTGGAACTCACCAATGGATTGGCCAAATTGTTTGCGATCGTGAATATACGGCACCACGGCATCCATACAGGCCTGCATAATGCCCAATGAGCCACCGGATAACACCACGCGCTCATAGTCTAATCCGCTCATCAGAATTTTCACCCCGTCACCTTCATTTCCCATCATGTTTTCGGCCGGGACTTTGCAGTCTTCAAAGACCAGTTCACAGGTATTGGAGGAGCGCATGCCCAGTTTGTCGAGCTTTTGGGCCTGAGTGAATCCGGGGGTGTCTTTTTCGACGATAAAGGCACTGATGCCACGAGAACCGCCTTTAGGATCGGTTTTGGCATAAATTACAAAGGTATGGGCATCGGGACCGTTAGTGATCCACATTTTGTTGCCGTTAAGTACATAATGATCGCCTTGTTGGTCAGCTTTTAGTGTCATGCTAACCACATCAGAACCGGCGTTAGGTTCACTCATCGCTAACGCACCGATATGTTCACCGTTGATTAGCTTAGGCAGGTATTTTTCCCGCTGAGCGTCATTACCGTTACGGTAAATCTGATTCACGCATAAGTTGGAGTGAGCCCCGTAACTGAGGCCAATCCCGGCCGACGCACGGCTAATTTCTTCCATCGCCACGACATGGGCCAGATAACCCATATCGGCACCACCGTATTGTTCAGAAACCGTAACGCCTAATAAACCCATTTCGCCTAATTTGGGCCATAGCTGGTTAGGAAAGGCATTGTCAATGTCGGCTGATTCAGCCAGTGGAGCGACTTCTCCCTGGGCAAAGGCGTAAACGTGCTCGCGTAGCATGTCTACGTCTTCGCCCAAGTTAAAATTTAATGTAGGGTAAGAGGTATTCATAGTATTAGTCCTGATATTGGAATGAGTGTGATTGGCTAACCGCTAATTCGGCACTACACTTTTTCAGATTCAAGTTCGGATAAATCTTCACGACAGCGCTGTTCAACTTCATCCAGCTCGGTCATTAATAAATTAATATCTTCCAGCTGTTGGTTGAGTATGGCTCGTTTTTCATGAGTCATGGCTAACATTGCCTGTAACTGTGCCGCCGAGTTCTCATGGCTGTCGTACAAATTAAATAGGGTTTTGGTTTCTGCCAGAGAAAAGCCCAGACGTTTACCGCGCATAATTAGTTTGAGTCGCACCCGATCTTTTTTATTGTAGATACGGTTTTGACCGTTACGCATGGGGCTAAGTAAGCCTTGTTCTTCGTAAAAACGGATTGAACGGGTGGTGATGTCAAATTCTTTTGCCAACTCGCCAATACTGTAAGTTTGTTGTTTAGTCATAATTACTTTACGTTTACGTAAGTGTTAGGTTAACGTAAAGGTAAAGTAACCTTGCGAAGTCGTCAATATAACTTTTTAAGCTGGTTGACAGTTTTTTGTTCAAAAAGCTGTACGTTAGTTTTATATCCAGTCATGTGGACAACCTTTAAACTTTGGTTATATGGTCAATCCGATTTAGCTATTTTAAACCTGTTAGGAAATACTCGTTATGCAACAAGATTCTGTAGTGATTGTTAGTGCCAAGCGCACACCGATGGGCGGATTTATGGGCAGCTTGTCACCGTTAACCGCCACTCAATTGGGCGCTAATGCCATTCAGGCTGCGATTCAGAGCCAAAATAATGTGACAGTTGATGAAGTCATAATGGGTTGTGTACTACCCGCTGGATTAGGTCAATCGCCAGCTCGTCAGGCAGCCATTGCAGCCGGATTACCCTTATCTGCCGGTGTGACAACCATTAACAAGGTCTGTGGCTCAGGCTTAAAAGCGGTGATGTTAGCTCACGATTTGATTAAGGCGGGCAGTGTACAAAGTGTGATCGCTGGTGGTATGGAAAGCATGAGTAATGCACCCTATTTATTGCCCAAGGCCCGTGGGGGGTATCGGATGGGGCATGGTCAGACGCTGGATCATATGATGCTCGATGGCCTGGAAAACGCTTATGATGGTAAAGCCATGGGCTGTTTTGCTCAGGATACCGCTGATGCAGAAGGTATTAGCCGTGAACAAATGGATGCCTTTGCATTGAGTTCATTATCTAAAGCAAAAAAAGCCATTGAGCAGGGCGACTTTGATGCGGAGATTTCGCCGCTAAGCATTGAGACTCGCAAAGGGAAAATCGACATTACTACCGATGAAGGACCGGGTAATGCGATGCCGGAAAAAATTCCCGGTTTACGTCCTGCCTTTAAAAAAGACGGCACTATTACCGCGGCGAATTCCAGTTCTATTTCCGATGGTGCGGCGGCACTGTTAGTGATGTCAGAAGCCAAAGCACGAGAACTGGGATTGCAGCCGCTCGCGCGGATTGTGGCCCATGCTACTCACTCCATTGAGCCTGAAAACTTTACCGTCGCGCCAGTGGGCGCGATGCAGAAATGTTTGGCAAAAGCCAATTGGTCTGCGGATGAAGTGGATTTATTTGAAATTAACGAAGCCTTTGCGATGGTGACCATGCTGGCTATTCGTCAATTACAATTAGATGAATCCAAGGTCAATATTCACGGTGGTGCCTGTGCACTAGGCCACCCTATAGGTGCGTCGGGAGCCAGAATACTGGTGACACTGCTTCATGCGCTGAAACAGAAAGGTTTGAAAAAAGGGCTGGCGTCGTTGTGTATTGGCGGCGGTGAAGGTACCGCGCTGGCGGTGGAACTGATTGACTAATAGCCTGAGTATGCTTTCCGGTTAGGATTTGCCGGAAAGCAATTCTGCTTGTGATTTGGCCTTGTCACTCTTTTCTTGTGGGGCGTCAACTTTTGCTTCAGTGGGTGCTGGACGGTGAATATTAATATCCGCTTGTAACTTGGTTTTAATATCGTTAAACCGTTTCAGGTTACTGTCGGATAACTTGAATTCCTGCAATTTACGATACATGCCGATGGAATCGACTTTCTTATAAGTAGGGACTTTGGCTTCGACCATGCATTGGAGTAAGTGAATTAAAAAAGCCGGTTCTTTAGGGAACAAGATATGTGCCTGATAGAAATCATCGATGGCTTGTTCAAACTCCCGTTTATTAAATAAAGCTAACCCACTCTTATTAAAATTTAATGCACGGGTTTTTTTATCTCCTATGATTTCCTCATTTTTGAGGATCATCAGGGATGAAACGGTTTTTTCGTTTTCATCTTGCAGTTGCGCCATTTTTTCTTCGCATTCTTGCATTATTTCTGACGCAATAGCCGTTTCACCTACACTCATCCAGGCACTGGCGGCATCAGCCAATAAAGCGGAGTCCGCATTTTCAAATTCCATCATGCCATCTTGCTTGAGTATTTCTAACGCGCGATCTTCGTCATTTTCCATGACGGCTACCAGTGCACTCATATAGTTACGTTTTAGGCTAAGTTCTTCATCGACTGCACGACGGCCTGCGCTGCCAATTAACATGCGAGCGGACTGAAGGGCGTTTTCACGTTCTTTATCGGTGGTTTTTTCTGCCACCATTAAATGACAACGAGCTAAATCCATCGTCAATTCGGCGAAGCGTTCACGAGACTCACGATTAGACTCGCGTTTCTTTTCCAGCAGCGCGATAGCATCCTGCATATTGTCTTGAACCTGACACAGATGTACTTTTAAACGGGCTGCCGAGATGGACAGGTCACCTTCACGGATCATATCAATAAAGTTTTGAGCACGTTCATATTCGGTTTTTTGAATATTGATCCGGGTCAGCCATTCACAGGCTTTGTCTTTGGTCATATGGGTATTAAGCATATTTTCCAGGTCGGCTTCACTGCCGGCTATATCTCCGGCCATATAGCGACTTAGTACCAGTCCCCATTGCGCCCATACAACTTTGTCAGATGCTTGTAGAATTTTTTCGTACAAGGCAGTTGCTTTGGAGAATTGACCGGCTTTAATCAGGAGGCGGCCCCTAAGCTTTGTTAGTGCGGTGGTATTTTTAGCTAACTTTTTACTGGCAATCACGGTTTCCAGCAAGGCCAGTGCTTTGGAATATCTTTTGTTATCCAATTCTCGATAAACCGGGCGCAAGGCTTCGCGAAATTGCAAGGTATGGATCACGGTTTTTTCTAAATTACGAATGGTATAAGGTTTGAGTACTACCACATCTGGATGAATATCGACGATTTGACCCAATACCATTGGTACGCTATCAGCGGTGAGAAAAATGACCGCGGTAGACGGCTTTAAGGTACCTGCCTGTTGCAGTTCCTGAATAACTTCGACGCCATTTTTATCTGCACCCAGATGATAGTCGATCAAAATAATATGGAACGAACGCTTGCGCATGGCGTTTCGAAGTTCTCTGCCTTGAGAGTAGCAACCAATGTCTACGAAGCCCATACTCAATAGATGATTACGCAGGTTGATCCGGGCAGCCCCGTTATCTTCTACTATTGCTACATTTATATTCTCAATACCCATGTATTTAGTTTTACTTCCTTTTTGAACCAAGTTATTTGGCAAATATGGTTCGGATAATACCAATAAACAACGCCATTAATGAACATTTGTTTATACAAATTCCTGTCTGTTAGTTAAGGGTTCACAAATATGTACAGCAATAATGCAAATTAGTGGAAATTTATTTGACCTTAACGTTAACGTTAAAGTAAAAAATTTGTTAATGTATTGATAATAATCGAAGACCCAAATACAAGTGGTCAAAAGTAAGTGGAAACCCTATGAAAAATATCCCTTTATTTATTGATGGTGAATTTAAGACATCGTCATCCAAACAACATATCGATCTGACTAACCCGGCCAGCAATAAAGTCATTGGGCAGGTACCATGTGCCACCGATGCGGAGATGCAAGCGGCCATTGCCAGTGCAAAAAGCGCTTTTAATGACTGGCGTGAAGTGCCGGTTTCCGAACGGGCACGGGTGATGATGCGTTACCAGCATTTGCTTAAAGAAAACCACGATGAAGTGGCCGAAATTCTCAGTCAGGAGACCGGCAAAACCTTTGCTGATGCTAAAGGTGATGTATGGCGCGGCATCGAAGTAGTGGAGCAGGCGGCTAACGTACCGGCATTGATGATGGGAGAGACGGTTGAAAACGTGGCGCGCGGGATCGATACCAGCAGTTATATTCAGCCATTGGGTGTGTGCGCCGGGATTACCCCGTTTAATTTCCCGGCGATGATCCCGTTGTGGATGTATCCCTTAGCCATAGCCTGCGGCAATACCTTTGTTTTAAAGCCTTCTGAACAGGATCCAATGACGCCCACTCGACTGGCTGAATTGTTTGTTGAGGCTGGGTGCCCGAAAGGTGTATTGAATGTGGTGCATGGCGGTAAAGAGCAGGTCAATACGTTGCTGACCCACGAAGATATAAAAGCTGTTTCTTTTGTAGGCTCAGTGCCGGTTGGGCAACATATTTATAAAACCGCTACCGATAATATGAAGCGCGCGCAGTGTTTTGCTGGCGCTAAAAACCATTCGGTGATCATGCCCGATGCTAACAAGGCCCAAGTGATTAATAATCTGGTGGGCTCCAGTGTTGGGGCTGCCGGACAGCGTTGTATGGCGATTTCGGTAGCCGTGTTTGTGGGGGACTCCAAGCAATGGATTGAAGAGCTCGCCAGTGAAATCGGCAAAGTGAAACCGGGATTGTGGAATGACGACAGCGCCGGTTTCGGTCCGTTAATTAGTCCGCAAGCCAAAGCCAAAGTGTTGTCATTGATTGCGGAAGGCAAACAGCAAGGTGCCGACTGTCTGGTAGACGGTTCTGACTTTAGCTTGGCCGGTTACGAACAGGGTAATTGGGTGGGTCCTACCGTATTTAGCTCGGTGACCGAACAAATGAGTATCTACCAGCAGGAAATTTTTGGTCCGGTGTTGTGCTGTATGTGTGTGGATACGTTGGAAGAAGCCATTGCGCTGGTCAATCGTAATCCTTATGGCAACGGTACCTCTATATTTACCGCCAGTGGCGCTGCCGCCAGAAAATATCAACACGAGATTGAAGTGGGGCAAGTAGGAATTAATGTGCCAATTCCAGTGCCGCTGCCATTTTTTTCCTTCACCGGCTGGAAAAATTCCTTTTACGGTGATTTACACGCGTACGGTAAACAGGCCATTCGTTTTTATACCGAAACCAAAACCGTCACCTCGCGCTGGTTTGAAGATGATATTCCCAGCGGCCCTAATCTGACCATCAATCTGGGTTAAGGAGCGTTTTAATGGATTTTAATTTAACTGAAGATCAACAAGCGTTTGCCGATATTGCCCGCCAGTTTGCTGAACAGGAATTGGCACCCAATGCGGCCAAATGGGATAAGGAACACTATTTTCCCAAAGAGGTTATTCAAAAAGCCGGTGAACTGGGTTTTTGTGGCCTGTATGCACCGGAAGAAGCCGGTGGACTTGGGCTGAGTCGTCTTGATTCCTCAATTATTTTTGAACAGTTATCCATGGGCTGTACGACTACGACGGCGATGATGACCATTCATAATATGGCCACCTGGATGATTGCCAGTTGGGGCACCGAAAAAATAAAACAACAATGGTGCCCCGATCTGGTAATTGGCCAAAAACTGGCGTCTTACTGTTTGACTGAACCGGGCGCCGGTTCTGATGCCGGTTCGTTGCGCACCACTGCCGTAAAGGATGGTGAACACTATGTTTTGAATGGCTCTAAAATGTTTATTTCCGGTGCCGGTGAAACCGAAGTATTGGTGGTGATGGTGCGCACTGGAGAAGCTGGGCCTAAAGGGATTTCTGCAGTGGTGGTGCCTGCCGATGCCGAGGGCATTATTTATGGTAAAGCCGAAGAAAAAATGGGTTGGAATGCCCAGCCCACTCGTTTAGTGACCTTTGATAATGTCATAATTCCGCTGGATCATTTATTGGGCGAAGAAGGTCAGGGTTTTACCTTTGCCATGAAAGGGCTGGATGGTGGTCGAATTAATATCGCAACCTGTTCTATCGGTACCGCTCAACAGGCGTTAAATACCGCCAAAAATTATATGCAGGAGCGGGAGCAGTTTGGTAAGCCTATCGCTGCATTCCAGGCACTGCAATTCAAACTGGCTGATATGGCAACCGAACTGGTTGCGGCAAGACAACTGGTCCGTCTGGCCGCCTTTAAACTGGATAATCATGATCCAGAGGCCACCGCATACTGTGCTATGGCGAAACGCTTTGCTACTGATATTGGTTTTCAGGTATGTAATGAAGCGCTGCAACTGCATGGTGGTTACGGCTATATTCAGGAGTATCCATTGGAGCGTCATGTACGTGATGTCCGGGTCCATCAAATTCTTGAAGGTACCAATGAAATTATGCGCTTGATCATTGGTCGAAGGATACTATCTGCCGACGCTGGCGATTTACTGTAGGGAAGTTATGACAGATAAAGTACTTTTTTCGGAACTGGATACTCACAACGGCAAGAAAATAGGTTATGCCCGTTTAAATAAAGTCAAAGCACTCAATGCGCTGGATCTGGATATGATCCGGTTACTCATGCCGCAATTATTAAGCTGGCAAAACAATGACAATATTGTTGCTGTCATACTGGATGGTGAGGGAGATAAAGCCTTTTGTGCCGGTGGTGATGTGGTTGCCATGCATCAGGCGATGCAAAAAGAGCCGGGTATTATTCCGGCTACAGTCGAAACCTTTTTCAGTGAGGAATATCGACTGGATTACCTTATTCATACCTTCCATAAGCCTTTTGTGGTGTGGGGTAACGGGATTGTTATGGGCGGAGGTCTGGGACTGATGTGTGGTGCCAGTCATCGGATTGTAACCGAGAGCTCCCGTATTGCTATGCCGGAAATCACTATCGGTTTATATCCGGATGTCGGTGGCAGCTGGTTTTTGAATCGTATGCCAGATGGTGTTGGCCTGTTTTTAGGGTTAACCGGAGCCAGTATCAATGCCATGGATGCGTTGCATATTCAGTTGGCTGATCATTTTATCCCGGAACAACATAAACAGTCGTTTATTGAACAGATGCAGGACATTTCCTGGGGGGCAATTCAAAGTCTCAATCATCAGAAACTTACTGATTTATGTCATCAGTTCCATCAGGATCATCGGGCACTGCTGCCCCAAGGCAATATCAAACCTCATCAGGAAAAAATCCGCCAAGTGACCGATTTTGACACCATTGACCAAGTGGTTAATGGGATTGCCGGGATCTCAGCGCAACAAGATAAATGGTTAACTCGGGCGCAATCGACATTAGCTAAAGGCTCAGCATTGACCGCCTGTATCTTGTTCGAGCAGCTTAAGCGCAGTGCCAAGATGACGTTACCGGAATGTTTTCGTATGGAACTGATGTTGTCCTGTCGTTGCGCATCGCTAGGTGAATTTCAGGAAGGTGTCAGAGCCTTGTTAATTGACAAAGATAATCAACCGAACTGGCAATATAAAACGGTGCAGGATGTGCCCGCAGAGGTGTTGGATAAGTGTTTTACCTCGCCCTGGAATGAGCAATCTCATCCGTTAACAGGACTGGGTAAATAAACGCCGGTTGGGGACAGTTAGGAGCAGAATATGACACAAAAAATAGGTTTTATTGGGCTAGGCAACATGGGAGGGCCAATGGCGGCTAACCTGGTTAAGGCCGGTCATCAGGTCAGAGTTTTTGATCTACAGCAAAGTGCCATGGACAGTTTGGCGGCATTAGGGGCAATTAAAGCGGAGTCAGCCCGAGAGGCGGCACAACAGGCAGACGTGCTGATTTCTATGTTGCCTGCAGGTAAACATGTTCAAAGTTTGTATTTAGGTGATAACGGCTTGTTTGAGACCTTATCAGCGCAAACCTTAGTCATCGATTGCAGCACTATTGATGCAGAAACAGCGCAGCGAGTTGGTCAACAACTGGCACAAAAGGGCATCGCATTTATTGACGCCCCGGTATCGGGAGGCACTGCTGGTGCTGAAGCCGGTACCCTGACTTTTATTGTTGGGGGGGAACAAGACGCATTTGAACTGGCCCAACCGATACTGCAATGCATGGGTAAAAACACCTTTCATGCCGGTGGCCATGGCGCCGGACAAATTGCCAAAATTTGCAACAATATGCTGTTGTCAGTCTTGATGGCTGGAACCGCTGAAGCGTTACAAATGGGCATTGATAATGGTCTGGACCCTAAAGTGCTGTCGGATATTATGCTACAAAGTTCCGGGCGCAACTGGACACTGGAATTGTATAACCCATGCCCGGATGTCATGCCGAATGTGCCTTCGTCCAAAGGTTATCAGGGCGGCTTTATGGTCGATCTGATGAAAAAAGACTTGGGACTGGCTATGGATACGGCTAACAAAAGTCAATCGACGACACCAATGGGAGCGTTGGCACAGAGCCTGTTCAAGTTGCATAGTTTGCAGGGCAATGGACAACTGGATTTTTCCAGTATTTTTAAACTTTATTCCACACATCAGGATTAAATTATGGATCTTACCAATAAAGTCATTGCAATTACGGGTGCGGCGCAGGGGTTAGGCAGGGCAATGGCCGAGTCACTGGCAGAGCAGGGCGCGCATATAGCGTTAATTGATATGCAACCGGATGCGCTGCAGCAAACCGCTAAGGAACTACGCGAAAAAGGGATCCAAGCCGAATGTTTTGTGATTGATGTGACCGATGAAGATGCAGTAGAAAAGGGCTTTGCTAATATCGCCAGTACTTTTGGCCAGTTAAACGGCTTGATTAACAGTGCCGGCATTATGCGTGATGGCATGTTACTCAAAGTGAAAGAGGGCAAAGTAGTCGATAAAATGTCACGTCAACAGTTCCAGTCGGTGCTGGATGTGAACGTAACCGGCACCTTTTTATGTGCCCGCGAAGCGGCAGCGCAAATGATTGAAACCGCCAGTGAAGGGGTGATCATTAATATTTCTTCGGTATCTCGTGGCGGTAATATGGGGCAGAGTAACTATTCAGCATCAAAATCAGCGGTAGCAACCATGACCGTGACCTGGGGAAAAGAATTGGCACGATATGGTATTCGCACCGGTTGTATTGCCCCAGGTTTAGTCAATACGGCCATGGCGGCACAAATGCGACCTGAAATGCGCGATAAATTTTTGCAAACCGTACCATTGCGCAGACTGGCAGATGTCAGTGAACTAGGCCATGCCGCCAAGTTTATTTTTGAAAATGATTATTTTACCGGCCGCACTATTGAACTGGATGGCGGTACCAGAGTTTAACCAATTCCACTAACCCTCATTGCCATTGTTTTGGCAATGAGGGTGATAAAATGACGCTGTTCAGCAAGCCCCCTGTGATAATTCTTTTTAATAAAAATACATTTGTGTTGTTTTATGATGACTAAATATGCTTTTTTATTAATTAAATATGTTAACGTTATGTAAATCATCTCTATTTGGTGTGAGTATTGTGTTTCTACTCGCGTATTACAATCAAGATGGGAAATAACGCAATGTTTGAGAGGCTGACAAGTTTAAATATCGGAGTTCTTGTTGTTTTTACCTCGCTGCTGTTTTGTGTCAAAGCTGCCCCTTCGAATGATCTAGTTCGTCCTGCCAATCTTGTTAATTATTCGTTAAATGTACATAACCTGTATTTACAAGATGGCTTGCTGGATGATGCGGCTTATTCCACTGTTACAGATAAACAAGGTTTTCTATGGATAGGCACTGATAACGGTTTGCGCCGTTATGACGGCTATAAGTTAAAGCATTTCACTCATGATCCTGACGACCCAACTAGTTTAGGGAGTAGTCAGGCAGAAAAATTATTGATCGATCATAACGATGTGTTGTGGGTGGCCGGTAAAAAGTTAAGTCAATATCACCCCGCAACGGAATCTTTTACGGTCTTTAATGTAACCGATTTTAGAACGATTCATACGCTGTTTGAAGACATCGATGGACTGCTCTGGTTAGGCGGAGACGGATTTGGTCTTAAAGCGTTAGATCCTCAAACAGGCAAGGTTGTCCGTCAGTTGTTTGAAAGCGATAGTGGCTCTCATGATCGCGCCGTTATACAGCAAATCATTCAAGACAGTAATCCTGATTATTTATGGATCGCTTCAGGTGGAGGGTTGTACAAGGTTAATCGTGTGACTCTTGATTATCAGCGTTATTCGCTTCCCGGTGATATGGAAGCCGGAGTTAATAGTATTCGGGATTTGTTGATTGATGATAAGGGAACATTGTGGATCGCCTCCCATGAAGGCGTGATGGCAATGAACAGGGAAACTCGGCAAGTTAAACGTTATCGTGCAGGGGACGTAACTAAAGGACAATTAAGTTCGGACTCTATCTGGTCGATTTTTCAAGATTCTAAAGGACAGATTTGGTTTGGTACTGACAAGACCGGAGTGCATCGATATAACCCATCGGGGGATAATTTTATTTATTACCCGGCGTCCAATTCGGATAAAAGAGCATTGCCCGCCGCTTCGGTGTTTGACATCTATGAAGATCGACAAGATTCATTATGGTTATCATTTAACAATTTTGGAGTACGTCGAATTTCTCCCAGCATGGAAAAATTCTCAATTCTTCAACATAAAGATGGTGTTTCCAATAGTTTGGCATTGAACAATGTTCTGGATTTACACGAAGATGAGCATGGTCATATCTTCATTGCTACGGATGGTCAAGGACTGGACAAATTTGATCCTGTCACGGGCCTATACACCCATTATGTTCATGATCCCAACGATCCAAATAGTATTAGCAGTGATTCTGTCTTAGCAATAGCCGACGACAATCTGGGGCGAATATGGATTGGTACCTGGAACGGTGGCATCAATATTTTCGATAAGCAAAAGGAAACATTTAGCCATATAAAACGTGACTTTTCCCTTCCCGAGAATAAGCGGCTGGACAATAACAATATTTTTCGTATCGAGCCGATGGCTGATGGTCGCATGCTGTTAAGCGTGTGGGCTAGCGGTATGCAGATATATGACCCTGAAACCGGTACTTTTGAGTCGTATTTTCCTAGCAGTACAGGGAGTGAAAGTGGTGCTAAGAACTCGATGATTAATGATTTTGTTGCTGATGGAAAAGGTCATTACTGGGTTGCAGGGAATGGCGGATTACAGCTGTTTGATCCCGATAGCAAAACCTTTAAATCGTATGCCAATAGCAGCTTGTTTGACATTATTTATGATGTATATCCAGAGCCGTCAGGGGCATTATGGATTGCATCATCACAGGGTTTTTTCCATTTCGATCCGGTGACTGAAAAATTAGTGGCTTATTCAATGGAACAAGGCATGAGCGATAATTTTGCGGTTTCGATTGAAAAAGACGATGAAGGCTATATTTGGTTGGGAACCCGCTCAGGATTGAACAAATTTGATCCTAAAAGCCAAACCTTTGAAGTGTTTGATAGTGGCGATGGATTAGCCGGAATGCAGTTTAATCGTTATAGCCATTTACATACCAGCAAGGGAGAAATGTATTTTGGCGGGACGGCCGGAATAAGTCGTTTTAATCCCAATCATTTACCCCGTAACAGTTTTAAACCGGATATTGTTTTTACCGGCTTGGAACTGTTCCAAAAAACCGTAGTACCGGGTGAAAATGCACTGATACAACAACCGATCAATGAAATAAGAAAAGTGGTACTGAATTATGATCAACGAGATATTACCTTTGAATTTGCCGCACTGAATTTTATTTCATCGAATAATAATAAATATCGCTATAAGTTAGAGAAACTGGAAAATAGCTGGACAGAAGTAGACAGTAATCGACGCAGGGTGAGATATACCAACCTCGATCCTGGTCATTATACGTTTATGGTGGTTGGCTCAAATAATGATAATGTCTGGAACCCCACCCCTGCCACTATCGCTTTAACCGTCCTGCGCCCGTGGTGGATGACGTGGTGGGCGAGAACGCTATTTGCACTGTGTATATTATTGGTCACCATTATGTTTTTACGGTGGCTGTCATTAAGTAATGAGCGCAAAAGAATATTACTGTCAAAAATGGTGGTCGAAAAAACCCGCGAACTGGAAAAGGCCAACAGTACGGTACTGGAGTTGAATGCGGAGCTCGAATCCCGAGTCGAAAAACGTACCGCTGAACTTAATATTGAAATAACAGAGCGACGTACCGCAGAAGCTAAGCTTTTCCATATGGCATTTCATGATGCGTTAACCGGACTGCCCAACCGCTCATGGCTTATTCAACATCTGCAAGATTTAATCGAAAAAAATCAGGATCAGCAAGGTCCGACATTCGCCTTAATGTTTCTTGATGGTGACAAGTTTAAACAAATTAATGATTCTCTCGGCCACTCTGTTGGTGATCAGGTGTTAATAGCGGTGGCGCGCAGACTGGAATATTTGCTGCCTGAACCTTACCACGCAGTGCGGCTGGGTGGGGATGAATTTACCGTTATTGCCCAAGGTAATGTGACTGACAGAAACGTAAGGATGTTGGGAAAATCTATCGTCAATGCCTTTGAAACACCACTTGAGGTCAATGGACTGAAAGTACCATTTAGGCTCAGTATTGGCATGGTAATGGGTGGTCAACAATACACTAAACCGGAACAGATTCTGCGGGATGCGGATATTGCCATGTATAAAGCCAAGGAAATGGGGCGAGGCAATTGTCAGTTATTTGATAAAAGAATGCGTGAACAAACGATGGAAACCATCGAACTGGAAACCGATATTGCTCAGGCAGTCAGCAAGGGGCAAATGTTTGTGGTTTACCAACCAATTATTGATATGCCGAGCGGTAGATTAGTGGGTTTTGAGGCATTGCTCCGCTGGGAACACCCGCAAAAGGGATTTATCTCTCCCGAGAAGTTTATTCCGATTGCCGAAGAATCAGGACAAATTAATGAAATCGGTTGCTGGGTATTGGAGCAGGCTTGTTTGCAGTTAAAAGCGTGGCAGGATGATCCCGCTATAAAAACTCCCTTAACTATGTCGGTGAACATATCAACTAAACAGCTGCGTGGCGGTGAGCTCATCCAGCAGGTGAGTGATATTCTTGATCATATTGGCGTCTCGGGCGATTTCCTCAAGTTGGAGATTACTGAATCCGCCCTGATGGAAAATGCAGATACCGTCCGTCAGACATTAGAGTCATTGAATCTGTTAGGGATTGAATTTGCTATAGATGATTTTGGTACCGGCTATTCTTCACTCGCCTATTTAGAACAATTGCCGGTTCAGTTTTTAAAAATTGATCGGATGTTTGTTGATGCAATTACCGCAAACTTGTCAGAAAAGGGGGGAAATGCGTCTGAAATTGTGCGCGCTACCGTCTCTTTGGCGCATAATTTAAATATTAAAGTGGTCGCGGAAGGTATTGAAACCGAGCAACAAAGGGGTTTACTTGAACAATTTGGTTGCGATCTTGGTCAGGGCTTCCTGTTTGCTAAACCCTTACTGGCAGATAGCGCCAGACAGTTTGCCCTGGGGAATGTGGATAATGTATCGACATTGGTGACATTTACCAAACGCCGAGTCAGAAAATAGTCAGGTGGTTTTGCATCAAACGTTGCGGGTTGATATTCTGCCGACATTAAAGATGTTCCGAGAAAACTTCCATGTGGATCTGTCCTGCTTGCCAATTACCACTTACCCGGCATGCTCAACAATGGCAATGCGATAATCGACACAGTTACGATATTGGCAAGGAAGGCCATGTCAATTTATTGCTAGCCAATCAAAAAAACTCCAAAGATCCCGGTGATAATAAGGATATGATCAATGCCCGCCGGGCTTTTCTTGACGGCGGCTATTATCAGCCTTTGGCACAGCATTTGGCTGATTTGATTAGTCAATTTAGCCGTCAATATGAACTGAATGTATATGATGCGGGTTGCGGTGAAGGTTATTATTTAAATTTTGTATCCCGGCAATTAACTCAGGGTGGTTTTACTATTCATCCACAAGGCAGTGATATTGCCAAAGTGGCCATTCAAAAAGCCGCTAAAAAATATCCCAATGCTAATTTTTCAGTGGCCAGCAGTTTTCATTTACCGGTTTTGTCGTCTTCACTGGATGTGATTATGGAGATATTTGCTCCGGTTGATAGCGCTGAAATGCAGCGTGTTTTGAAGCCTGGCGGGTTATGGTTACAAGTTAATCCAGTTGGTCAACATTTGTGGCAGTTGAAACAGGCGTTGTATCAAACACCCCAAGTCTTTAGTCTGGATCCGGTCATCGCAGACGGGTTTACATTACTGGATCAGCAATCGTTGCAGTTTGAATTAGCCATCAATGAACTCGCTCAACGGGAGAACCTGTTGAAAATGACCCCCTATTATTGGTCTACTCCGGTGGATAAAAAAGACGCCGTACTCAACGCACTAAAACAGGTTAGTATTGAGTTTTCGGTTAGCGTGCTACAAAAATCAGAGGGAACTGAATGAAAAATAAGGCCGTATTTTTAGATCGCGACGGCGTAATCAATGTTGATCATGGTTACACCATTAAGATTGATGATTTTGAATTTATCGACGGTGTCTTTGAAAGTTGCAAAATATTGCAGGAGTTAGGCTATTTATTAGTCGTCGTGACCAATCAATCTGGTATTGCCAGAGGGTTTTATAACGAACAGCAATTGGCTGAATTACATCAGTGGATGGTAGAACAATTTCGCCATAATGGAGTTGATATAGCGGGGGTATATTACTGTCCTCATCACGCCCAGCATGGAAGTGGGGAATATTTACAAGCCTGCGATTGTCGTAAACCTCAACCCGGAATGCTGTTAAAAGCAGCGGCAGAACTGGATATTGACTTAAGCCAGTCAGTTATCGTTGGCGATAAAGAATCGGATTTACAAGCTGGAAAAAATGCCGGATTACAGAGTTTGGTTTTAGTCGGTGATAAAATCAGTCATAGTCGTTTAGCCGATGAGCAACATGTTAGTCTTGGCGATTGGTTGCTTGGCTGATTTGTATTTTCTGGGGTAAGATGTTGTCTAAATAGTCGTCAGAGCTGTACATTCATGAAATCCAGAGCCACTTCTTTTGATATTGCCTATCAAGCCGGTGTATCCCAGTCCACCGTTTCCCGAGCGTTGAGGGACAGTCCTCTAGTCAATCTCGAAACACGGCTTAAAATTCAGCAAATCGCCAAAGAGTTAAACTATAAAGTCGATAAAAACGCCAGTAATTTGCGCTCGCAACATACTGGAACTTTAGCGTTATTGTTGTTTGAAGATCCCACCAGTGATGACTCCCAGATAAACCCGTTTTTTCTATCCATGCTAGGCAGTATTACCCATGCCAGTGCCCGCCATGGTTATGATTTATTGGTGTCATTTCAGCAATTAAGTAATGACTGGCACGCCGATTATGAAGACAGTCATAAAGCCGACGGACTGATTTTACTTGGTTATGGCGACTATGTGGAATACGAAGAAAAATTGCTTAAGCTGGTGGAACAGAAAACCCATTTTGTCCGCTGGGGTGCTGTGCTGGAAGGGCAACCTGGTACCTCAATTGGTTGTGATAACTTGTTAGGTGGCTACCAAATGGCTAGCCATTTATTAGCCTTGGGTCGTCGAAAATTTGCCTTTCTGGGTGGAGCCTCGAGTCATTGTCCTGAATTTCTGGAGCGTTTTGAAGGTATGAATAAAGCCCTTGCCGAGCATTCTGGTCATCCGGCTTTGGTTAAACAAATTGATGCTATTAGTACCGAAGAATCAGGATTTGAGGCAGCTCAACAATTATTAGCCAGTGATGTTGCATTTGATGCTATCTGCTGCGCGAGCGACCTTATCGCAATGGGGGCTATTCGAGCCTTACGGGATAACCACATCGCAATACCACAACAAGTCTCAGTGGGCGGATTTGATGATTTGCCCATGGCCAGTTTTTGTAATCCGGCTTTAACGACTATTCAGCAAAACACGAAATCCGCTGGTGAAGTCCTTGTAGCGAATTTACTGGCGATGATTAAAGGGGAAGAAGTTAAACCACAACGTTTACCCACTTCATTGGTGGTGCGTGACTCTTGTGGTGGGTAATTAACAACAGTTACATACGTATTCAGGCCATCATTTCAGGCTTAAAATTCCAGTAATATGCTTTGATTGGTTACACTGTTGCAGTTAATTATGTGACCTCAAAAATGCGATAAAATTAGTGTAATTATATATAAATCAATAAGTTAAAGTTTAAACCTGTACTTTCTCCCGCGCTGATTTCACTCCGTAACGGCCTTCCTTTTGTGGTTAAAACTTGCTTACAAATCATTAATATACTGCATACGTATGCATATCCCGTAAGGGATTTAATTTGTCTGTAAGCGTGCATAATACGCTCATTAGTATTCCGACATTGTTATCAACGCATAACAAAAAATATGGATTAAGAGGTTGTGAGCATGGCAGAAACATCATGGTGGCGTGGAGCCGTTATTTACCAGGTTTATCCGCGTAGTTTGATGGATAGCAATAATGATGGTGTGGGTGATCTTCAGGGGATCATCAGTAAGCTGGATTATATTCAAAGCCTTGGTGTGGATGCGATTTGGATTTCTCCCTTTTTTAAATCCCCGATGAAAGATTTTGGCTATGACATCAGTGACTACCGTGACATTGAACCGGTATTCGGTCAATTGGCCGATATTGATGAGCTGATTGCCAAAGCCCATGCAAAAGATATTAAAATCATTATCGATCAGGTGCTTAGTCATACATCAGATCAACACGCGTGGTTTGAACAAAGTCGTCAATCTACTACTAATGATAAAGCGGATTGGTATGTTTGGGCCGATGCCAAACCAGATGGTACGCCCCCAAATAACTGGTTATCTATTTTTGGCGGGGGCGCCTGGCAATGGGATCCCCGTCGCCAGCAATACTATTTGCATAACTTTTTAACCAGTCAGCCAGATTTGAACTTCCATAATCCAGAAGTGCAAAAGCACGTGTTGGATAATGTGGAGTTTTGGTTGAAACGGGGAGTCGATGGTTTTCGTCTGGATGCGATTAACTTTTGTTTTCACGATCAACAACTGCGCGATAACCCGCCTAAAGCCGAGAAAGATCGAACCGGTCGGGGCTTTAGTCCGGACAATCCCTATGCGTTCCAATATCATTATTACAATAATACCCAGCCAGAAATGCTCGGTTTTATCGAAAAATTACGCAGTTTAATTGACCGTTATCCTGATAAGGTGACCTTGGGAGAAATATCTTCTGAAGATTCACTATCAACCATGGCCGAATATACAGAAGGTCAAAATCGCCTGCATATGGCTTACAGTTTTGAATTGCTAACCGATGACTATTCAGCGGATTATATTCGCAATACTGTTGCAACATTGGAAAAACAGATGTCCGATGGTTGGCCGTGCTGGGCAATTGGTAATCACGATGTGTCACGGGTTTTGTGCCGTTGGGGAAAAGGCAAGGGCAATCTGGACATGGCCAAAATGCTTAATACCTTATTGTTCTCATTACGGGGCAGTGTATGCAGTTATCAGGGGGAAGAACTAGGCCTAACCGAAGTTGAGATAAGCGAATCGCAGTTGCAGGATCCCTTTGGTATTGCGTTCTGGCCTCGGTTTAAAGGCCGGGATGGCTGTCGTACGCCATTGCCCTGGGACGAAAACCAGCCCAATGCCGGTTTTAGTCAGGCAGAGCCCTGGTTGCCTATTCCTGCCGAACATAAAAGCAAGGCGGTTGCTAATCAACAAGGTGTAGAAGATTCAGTGTTAACGGCTTATCAGCAATATCTGGCATGGCGTAAGCAGCAGCCCGCAGTGCGTTGCGGCAGTATTGAGTTTATTTCCACTGACGAGCCCGTACTGGCATTTTATCGGCAGTTTGAGGATCAAAAGTTTATCTTTGTGTTTAACCTTGAAAACGACCCGCTAAATTACACATTGCCTGAAACCGCTACCGCTGACTATCGCGTACCGGCCATGCAAGCTCAATGGGCCACGTTGCAAGATAAGCAACTTCACTTACCAGCTTATGGCGTGTATATCGGCAAAATTGCTTGAAATAGGTCCCGCCAGTGAACAGAGCAATGGCAATTTGACCTCATAATCCGCTGTTAGCGGTGAGTGTTTTCAAAACTAAACCCATCCGGATAGTGATGATAGCCGTCAAAATCTCCTTTACTGAGCGGCACCCCTTGTTGCCTCGCAATGGCGTATACCATGCCAAGGTGGAAGAAAAAGTTTGGTTGGGCGTAATACGTCAAAAACTCTTCCGCAGGTAAATTTAGTGGGTTAAATCCGGCTTTATCCTGAATGGACAGGCCGATTTGGGGAACCCTTGAAGACGCATTAAGTAATGTCAGGTGCTCCAGTGTCTGGGCAATTTGTTGATGTAATCCGGTAAAAGAATCAGTCTTGTTTTCAAAGGTGACGGGGTCTTGGCCATATAGCGGGCAACATGCCCGCAAAGCAAAATTTGCCGTGGTTCTCACCTGATTAATCAATGGCAACATATCCACACTCAATCGGGCATGCAAAATATCACTGTCGCCCTGTTCAAATTGTTCAATTTTCCACAGCAGTTTATCTAGCTGATGTAAATAATAAATAAAGACAGGGATCGGCTGGTAGGTCATAAGGTTTTGTTACCTCGATTGTTTTGTATAGCAAGGAGTTGCTCCATCAGTTGCTTTATCACCGGAATATTGATGGCTAACTTTTCCGCCTGCTGGACTATATAGCCATTGATGTAGTCAATTTCCGTTGGGCGGCCTTCGACAATATCCCGATTCATCGATGAAAAGTTGTCGGCAGTGGCGGCAATAACACGATCAATTTGCTGGCGTAAATTGTCGCTTGTTTGGCACAGTCCCGTTTTATTCATAACCGCAGCAACTTCCTGACAGATGGCACTGATGGTGGGGGAGAATTGCGGATCTTGCAGTTTGCCATTAGGAATATTGTGAATCGCCGTCAGAGGATTGATTGCGGCGTTGATGGCTAACTTATTCCATAACGCCAGTTGAATATTGTCCTGCCATTGGCAAGGCCCCAGAATCTGATTAAAAAGTGATTGTATTGCGGATTGAATGTCCGCATCAGGATGGCTAATCCAGCCTAACTGAGTTGTGCCCTGACCGGTTTCGATAACCGAATGGTTGGCTGGTTTAAACGCAGCATAGCTGGTAATGCCGGCAATAATTGGATTGTGTGCAAAGTGCCGTTTGACCTGTTCGATGGTGCCCATGCCATTATGCAGTAGTAATATGGTTACATTGGCTGGCACATCCAGTTGCTGCAAACAGGACAATATGTGGTAAGCCTTAAGTGGCAAAACCAGTACATCATTAGCTTGGAATGCCGACAGGTTAGGTGGGGTGAAATCCCATTGCCGTTTGTTGGCTTGATGGACGTATTTAATGTTTTTAGGCTGGCCTGAACGGGGAATTACGGCATAACAACAGCGATGTTGTTCACAGTGAGCGGCCAATAGGGAGCCTATCGCGCCTTGTCCGGCAATGACGAGTCTAACCATGATGCAGTTCTGCGTTGTGTGAGGGTTTTATTTTAGGCCAGGCGAGTAATTGTGGCTGGTCAAAAGGGGCAAGCAATTGTTGCTGTGCCATACGGATATAGTGTTCGCCTTGCTGTGGCTGACAAGATAATTCGATATGTTGGCCTTGATACACAAAAGCTAACGCATAAGCATGTAAATAAGTACGATCACTATCCAGCCCACCGTAAAGTGTGTCACCTAAAATAGGGGCGCCTAAACTTTTTAGCATAACTCTGATTTGATGGGTTTTACCGGTACGGGGTTTAATTATAATTAAGCGCTTGCCGTCAAATAAGCCCTGACTAAAAAACTGACTGATGGCCGGGTTGGTTTGGCTGGTGGTTAATATCCATTTGCCGTCTCGTGACTTCTTCATCTCGCCACTGACCGTTCCCTGTTTTTTAGTCGGTTTTTTGGCAGTAATCGCCAGATAATATTTGTCAATTTGTCTCTGGGCGAATAGCTCACCAAAAACCGCCGCGGCCTGACTATTTCGGGCCAAAATCAGACAGCCTGAAGTCAGTTTATCCAGCCGGTGAACTAACCATAATTTATCGATTTGTAATTGCGCGTAAAGTAGCGGCAAAATGCCATCGTGCAGTTGATCTTTATGCATACCGATGCCGGCTGGTTTATCGATAATATAAAAATCAGGGTGGCTGTGCAGAATGTCAATTTTCAAGTTTGATTGGTTCGCTTGGCGATTAGTTAGCGCCAGATTTTAGCACTATAGGCTTGGTATTTAACAATTAGATACAATTTATCCACCTAAAAAGTCACTAACATCAGCTCTTTATAAGGTAAAAATAGGTACATTCATCACTTTGCTGTGAACCCAATAGTGTTACTCTTGTCACATTGTTCCTGTAAACCCGCATCTGTTGTCAATGATGTAGGCAATATTAGTTAAAAGAAATTAAGGAAGGAAAAACATGCATAAAAGGAAGATCTTCTTCTGTTTGTTACCTGTTGTGTTATTGGCAGCCTGTCAACCGGCAATAGAGCAGCCAAGCGTTAAGACTGAAACACCATTACCCGATGGCATTACATTAATTAAAGAGCATGATGCGCTACCCGATCAGGTCAGTATCCCTTATAAGAAGTATCAGCTTGCCAATGGCTTAACCGTGGTATTGCATGAAGATCACTCGGATCCATTAGTCCATGTTGACGTGACCTATCATGTTGGATCCGCCCGTGAAGAAGTAGGAAAATCCGGATTTGCCCACTTTTTTGAACATATGATGTTCCAAGGTTCGGAACATGTTGAAGATGAAGAACACTTTAAATTAGTGACAGAAGCAGGTGGTACCATGAACGGTACTACCAATAAAGATCGCACTAATTATTACGAAACGGTTCCCGCAAATCAGTTAGAAAAAATGCTCTGGTTAGAAGCCGATAGAATGGGCTTTTTATTGAGTACTGTGACTCAGAAAAAATTTGAAATCCAACGGGAAACCGTAAAAAACGAGCGCGGTCAAAGCTACGATAACCAGCCGTATGGATTGCGCTTTGAACGCAATGCCGAAGCGCTTTATCCAGTCGGACATCCTTATTCATGGCAAACCATTGGCTATATTGAAGATTTGAACCGGGTCAATGTGAATGATCTTAAAGCCTTTTTTCAGCGTTGGTATGGCCCCAATAATGCGGTGATCACTATTGGCGGTGATATAGATCAGCTACAAACCTTAACCTGGATCAACAAGTATTTTGGACCGATTCCCCGCGGGCCTGAAGTACACAATGCCGATAAAGCGTTGGTTAAACTGCCAGACACTCGCTATATCACCTTGGAAGATCGCGTTCATTTACCCTTATTGCAAATGACCTTTCCAACCGTGTATGTCAGACATGCTGATGAAGCCCCGCTGGATGTGTTGTCCAATATATTGGGGGGCGGTAAAACCTCGTTATTTTATAAAAATTTGGTGAAAGAAGGATATGCGGTCAATGCCTGGGTAAGTCATCCATGTAGCGAGCTTGCTTGTGAATTTCAGTTAGCCGCATTGGCCAATCCAGCCAAGGCCGCTAATTTGGCCGAATTGGAAAAAATATTTAACGCCACTCTCGATGAGTTTGAGCAGCGGGGTGTGCAGCAAGATGATCTGGATCGGACAAAAGCGTCGATTGAGTCGAGTACTATTTTTGGCTTACAAAGTGTCTCGGGTAAAGTGTCTACTTTGGCATCAAACCAAACTTTTGATGATGAGCCCGACAAGGTTCAATATGACCTAGACCGTTACAATAACGTTAGTAAAGAAGATGTGATGCGGGTTTATCACCAATATATTAAAGGCCATCACGCGGTGATTATGAGTATTGTGCCCAACGGTCAGGCACAATTGGCTGCCAAGCCAGCCAATTTTGTATTTGGTGAACGGCAGGTGCCGGATTATCAACCGATGACGGCTGATGATTTGAAAGTGAGCAAAATTGTAGATAATTTTGATCGTAACAAAATGCCTGAAGCGGGCGTTAACCCAGCGGTTCCGGTTCCTGATTTTTGGCAACAAAAATTCGACAACGGCATGGTCGTCGCAGGGCATCAAACCAGTGAAACCCCAACCGTCAGTTTAACCATCAGCCTCGAAGGTGGTCCGCTGTTAGAAACGTCCCAACAAGCTGGTCTGGCATCAATGACTGCCTCGATGATGAACGAGTCGACCCAAAATTTCAGTAATGAAGAAATGTCTAATCAGCTGGCGTTATTGGGCAGCTCGATTAGCTTCAGTGCCGGTGGTCGTAATACGGTTATTAGTGTTAGTAGTTTGCGTAAAAATTTGGACAAAACATTGGCATTACTGCAAGAAAAATTGTTTTCTCCGGCGTTTGCCGAGGACGACTTTGAGCGGTTAAAACAACAAACCATCCAAAGCTTGCAGCAAGCGTTGAAGAATCCCTCTGTATTAGCCAATCGTGCGGTATCCGAGGTTTTGCTAGGGAAGAAAAATCGTATCAGTTTACCTGATTCTGGCACCATGGAGACGGTGCAAGCTTTGACACTGGACGATGTTAAGCAATTTTATCAGCATTATTATTCCCCGGCTAAAGGCATGTTAGTTGCCGTGGGGGATATAGATCAGCCAACATTATTGAAAAAACTGGCGTTTATTCAGCAATGGCAAGGTGATGATTACAACATTCCTGATTTAGGTGATTTTCCAGTTGCTGAAACACCGAGTATTTATTTGGTAGACAAACCCGATTCTGCACAAGCGGTGGTGCGCATTGTTAAGCCTGATTTAACCTACGACGCCACCGGCGAGTATTTCCGTGCTAATTTGATGAATTTTGCCTTAGGTGGGATGTTTAATAGTCGTATTAACCTAAATTTACGGGAAGATAAAGGCTATACCTATGGTGCGTGGAGTAAATTTACCGGTGGTAAATATCTGGGACGCTTTCAGGCCGGGTCGAATGTCAAAATTGATGATACGGGCAATGCGCTTAAAGAATTCTTTCAGGAAATAAACCAATATCAGGCTAACGGCATGACCGAAGCCGAACTGGCCATGACGAAATCGGCGTATACCCAAAGCGACGCGTTAAACTACGAAACACCAGGTCAAAAGGCGGGATTTATCTACAAATTACTCACTTACGGGCTGGATAATTCGGTGGTCGCTGAGCAACAGAAAATTATTGATAATATTACGGTGGAAGAACTGAATGCGGTAGCCGCTAAACACCTTAAATTAAATCAAATGCAGGTGATTGTAGTCGGAGATAAAAACAAGTTAATGCCTCAATTGAAAACGCTGGAACGCCCCATTGTTGACTTGGAGGTCTCACTGTAGCGTCTTGATGACACCGGACGGTGCCTGTTATGGGTGCGGTTCGGTGTTTTAAAAAGTCGCTATATTTTTAGGCGATAACGGGCTTGAATCTGTTAGACTTTGCCCCACATTAAATGCTTATGCCCATTGAATGGAAAATCTCTTGCCGAATTCACAATCTGATTTGAAACAACGCATTAACCGACTCGCTACTCCTGAACTGGCTCAGTTATTGACTGGGATACGACATGGTATTGAACGTGAAGCTTTACGTATTAATCCCAATGGCAGTTTGGCACAAACTCCTCACCCCAAGTCCTTGGGTTCGGCCTTAACTCATGACTGGATCACCACGGATTTTTCTGAATCCTTGATGGAATTTATTACTCCAGCGGAAACGGATCCTGAACTGACCATGGCGCAATTATATGACATTCATAAATTTGTCTACGCCAATTTGGGAGAGGAAAAGTTGTGGCCGATGAGTATGCCTTGTTTTATTCAGCATCAGGACCAAATCCCTCTGGCCCAGTACGGCAAGTCGAATGTCGGGCAGATGAAAACGTTGTATCGGACCGGGCTTAAGAATCGCTATGGCAGCATGATGCAAGCCATTGCAGGAGTGCATTTTAATTTTTCATTGCCGACTGAGTTCTGGCAAAAGTGGCTGGCCACTGACCAACGTACTGACGTAAGTCAGGATGATATATCCGCAGCCTATTTTGGCATGATCCGTAACTATCGCCGCTTTTGCTGGATGATCCCTTATCTATTTGGTGCCTCACCAGCGTTATGCGGTTCATTTATCAAAGGTAAAAATACCACATTACCGTTTGAAACCTTAGGCAAGGGAACGGTGTATTTACCTTATGCGACATCGCTAAGAATGAGTGATTTAGGGTATACCAACGATGCCCAGTCTGGTTTGTCGATTTGTTATAACCAGTTGGATAAATATATCGCCTCATTGCGCAAAGCTATCCACACTCCATCGAAGAAGTTTGAACAATTTGCAGGTAAAGTTGACGGAAAACTACAGCAATTAAATGCCAATGTGCTGCAAATAGAAAACGAGCTCTATTCACCTATTCGACCCAAACAACCCACCTTGCCATTGGAAAAGCCGACCGATGCGTTAGCTGCCCGCGGGGTGAGTTATATCGAGGTGCGAGCATTGGATGTGAATCCGTTTAGTCCAGTGGGGATTGAAATTGAGCAGTTTTATTTTCTCGATGTATTCTTGCTGTATTGTTTAGTGTCTCCATCAGCCGATTTAGATAATCAACAGTTTCAGGAGACGGATATTAATTTGCGTACTGTGGTGGAGCGGGGACGTGAGCCAGCATTGAGCTTATTGCGTGATGGACAATCGGTTGCGATGCACGATTGGGCAAAACAAATGTTTGAGCAGTTTAACCATATTGCGGCCATATTGGATGAGGTTCATCAGAGTAATTCGTTTAGCCGTTCAGTCGAATTGCAATGGAATAAATTTGTTGATCCGGAACAAACACCTTCAGCGCGGATTTTATCCATTCTCAAGCAGCAGGAATTAGATAATGCACATTTAGCATTACAATTGGCGCAACAATATAAACAGCAATTACTGCAAACTGATTATCAACGTTATCAGCCTGATTATTTTAATCAACAGGCCGCGCAGTCGATGCTAAAACAGCAGGAAATCGAATCGCAGGACAAATTATCTTTTGATGATTTTCTGGCGGATTACTTTGCAGAAAATACCGCAAATATGGCAAGTTAGGGCGTTATCGATAGGCAAAAAAAAGCCTGATTAAACAATCAGGCTAAAGATACGACCAGGGAAAACACAACTAATACGTATGATATGAGTCGGCTTAACCGATTAAGTTCCAATAAAAATGTATTTTTTTTGCATAATTGCTCATGTCGCTGAAAGCCATTAATTTGCGGGCAAAAAAAAGCCTGATTAAGCAATCAGGCTAAAAATACGACCAGGGAAAACATAACTAATACGTAGGGTATGAGTCAGGCATGGTAGGAAAGTTCAACTTCTTAAATAAAATAGATAAAAAAAAGACGGTACTAGGTTTTTTAATACTTGGCCTGACAGCTTGTGCTGTAGCTCCTCCGCGCGACACCTCCAATATATGTGAAATTTTTCGAGAAAAGTCAGACTGGTACGATGCGGCGGTCGATATGAATGAGCGTTGGGGAGTGCCTATTCATGTCCCGATGGCGATGATGTATCAGGAAAGTTCGTTTAAATCTCATGCCTTGCCTCCACGGGACTATATTTTCTTCGGTTTAATCCCGTGGGGAAGGGTCAGTTCCGCCTATGGATATTCACAAGCCAAAACGCCCACATGGGAAGATTATATTCGCGAGACCAATAATGGTTGGGCGTCACGCAATGATTTTGACGATGCTATTGATTTTATGGGCTGGTTTATTGCTAAAACATACAAAATTAATGGTGTGTCAAAATGGGATGCTTATTCGCAGTATTTGAATTATCACGAAGGCTGGGGAGGATATCGGCGTAAAAGTTATAATAAAAAACGCTGGTTAGTGGCAGTGGCTAAAAAAGTGAATACCCGTTCGCAGCAATATGCCAGTCAATTAAAATCCTGTCAGGAAGAATTAGGTCACGGCTGGTTATGGAAGTTGTTTTTTGATTAACGGCTTAACTGGTTTCTTCAATATCAGCGAGTGGTTGAAACACCCTTACGCAGTTACGTCCGTCCCCCTTGGCTTGATATAACGCTTTGTCAGCGGCAAATAACACGTCGGTGGGCTCGGCCTCTATATCATTGAATGGTGCGACACCGAAACTGGCGGTAACCGCTATTTTTAACTGACGAGTAATACTTAACGGATGATTAGCGATTTCATCGCATAGCTTGTTGGCCAGGTTGAATGCTTCATCAATATTGGTTTCTCGGGTAAGAATCGCAAATTCTTCACCGCCCAAACGGCCAAATAAGTCAGATTTACGAATACATTTTGTGATGATGTCAGTAACGTGACATAACATTTTGTCGCCAACTTCGTGGCCGTGTTTATCATTCACCGATTTAAAGTGATCAATATCAACAATAATTACCGACGCGGTTAATTGTGAGTGGCGAATATACAAACTCCATTCTTGCTCAAGATGTTGAATAAAGGCGCGACGATTAGCGATGCCGGTTAGTTCATCGGTTAATGCCTGATTTAAAAATTTAATCTCAAGCAGCTTACGCTCGGTAATGTCCTGAATGGTTCCTTCCAGAATAATATCGTGACCAGATTCGGTTTTGGCGGTGTTGGCTAAATGGTGGATCCAGCGTTCACTGCCATCATTACGAATAATGCGGTGTTCGACATTGAGTAAGCCGGTTTGCTTGGCATTATTAAGCTGTTCACTCAACAAACTAATGTCTTCTTGATGGGTGATCGACAATAGACTGGATAACTTCATTTTCTTTAACGAACTCACGCCTAAAATATCGTAGATAACATTGGCGCAATAGATGTCACCGGAATCTAAATTAATCGACCAATAACCTATACGCGCGACTTGTTGGGCGGTTTCCAGTCGATTGTTGGCTTTAAGTAAATTTTCTTCTAGTGATTTACGTTCGGTAATATCGGTTAAATAGCAGTGCCATACGACGCTGCCATCATCCATTTTTATTGGTTTAGCATGATTTTCTCGCCAACCAAACTGTGGTTTTATTACTCGATACTCGCCTCGCCAAATATTTAAAGTACGGCGGGAGTCGAGAATACTTTTTTGCACTGATTTTAAGTCATCGGGATGAATCGCGGTGTTGACTAATTCAGGATCGATTTGTAATTGGGTCGGGGTCAAGCCATACATTTTTCTAATCCCGTCATTTAAATAGGGAAAAGAAGGCTTTAACTTTTGATCCAGTTTGAATTGATACATGGCTCCGGGAACTTGCTCTGAGAGTTGCCGCAGTAAATCATCCTGTTCATCCAGTGCCTGTTGGGCTTTATGAAACTCGGTAATATCACTCTGGGTCGATATAAAATGGGTCGTATCGCCGGATTCATTTCTAACCGGATCAATGCTTATTTTATTCCAGTAGGAACAGCCATCTTTACGGTGGCTTTTTAATACCGTATCGAAAGACTCTGCTCGCTGCATATGGTCACGAAGTGCCAGTAATTCAGCTTGTTTGTCGTCATCCTCACTCAGGAAATCATAGGGTTTGCCAATGATTTCGTCACGCCGGTAACCGGTGATTTTTTCAAATGCCTGATTGACATATTTAATAGGAAAACCCGCGTCACTGCTGGTAATGATTAATCCGGTACGGGCTGATTCGATGGCGCGATGCATCAGCTTTAGTTCCATTTCGTTTTTTAACTGGTTGGTAATATCGATATGGGTTCCGCAGATACGTATAACATGACCATACACATCGCGTTCGATAATCGCGCCGGATGATACGATGGTGCGCCACTCGCCATCGGCATGTTTTAAGCGGATGTGAACGCGATAGGTATTAGAGTAACCATTGAGGTAGTCGTCCATACTGTTGTGAGTAAGGGCAATATCATCGGGATGCAGTAAATATTCAAACGTTTTTATATTGTGTACCATGGATTTAGGGTCATAACCCAACATGGTGAACCAAGTATTGTTAAAGAAATATTCATCCGTATCGACATGCCAGTCCCAGGTGCCAATGTTGCTGGCGTCGATTGAGTATTTCATTTGTTCTGCAAAGCGTCGTGATTCAGAAAAAATTACGGCGGTAAACAATGAGACCAAGCCCATACTAATTATGTAGACCCAAATGCCAATATAGGGATTGGCTAAATTACTGAAGGCGCCATAATCATAGTGGGCAGAAAAGGCCGCAATGGCGGAAAAGGCGAGAATCACTACCGATGTTGTGGCCAGATTACTGCGCATAGCAATCCAGAATACCGACAGCATGGGGACTAAAATCATTGCTAACGCAAGGCCACTGCTATTAAACCAGAGTATTTCAAGACCACTCAATAACATAATCAACAGAGCGAGTATGATTGAAGGACGTGCTAATGGGATTAACGACGTACGGGTTATGGTTAGCAGGGGCGTTGCAAACACTAAAATACCGGTCACATCACCCAGCAGCCAGCTTAACCAGCTGTCTAACAGTTGTTCACTGGCTAAGGCGTTATTGAAATATAAGGTAAAAATCCCTAAGACGGCAGCAACAATGGGCAGGGTAATAATCCCTGTCTTTAAATATAGATACAGATCTTTTTGACGTTGTAATTCGGGCTTAAAGTTCAACTTTGTTAAGGTCAATGCGGTGATATAGATGGAAATCGTGGCACTAAATACCAGTCCTAACGCCTGTGTTAACGGTAGTTGCTGTTGCAAATAGGTAGAAGCAAAGCTAGCTAGTGTGATGGCTGGCCATAAACTAGTGCCCCATCTAATCAATAACGCTAATGCGATGCCAATGGGAGCCCAGCTAAGTGAGACGTGTTGATTTTCAGCGGTGAAGGCAAGACTAATGTAACTAAAAATAAGGTATAAACTAGACAATAAAAGAAATTTTATGGCGTAGATAAATCCTTTACGCATAGCGATGCCTGATGTCCTTTTTATTTATCAATAACCCTTTTTTACAAATGCACATAAATTTATAAATCGATTGGTTTCGATAACTTATTGATTTTTTATAGTGTTTGAAGTTTATACAATTCAGCTTAATTGAGCTAGTGAAAACAGTTTGTACCAGTTGCTAAAAATTATATATGCCGTTTAAGCAACACCAGCAACGCCCCTTTGCCACCCCATTCCAGCGGAGCCTGGTGAAAACCTAGGACAGATGGGTGTTGAACTAGCCAGCTAGGTACCGCCTTTTTTAATACATGAGAACCAATACCGTGCACAATACAGACACATTCATAATGGTTCTGTCGGGCGCAACGAATTAGGGCAGCAATCTCCATTTTAGCCTGCTCTTTATTTAAACCATGTAAATCCAGAATAAGATCGGGAGGCATTTCACCTCGACGCAAACGTTTGACTTCATGGCTGTCAGCGCCAGGTTGGGTATACTTAAGTGGCCCATCCAAATCAAAATGGGCATGAAACTGATCCGAGAAGAAAAACTCAGCCTGATTCTGTTTGTGTAATTCGCTACCGGCGCTTTTTTTTTGCTTGCTGGGCAAGCGCTTAGGCTGTATTTTGTCTTGCTTTAAAGGCTTGACGCCTTCAATCTCATCACGAAACAAGTGTATATCGGCAAGGGATACAGGTTTTTTTTTCGTCATGGTTCAAACGATTCAGCGTTAAAAAGTGGCCGCATCATACCCTAAATTGCACTCTACAGGCATAAGACAATGACAGATAAATATAACCTTGAAGAACCCGTTCAGGACTTGCACAGCATTTATGACTTTGTACGCTGGTCAGTTAGTCGCTTTAATGGTGCGGGTTTGTACTTTGGTCACGGCACTGATAATCCATGGGATGAGGCATTGAGTTTGATTCTGCAGTTATTGCATTTACCCCCCGATGGAAATGAACAATTATTACAGGCGCGCCTGACGAGCAGTGAAAAGCAGCTGATTGTCGAAAAAGTGTTGAGCCGCATTCAGTTGCGTATTCCGGTCGCCTATTTAACCAATCAGGCGTGGTTTTGTGGCATGCCATTTTTTGTTGATGAGCGGGTGTTGGTGCCTCGTTCACCTATAGCCGAATTGATTGATAAACAATTTACCCCTTGGTTGGATAATGAACCGGCTACTATTCTGGATCTGTGTACCGGCAGTGGATGTATCGCAATTGCTTGTGCCATGGCGTTTCCAGACGCTCAGGTGGATGCCGTCGATCTGAGTGAAGAGGCATTGGCGGTGGCAGAAATAAACATTCAGGAATATGACCTAAGCAATCGGGTATTTCCCATTCAGTCTGATTTGTTTAACAATCTCACCGGTCAACGTTACGATTTGATTGTGACCAATCCACCTTATGTGGATGCAGAGGATATGGGGGATTTGCCCGAGGAATTTCATCATGAACCGGAATTGGGCTTGGCCGCAGGTCATGATGGTTTGGATTTGGTGCACTTAATTTTAAAACAGGCGCCCCAGTATCTGCAGGATAACGGCTGGTTGATTGTGGAAGTGGGTAATTCACAGGTACATATGCAGCAACAGTATCCTGAACTACCTTTGCAGTGGATAGAATTCGAGAATGGTGGTCACGGAGTATTCGCCATCAGTAAAGAAGCATTAATTAAATATAATAAGTAGGTAAAACAGAGACATGTCTGGCAATAGTTTTGGAAAAATTTTTACACTTACCACCTTTGGCGAAAGCCACGGCCCTGCCATTGGCGGGATTATTGATGGTTGTCCTCCGGGACTCGAGTTATCAGAAGCGGATATGCAAGTGGATTTGGACAGGCGCAAGCCTGGGACGTCACGATATACCACTGCACGACGTGAAGAAGATGAAGTGAAAATTTTGTCAGGGGTATTTGAAGGTAAAACCACCGGTACTTCAATTGGCTTGTTGATCCAAAATACTGACCAACGCTCAAATGATTATGCCAATATCAAGGATCGTTTCCGTCCCGGTCATGCTGATTATACCTATCAGCAAAAATACGGTGGTCGTGATTATCGTGGTGGTGGCCGTTCATCTGCTCGGGAAACTGCAGTGCGGGTTGCCGGTGGCGCCATTGCCAAGAAGTATCTTAAACAGTTTCACGGAATAGAGATCCACGGTTACTTGTCCCAATTAGGCCCCATTAAAATGGAACAGGTGGATTATTCGATTGTTAATAGTAATCCATTTTTTTGCCCTGATGCCTCCAAACTGGAGGCCTTGGACCAGTATATGCGAGATTTAAAAAAACAGGGCGACTCGATAGGAGCTAAAGTGTCGGTGGTCGCCACGGGTATGCCGGTAGGACTGGGAGAACCGGTTTTTGATCGACTGGATGCCGAACTCGCTCATGCCATGATGGGGATTAACGCGGTTAAAGGTGTTGAAGTCGGTGATGGATTTGCTGTCGTGGAACAAAAAGGTAGCGAACATCGTGACGCCATGAGTCCGGACGGATTCAGAACCAATCATTCCGGTGGTGTGTTAGGTGGTATATCGTCCGGTCAGGATCTAGTTGTACATATGGCGCTTAAACCCACATCGAGTATTTCTGTGCCCGGTGAAACCATTGATATTGATGGTAATACTATCGAGGTGGTGACGAAAGGGCGCCATGATCCTTGCGTCGGAATTCGAGCGGTACCTATTGCTGAAGCAATGATGGCCTTGGTATTAATGGATCATTTATTACGCCATCGGGCGCAAAATCTTAACGTCAATTCTGACACTCCGGTTATTCCCGGCCATATCGGCTAGTCGTGCACCATCCTGCCTTTACTAACGCTAATTTGTTTCGATTAGCGTTAGTTTATTTTTTATATTTTGGTCAACTCGGTATTCTGACTCCCTATTTAGGCGTTTTTCTCGATGGCCGCGGATTTAACTCGGTGGATATCGGTACGTTAATCGCGTTAATTACCTTAACCCGTATCTTAGGCCCTAATTTATGGGCCGCCATGGCAGATAAAACCGGACAGTTACTGCTAATTTTGAGGATTGGCAGTGCGTTGTCGGTACTCGCCTTTTTACTGTTATTCGGCTTTGATGATTTTTGGGGGATAGCACTGAGTCTCGGTTTGGTGATGATGTTCTGGACCGCAGTGTTGCCTCAGTTGGAAGTGATTACCTTAAATGTTGTGCGTAGTGATTCGGGAAAATACAGTAAAATTCGTTTATGGGGCAGTATTGGTTATATCGTTTGCGCAGTCCTGCTCGGTAAGACCTTAGATATATTCAGTTCTGAAGCGGTAATTTGGGCAAGTGTATTGGTGCTGTCGGCACTAACTGTTGCGACACTGTTTATTCAGCAACCCCCTTACCAGTCTCAACAAGATATGCCGGGCACTATTTGGCATAAATTAGCCAAGCCCGTCTTTCTATGCTTTATTCTGTCGGCCATTTTATTGCAGATTAGTTTTGGACCTTTTTACGGCTTTTTCGCCCTGTACATGCGCGACTTGGGTTATAGCGGTCAGCAAACAGGCTGGCTGATTGCACTTGGAGTGATGGCGGAAGTGCTATTGTTTCTGGTTGCCGGGCGTCTTATCCATCACTTTGGGGTAAAACGCATTCTGTTTTGCTGTTTATTAATCGCCGCTTTACGCTGGGGCTTATTGGCGACCTATGCGAATTATTTCGCGGTGTTAATTCTGGTACAGCTGTTACATGCCGCCACGTTTGGGTTGGCTCACGCTGCGTCTATGCAATTTTTACATGGTTATTTTGGATTGAAATACCAAAGTCGAGGGCAAGCTATTTATGTCAGTGTGGCGTTTGGTGGCGGTGGCGCGATAGGCAACTATGTTGCTGGTTATTTGTGGCAGCAAGGGGCAGGATCCTTGAATACATTTATGTTCGCCTCAGGGGCGGCTGCATTGGCCTCATTGGTTGTTTTATGTATGCCAGCCAACGATGTTGAGTCAGACAAAAGCGCGTCTGTCGTGGCGTAAGTGGACGCAGCAAAATATAGCTTTACCTCATATCAATAAAATCTAATGTTTGCGATAAATAGCGCGAAACTGACTTGAGTTAGACCGCTTTTGGCAGTTAGAATGCGCGCCGTTATGAATAGTATCATTCCCCGTTTAAAAGTTTATCCTTACAAAGATGAGCATCATTATCAGGATCTCGTCCTGCTATTTGATCAACTTTTTGCTGAGGCTTTTAATACCCGTTTAATTAAAGGTGATGGCGAACCTGTCTATTTACCAGCCGGTGCGGGACAGGAATATGCCCAGGTGGTGTTTGCGCACGGTTTTTATGCCAGTGCATTACACGAAATCGCCCATTGGTGTTTAGCCGGTGAAAAACGGCGTGAGCTGGAAGATTATGGCTACTGGTATTGTCCGGACGGACGTAATCAACAGCAACAAGACGCTTTTGAACAGGTTGAAGTAAAACCTCAGGCTATTGAATGGGCATTTTGTCTGGCTGCGGGTAAATCCTTTACAGTCAGTACCGATAATCTGGATGGCGTTGAACCCGATCGCCAGCAATTCCAAAACAAAGTACAGCAACAGCTTAAAGATTATTTACTATTCGGTTTTCCACCCCGAGCCCAGCAATTTATTGATGCATTGCAGGCATTCTATCAATCCAGGCCTACTCCCACTTTACATATCGATCATGCCGAAGCGCTTTAAACTTGGTTTAATTATTAATCCTTGGGCAGGTATTGGCGGCGCATTCGCGTTAAAAGGCAGTGATGGCGAACCTATTCGCCAGCAAGCCTTGCAAATGGGCGCTATTCCTCAAGCTAACAATCGGATGAAACAAGCCTTAGAGGTCCTGCAATCATTAAGTGACCAAATTGAAGTTATTAGTGCCGATGGTGATATGGGAGCCGATTTAGCCAGGCAAATGGGCTTCAAAGTACGAGTCATATATGCGCCGCAACACCAGCCAACTGAAGCTATTGATAGTGAAAACGCGGCGCAACTTATGTTGAATGAAAAGGTTGATTTACTGCTGTTTGCCGGAGGAGACGGTACCGCCAGAAACATTTGCCACGTGGTAGGCGAGCAAATTCCGGTCTTGGGTGTCCCGGCAGGCTGTAAAATTCATTCAGGTGTTTATGGCGTAACGCCAAGAGCCAGCGGTATGGTGGTTGAAAAACTGGTTAAAGGCGAGTTAGTGAGCCTCCAACATGCAGATGTTAAGGATATTGACGAAAACCTGTTTCGCCAGGGCAAGGTCATGGCAAAACATTATGGTGAAATGCAGGTTCCTGCTGAATTGCAATATGTGCAAGCCACCAAAATGGGCGGACGCGAATCCGAAGAGCTGGTGTTAAATGACATTGCTGCTTATTTGATTGAAGACATGCAGGATGAGCTGTATGTGATGGGGTCCGGCTCCACTGTCGCGTCGGTGATGGAGGAGTTAGGGCTGGAAAATACCTTGTTGGGGATTGATCTTATCCAGCATCAGCAATTATGTCAGTCTGATTTAAATGCATCGTCGTTGTTGTCGGCCATCCAAGGACAGGACTGCCGTTTAGTGATCACGCCTATAGGGGGACAAGGTCATATTTTGGGACGAGGAAATCAGCAATTAAGTCCAGCCGTAATCCGTGCGATTGGAAAATCACATATTCGAATTATTGCCACTAAAGCTAAATTACAGGCGTTGAATGGACGTCCCTTACTGGTTGATACCGGCGACAGGACGTTGGACGCCGAATTGTGTGGTCTGATGCCAGTTATCACCGGTTACCGGGATCAGGTACTTTATCCGGTTGCATCTCCAGGCAATGAATAACCCAATATTGAGATACGTTATGCCAGATAGTTTTCAGATATTTACTAATGCCATTCAGCAACGTCTAGATGATGCGGTGGATAATGGTTGTGATGAGCAATTGTTTTTTTCCGGTTATTTAAACGGTCACTTTTCTCTAGTGGTCAGTCAGGCATTTCTGGAACAGGATTTTGATAAACAACATCTTCAACAACGCATGACGGCAAGCCTTGAGCGCGCTTTTGCGAATAAGGAACTGGAACCTGATGATCAACAAAAAGTGATGCAGTACTGGAACAATATTTACTCTGCGGTTTTAGCCGAATAGCAATTACCGTTCTCTACGTTGTAGTGATCTGATCAAAAATCGGTTGGGGTTGAGACTATCTAATAAGGTTTGACTCAAAGGCAAAGGTTGGCCACTGATTTGGCAGGCTAACGTTTCTGCCAATAGTGGCGCGGTGCATAACCCTCTGGATCCCAATCCGGTTAAGCAAAATAAATTGGCATGATTCATTGGTAATGGATAATGCTGCAAGGGCAGTGCTTTATATAAATCTTGATATTGGTGTTGTTGCTCGCTGAATTGCGGTACCTGTCCCATGATGGGTAAATGATCTGGTGTACTGCAACGAATAGCTGCCCGACCTTGTTGCTGGGTTTTAAGAGCGGATGCCCATTCGCAGTCTGCCAGTGCCTTATTTAACACTTTCAGATTGAGTGTTTCTTCCTCTTTTCGATAGTCACAGTCTGAATCATTCTTGATATAGGTGGAGCCCAATGTATGTTGGCCTTCAAAAGCCGGTGTTAAATAGCCTTTGTGACAAACTACGCTGTTAAGTTGATCCAATGGAGACTGGCTGGGGATATGCTCCACTTGGCCGCGGACGTTGCGTAGCGGTAAATCATTGAATTGGGCTAGTTGATGACTCTGGTGTCCGCACGCTAACACCACAATATCAGTCTCAGTTTTCACGCCGTTTTGCCAGTGCAGTTGCCAACCTTTAGGCTTTGGAACGAGCTCGATTAGCTGTTGTTGGCAGTTAACGCTAATGTCGGCGTCGGCAAACAACGCCTGAATTAATTGAGGTAAGTGGATCCAGCCACCATCAGGAATGTGTACTCCAGAATAGTGTAGAGGAATACCCGCGAGCTGCTCTGTCTGTTCGGCACTGACAGGATAAATTAACGCATTAGGCCAAGCCTCGTTATCCCGCATTTTTTGATAGCGTTGTTCGATTGCATCGGTAAACGCCAGTTGCAGCACTCCACAAAATTGATGTGCGTATTGATGTCCGTTTTTAAGCAACTGCCAATAACGACGTAAGGCAAAGCCAAAACATTGGGCTTGCAATAAACTGGCATTATTCTGTTCTACATGTAACTGCGGATAGAAACCGCCTTGACGATTCCCCGACGCTCCTTGCGCCATATTGTTATCACTGCAGTAGACAGTGACTTGATAGCCCTTGTTTTTCAGGGACAGTGCTAAATTAGCTCCGGCTAACCCCGCTCCTATAATCGCGACCGTTTTTCCCTGTGCTGTGCTGCGTTCAAAATAAGGCGCATGACGAGAAGATTTTTGTTTGACCTCTAGCTGACCGGCTAACATCTCTCGTTTACTGCCAAATCCCGGTACTTTTTGTACTTTAAAACCGGCTTGTTGCAAGCCTCGACGAACAAATCCTGCCGCAGTAAAAGTGGCAAAGGTACAATCCTGCTTAGCCAGTTTAACCATCTGCTCAAATAATGAGTCGGACCACATCTGAGGATTTTTACTTGGCGCAAACCCATCTAAAAACCAGGCATCAATCAGTCCCTCAGATGGGCAATACCATTGCGGTAATGTCTGTGTCACATCACCAAACCACAGATCCAGCGTAACATTATCAAATGATAAACGATGACAGCCATCAACCAGATGGGGATATTGTTCCACCAAGGCGTCACTAAATTCGGCCAATTCAGGCCAGCATTTTAATGTTTCAACCAAATCATTTGCGCTTACAGGATATTTTTCGACGCTGATAAAGTGCAGTTTAGGGCACGCATTGGAACCATACTGTTGCTGAACTTGTCGGAACAATTGCCAGCAGGCAAGAAAGTTTAAACCCGTACCAAAACCGGTTTCGGCGATGACAAAACACGAAGTATCGGTATTGAGCCAGCGTTGCGGTAACTGATTGTTTTTTAAAAATACAAACTGGCTTTCTAACAATCCGCTTTGGTTCGAAAAATAAATATCGTCGAATTGATTGGCAAAGGGGGTGCCATGCTGATTAAATACGATTTTTGCCGGTTTGATCATTAAATTACAACGTTCGATTAGTGTGATAGGGATATTGTACGTTGATTTATGCCGCAGCTGTACTTTACGCAGCACAAATAATTGATTGAAATCATCAAAGAGCAGACCAGTTGCTGGATGAAAATCATTAACATGTGCGTCAATTTTTTAGAATAGGGTTTTATATGAAAAGAGCAGTCATTACTGGTATTGGCATTGTGTCCAGTATTGGAAATAATCAGCAGGAAGTCCTCGAGTCACTTAAAAAGGGTAGCAGTGGTATTAGTTATTCGGAGGAGTTTGCAAAATTAGGACTGCGTAGTCATGTGTGGGGCAATATTGATCTTGATGTTAGCCAACACATTGATCGTAAAGCCTTGCGTTTTATGGGTGATGCAGCAGCGTATGCGCATATTTCCATGCAACAGGCGATTGATGATGCGGGACTAAGCGAAGAACAGGTATCTAATCCACGTACGGGCTTAGTCGCAGGTTCTGGAGGCGCGTCTTCCAAACATCAGGTAGAAGCGGCAGATATTTTACGCGAAAAAGGCGTTAAACGAGTAGGTCCCTACATGGTGACTCGCACTATGAGCAGCACGGTATCGGCGTGTTTGGCGACACCATTCAAAATCAAAGGGATTAATTATTCCATGAGTTCTGCGTGTGCAACCAGTGCACATTGTATTGGTCATGCTGTGGAACAGATTCAGCTAGGTAAACAGGATATTGTATTTGCCGGTGGTGGTGAAGAAGTCCATTGGACACTAGCCATGGAATTTGACGCTATGGGCGCATTATCAAGCAAATACAATGATGCACCAGAAACCGCATCGCGCACTTATGATGCCGATCGGGATGGTTTTGTCATCTCTGGTGGTGGCGGTATGGTTGTGGTTGAAGAACTGGAACATGCGCTGGCACGAGGCGCTAAAATTTATGGTGAGATTATCGGCTACGGCGCCACTTCTGATGGTTACGATATGGTCGCTCCATCAGGTGAAGGGGCAGTGCGTTGTATGCAACTGGCAATGCAAGATGTCAAAACACCGATTGATTACCTTAATACTCACGGTACGTCCACCCCGGTTGGTGACGTAAAAGAGTTAGGGGCGATTCAACAAGTGTTTGGTGGAAATTCGCCAGCCATTAGTGCCACTAAAGCGATGACCGGCCATGGTCTTGGGGCCGCCGGGGTACAAGAAGCGATTTATTGTATATTGATGCTGGAACATGGTTTTGTCGCTCCGTCAGTGAACGTTACCAATCTGGACGAACAAGCCGAGGGTTTGGATATTGTGCGTGAAATGCGTGAAACTGCGCTTAATACGGTAATGTCTAACAGTTTCGGCTTTGGCGGGACCAATGCCACCTTGGTGATGAGTAAATATCAAGGATAATCCATATCATTCACCAGCTTTTTAATCGAACCGGTTAAAAAGCTGGTGTGTTTCTCTCCATCAGGGTAGGTTCCGCCCACATCCGAAAGCCGAAATTATCTTTGGCCAAATTTTAAATCATGAGCTTTATCTGACCATGAAAATATACTACGAAGATTCGATGCCTTATGCCGAGGCGTTTTTTGCTGACTGGGGAGATTGCCAGTCGTTTTCCGGTAAAACCGTTAAGCCTGAAGATATTGTCGATGCGGAATTATTGTTTGTGCGCTCTACCACCAAGGTTAATCAATCACTAATTGGCGGATGTCATAATTTAAAGTTTGTCGCTACGGCGACGGCGGGATTTAATCATCTGGATATTGATTATTTAGCACAGCGAAATATTCCCTGGTATTCAGCAGCAGGTTGTAACTCCATCTCGGTGGCAGAATATGTGGTCAGTGTGTTGTGCGTTATGGCTGAACGTCTGGGCTGGACCTTGCCTGATAAAACGGTGGGAATTGTCGGTGCCGGACAAGCGGGAAGTGCCCTGTCTAAAAAGCTGGATGCATTGGGAATGCGTTATTTGTTATGCGATCCGCCTAAGCAACAGCAGGGCGATCCTCGCCATTTTGTGGAAATGGACGAGATCATGCAATGTGATGTCATTAGCTTGCATGTACCGTTGATCAAAGACGGTCCTTATCCAACAGAGCATCTGTTTGAATATAATCGACTAACCCAGTTAAGCGAGCAACAATTACTGATTAATGCCTGTCGTGGGGAAATCGTCGATAATCAGGCGTTATTAAAACTGTTCGAACAAAACCGTAAGCTGCATGTTGTGTTGGATGTATGGGAAAATGAACCGGATATCAATATTGCGCTGGTTCCTTATACGCAACTGGCAACAGCGCATATAGCAGGACACAGTGTAGAAGGCAAATCGAATGGCACCGAAATGGTATATCAGGCTGCCGCAGCACTGCTGAATAAACCTGTTAAGCATCATTTAAATGATTATTTGCCTGCGCCTGATGTGTCAGTCATTGAATTAGGTCAACAAAACGTTACCTGGCAAGATTTATACGCATTGGTTAAGCAAGTCTATGATGTATCATTGGATGATCAGCTATTTAGAACCAGTATCGAGCAGCCGGGACAGTTTGAATATATCCGAAAAAACTATGCTATAAGAAGAGAGTTTGCTGCGCTGCAGGTTAGCGCTGGAAATTGTCCACTTTCACAGGCAATCTATCAGTTAGGGTTTAAGCCTGTATAATACAAATTATATTTTTAATTTTTATCTTGGAGAAAGAATAGAATGTCACAAGCCTTTGATGTTGCGGTATTGGGCGCAACCGGTCTGGTTGGCCAGAATATTATCGAAATTCTCGAACAGCGGAATTTTCCGGTAAAAACACTTTACCCTTTAGCCAGTGCTCGTTCAGCCGGTGGTAAGGTAAAATTCAAAGGTAAGGATATTACGGTATTGGATGCAGAGACCTTTGATTGGTCACAAACCCAAATTGGCTTTTTTTCCGCCGGTGGCAGCACTTCTGCCAAATATGCACCGTTAGCCGCTGAAGCCGGGTGTGTGGTGATCGACAACACCTCTCACTATCGTTATGAACCTGACATTCCATTAGTGGTACCTGAGGTGAATGCGCACGCGATTGCTGATTTCCGCAATCGCAATATTATTGCTAATCCGAATTGTTCAACTATTCAAATGCTTGTTGCGTTAAAGCCGATTCAAGACGCTGTTGGTATTGCCCGTATTAATGTAGCCACCTATCAGTCCGTTTCGGGCGCAGGACGCACTGCTATTGAAGAATTAGCTCAACAATGTTCAGCATTGTTAAGTGGTCGCGAAGCCAAAGTAGAAGCGTTTAGCCGCCAGATTGCCTTTAATGCCATTCCGCAAATTGACGTGTTTCAGGATAATGATTACACCAAAGAAGAAATGAAAATGGTCTGGGAAACGCACAAAATTATGGGAGATGACAGCATTTTAGTTAATCCTACTGCGGTTCGCGTACCGGTATTTTTTGGACATGGTGAAGCGATTCATATTGAGACTCGTCAACCTATTGATGCTGAGCAGGTAAAAGCCTTGTTAGCTAACGCCCCAGGTGTAACGTTAATGGCCGAAAGGGAAGAATTTCCCACCCAAGTCGGTAATGCCAGCGGTAAAGATGATGTGTTTGTGGGACGGGTTCGCCAAGATATTTCCCATCCTAATGGTATTAATATGTGGGTTGTTGCAGATAACGTTCGTAAAGGTGCCGCAACTAACAGTATTCAAATTGCAGAGCATTTAATTGCCGAATATCTTTAATCGTTTTTCATCTAAGATAAGGGGCAATTAATTGCCCCTATCAATATTCTCGCCAAACAACCGATAACCTACCCAGACGCTAAATAATTTATCAATTTATTATCAGCAATAATTAACCATGATGATGTATGCTTTTAGTTGGTATAAATTTAACATTTATAGTAACTTTGGAACGCATCTTGCTGTTAATCGGTAGGTAGGATGTAGTGTGGGTAAAATAGTCAAAAAACCAGCATTGGCAACGATTAATCTAGTTGACTGGTTTTAATTTAACTATTTGATAAATATAATATTATAACTTTTTCTTTACCTGTTGCCAGACAGGTTCATAGTATTAATAATAATTTTAGGGGCGGCAAGGATAGTCTATGAGATTGAGACATCTATTTTTCATGCTTGGAGTTTTCGGTTTGTGCTGTTCTGTGCATACCGTCATAGCCGCCGAACAGGTACTGATTAAAGGTCCTAAAAACACTATTCGTGAATTTTCCGGGCAAACTTATGGCCCGATCACCAGTAAAGATACCTTATGGCAAATTGCCAGTCGTCATCGTCAAAATAATCAGTTGTCGATGTATCAAGTGATGTTGGCGATTTATCAACTTAATCCTCAAGCTTTCGATGATAGCAATATTAATAACATGATCGACGGCTCGATACTGAGATTACCCACCGCAGAATATGCAGCACAGATTGATGTTAGAAGTGCTGAACGCAAAACATTGCAGGACAATGAACGCTGGCAGGGACAATCGAGTGGACAAGGTAGGCAAGGACAAAGCGCCGCTAAAAGCAATGAATTGGCCGAAACCAAACAGGTATTAGAAAACAAATTATCGGCGATAGATGAACAACAGACTCGTCAATTTCAGGCGTTACGAGATCAATTTGCCCAATCAATTAATGGTGTACAGTCGTTAATTGATGAGAATAATAAAATTTATCAGCGTTTAGATGCGGTTAATGCCGAAATTGACCAATTGCGTTCGCGTATTGGTGAAGAAGGCGAAGTGCAGCAACAAATGGACAAATTGCTGACATTACAAAATGAATTAGTCAATATTTCCCGTCAGGAGCAGCAAAAGCAAAAAATGCTCGAAGAGGCGGAAAAAGCCTCTGTTTTTTCCAGTCCAGTATGGTTGATTGTTGGTTCAACTATACCGGTATTATTGCTCTTGGGGGGCTTGGCATATTGGCTTAAACGTCGTCAAAATGATGCTCTTCCCGCCACACCTGAACAGCAGGCCCCCGTCATTACTCCGCCAGCGGATCCTGAGCCACAACTTGAGCAGGACGATTTGTCGGACGCATTAAGTGATGAATTATCTGGCGAGATGACCGACGAAGATTTGTTCGGTGATGATTTACTTGATGATAGCTTGGACGATGAATTATTAGGTGATCTGGCACAAGATGATGAATTGACCGAAGATGAATTGGATAACTTCGAAGATCTAACTGATGACTTGCTCGATGAAGCATTAGATGATCTGGATGAGTTAGATGATGAACCTATTGTTGATGTTGATATACAAGAACCCGCCAAGGCTGACGCTGAATCAGACTATGATACTGATTTAGGTGAAGAAATATTACAGAAAGGAGACTTGGATGATTTATTTGATTCTGAAGATGATGAACCCCAAGACAGTTCAATAGAGGATGAAGATGAGCTGCTTGATCAAGTGGATGAGGATGCAATCGAGCTGTCTGAACCCGAGCCGGAACCCGATTCAGCAGAATTACAACTTCTTGGTGAGCCTGACGAAGAAGATGAAGAAGAGCCAGAAGATAGCGAAGATATTAGTATCAGTAAGCTATTAGACGAAGAAGACTTGATGGATATTGAAGTCGCAGATTTATCTACTGTGGCTCCTATTGATGATGAGCGAATTGATGGTCTTGATGAAATCATAAAATCTCGTAGTGAGGAAATAGACGATTTAACCGAAGAACTGGTGGCAGAAATCGATAGTGTTGAGCAAATGAAAGCAATGTTGGCTCCCGATGATATTGCTGAAGATGACAAGGCATCTACTGAAGGATTTAACAGTCTTGAAGACGATCTTGATGATGCACAACAAGCTCAGGACGAGACGCCAGAGGCTGAGGAAGAAGTCGTATCAGAGCAGGATCAGTTAGCCGATGAATTATTGGCTGAATTATCTGAATCCATCGATACGGAGTCTGATGAATCTCAAGCTGAGGTGGAACAAGCTCAGGACGAGGCGCCAGAGGCCGAGGAAGAAGCCGTCTCAGAGCAGGACCAGCTCGCCGATGAATTATTGGCCGAGTTGTCTGAATCCATCGATACGGAGTCTGATGAATCTCAAGCCGAGGTGGAACAAGTTCAGGACGAGTCGCCAGATGCTGAGGAAGAAGCCGTATCAGAGCAGGATCAGTTAGCCGATGAATTATTGGCCGAATTGTCTGAATCCATCGATACGGAGTCTGATGAATCTCAAGCCGAGGTGGAACAAGTTCAGGACGAGTCGCCAGACACTGAGGAAGAAGCCGTTTCAGAGCAGGATCAGCTCGCCGATGAATTATTGGCTGAATTGTCTGAATCCATCGATACGGAATCCGATGAATCTCAATCCGAGGTGGAACAAGTTCAGGACGAGTCGCCAGACACTGAGGAAGAAGCAGTCTCAGAGCAGGATCAGTTAGCCGATGAATTGTTGGCCGAATTATCTGAATCCATCGATACGGAGTCTGATGAATCTCAATCCGAGGTGGAACAAGCCCAGGACGAGACGCCAGACACTGAAGAGGACTCTGCCGAGTCTGAACAAGAACAATTGCCCGATCAAACCGATGACAGTGCCATTGATGTTGAAGATGAGTTAGAAAAAGAACTCGCTGAACAAGATGACACTATTGAAGATGATGAACTTGAGCAAGCGTTGGAGGATTTTGAACAAGCTGAATTGGCCGAACAGCAGGCAGAAGAGACTGAACAACCTCAAGTGGATACCGAAGGCGAAGACGATCTGGAAGCGGCATTGGCTGATTTTGAGGATGATATAGCCCCAACTGAACAGGATGAAAAATTATTGGACGATACGCCTGATCTTAATCAGTGGTTGGATGCCGATAATGATAAAGATAGCGAGCCGCAGGAATTACCTGAAAGCGAGCATGATGAAACCGTGGTTGCAGATCATGATGATGCCGATAGCGCTATCACTGACGATATTCCCGGTTTAGGTGATTGGCTTGGTAATGATGATTCAACTGATGATGAAATCATTGGCGACGATGACTTGCCGGAAGGATTTGAAGAGGTGCAAATCGCCGCTTTAAATGAAGATGATGAACTACTCGAAGAACTGGAAAACAGCTCGTTCGACGACATGCTTGAAGGCATGGATAATGATGATGATTTAATCTCGCCCGAATCAAAAGACGACAAACCGACATTGGATAATCCGGATTTAGATCTGGAAGCATTATTCAGTGAAGCACCTGATGACGAATCCGACACCGATGACTATGTCGAAGTTGATGAATTGCTCAGTGACGACGATGAACCGGCAGAAGAAAAAGACATTAATATCGATCTGACTAGCATGGGGTTGCCCGATGTTGACGATATTGATTTAGTTGATGTAGATAGTGATAAAGGTGCCGGGAGTCGGATGGATTTGGCTATTGCATATATTGAGATCGACGATAAAGAATCTGCTCGTCAATTATTAGAAAAAATTATTCAATCTGACGATCCGGAGCAGGTTAAAGAAGCGCAAAAGCTGCTAGACGATATATCATAAATACAAAGAGTATTAGCCGCATAACGCATTGCTGAGGGATTATTAAGGCTATCAAGGTCAGTTTGTACGAAAGGCTTGGTGGTAGCCCTCAAGTTTGCCATGCACTGTGCTGTTATCGGGGCTAATACAGCTCAATTGTAAGGTCGGGCTGTGATAGGGCGCGTTAAATTAGTCACGATTTGCTTAGCATACTCTCATTACATACCTCATTGTATAACCTCAGTATCTCCTAACTGCATGGGCTATTCATGGTACCCAATCTTAATATATTGATGTTGTGCAGTAATTGCCTGTCACTTGTGGTGAACTATTCCTGATTGCATAAATATCTAACTTAGCTCCTTTTTGTACTGAAAAACCACTCTAAATCAGGCAGACTTCGGATAAATATTCAGTAGCCTAGAAAAAGAGATGTCACATATGGTTAAAATTGGAATTTTCGGTGCTAACGGTCGAATGGGGCGAGTACTGATTGAAGCAGCAAAAGCCGACAACAATGCTATGTTACAGGGCGCTGCCGTGCGCGCTGACTCGCCGTGGGTAGGTATGGATGTCGGTGAGTTGGCTGGGATAGGAAAATGTGATTTAACCATTAGTGGCAATCCAGATACCTTTGTCAATGATGTTGACGTAATGATTGATTTTACCTTACCTGCTGCATTGGAAGGGAATCTAGCCTGGTGTATCGCTCACAAAAAGCCAGTGGTCATTGGTACCACGGGACTGAATCAAACACAAAAACAGCTATTAGATCAGGCGGCGGCTAATATTCCGGTGGTATTTGCGGCGAATTATAGTGTTGGAGTCAACCTGTTATTAAATCTGGTAAAACAGGCCGCCAGCGTGATGGGAAATAGTGCCGACATTGAAATTGTTGAAACCCACCATCGATTTAAAAAAGATGCGCCTTCAGGCACGGCTATGGCGATTGGTGAAGCTATAGCTGATGAACTGGAACGTGATCTTGACCAATGTGCCGTTTACGGAAGAGAAGGCGATACCGGTGAACGTGATCAACAAACGATTGGTTTTGCCACCGTTAGGGCCGGAGACGTGGTTGGTGATCATACGGTAATTTTTGCCGATATTGGTGAACGATTGGAATTAACCCATAAAGCCTCAAGCCGACTCACTTTTGCCAAAGGAGCCGTCAGGGCCGCTAGCTGGTTAACGAGTCGTCCCGCAGGACTCTATTCGATGCATGATGTATTGGGACTTTAACGTTTCAAGAATATTGCTCAACAGCACAGAGTTAATTGGTTATCCCTATGAGTTTAATTAAGGAATTCGCGACTGTTTCGGGGGAGATAATTGCTATTTATAAGCACTAAGCGACAAAAATCAAATTAAAGCATTGTTTTTCATCTTATGCTTAATTCAATATGGACGCTTTATCCATGTTCGTATATACTATTGTGGTTTTGCCAAAAATTAGCAATTTGCTTGCAAATGGTAGGGTAAACAGCTGTGAACGGGTAATAAATACCCGTTTTTATTAAGGTTTTCCAGAATAGGAGGTTGGTTTGTTCAAATCTGCCCTTTTGGTCCTTGAAGACGGTTCTGTTTTCAAAGGCTCCGCAATTGGCGCTGATGGTATATCAGTCGGTGAAGTGGTTTTTAATACTTCGATGACAGGCTATCAGGAAATTCTCACCGATCCATCTTACGCAGAACAAATCATTACCCTGACATACCCACATATTGGTAACACCGGTACCAATCAGGAAGATAAAGAATCCAATCAGATATGGGCCAAAGGCTTAGTTATTCGAGACTTGCCGTTAACGGTTAGTAATTTCCGTAGCGAACAGGATTTATCCAGCTATCTGCAACAGAATAATATTGTTGGTATTGCCGATATTGATACTCGTCGCTTAACACGTCTGTTGCGTACTACTGGCGCACAAAACGGTTGTATCATTGCTGGCGATATTGATGAAGCTAAAGCATTAGCCGCGGCCAAAGACTTCCCTGGCCTTAAAGGTATGGATCTGGCTAAAGTGGTTAGTACCAAACATGCCTACCAGTGGAATGATTCTGTTTGGTCGTTGGGACAGGGCTATGCTGCGGATCAACAAAACTTGCCTTATCATGTGGTTGCTTATGATTTTGGTGCCAAACATAATATTTTGCGTATGTTGGTCGAACGTGGCTGTCGTTTGACTGTGGTGCCAGCACAAACATCAGCGGCTGATGTACTAGCCTTAAAACCTGATGGTGTGTTCTTGTCTAATGGCCCTGGTGACCCGGAGCCATGTGATTATGCAATTACAGCGATAAAACAACTATTGGATGCTGAAATACCTATATTTGGTATTTGTTTAGGTCACCAATTGTTAGCCTTAGCCAGCGGCGCGAAAACCTCAAAAATGAAGTTCGGCCATCATGGAGCTAATCATCCGGTAAAAGATATTGCCAATAATCGAGTTATTATTACCAGTCAAAACCACGGTTTCGCAGTAGATGAACAAAATTTACCTGACAATTTGCAAGTGACTCATATTTCCCTGTTCGACAAAACGTTACAGGGAATTCACCGTACCGATAAAGCGGCATTCAGTTTTCAGGGACACCCTGAAGCCAGTCCGGGTCCACAAGATGCCGCACCACTGTTTGACCACTTTATCGATTTAATCAAAGCAGCTAAAGGATAAGTCACCAATGCCAAAACGTACTGATATAAAAAGCATTCTTATCTTGGGCGCTGGACCGATTGTAATCGGTCAAGCCTGTGAATTTGATTACTCTGGCGCGCAGGCGTGTAAAGCCCTGCGTGAGGAAGGTTATCGGGTTATCCTGGTTAACTCTAACCCCGCTACCATTATGACTGACCCGGAAATGGCCGATGCCACTTATATCGAGCCAATTCATTGGGAAGTCGTTAAAAAGATTATTGAAAAAGAGCGCCCAGATGCCGTACTGCCGACTATGGGTGGCCAAACAGCATTGAACTGTGCGCTTGATCTGGATAAGCATGGCGTCTTAGCCGAATTTAATGTGGAACTGATTGGCGCTTCTGCGGATGCCATTGATAAAGCGGAAGATCGTGATCGTTTCGACAAAGCAATGAAATCCATTGGCCTTGAATGTCCACGGGCTGAAATCGCTCATAGCTTGGATGAAGCTTACGATGTGGTTAGCCGTATTGGTTTTCCTTGTATTATTCGACCTTCTTTTACAATGGGCGGCACCGGTGGTGGGATTGCCTATAACAAAGATGAATTTGAAGAAATTTGCCGCCGTGGTTTAGATTTATCACCCACCAATGAGTTATTGATTGATGAATCCCTGATCGGTTGGAAAGAATATGAAATGGAAGTGGTACGGGATAAAAACGATAACTGTATTATCGTTTGTACCATCGAAAACTTCGACCCAATGGGCGTGCACACTGGTGACTCTATTACCGTTGCACCAGCGCAAACCTTAACTGATAAAGAATTCCAGATTATGCGTAATGCGGCAATGGCGGTATTACGTGAAATTGGTGTGGAAACAGGTGGGTCTAACGTACAGTTTGGTGTTAATCCAGACGACGGACGTATGGTCATTATCGAGATGAATCCTCGGGTATCGCGCTCATCAGCACTGGCCTCAAAAGCGACCGGTTTCCCCATTGCTAAAGTCGCGGCCAAATTGGCGGTAGGCTACAGTCTGGACGAACTGGCGAATGATATTACCGGAGGCTTAACGCCTGCGTCTTTCGAACCCTCCATTGATTACGTGGTAACTAAAATTCCACGTTTTAATTTTGAAAAATTCCCCGGCGCCAATGATCGTTTAACCACGCAAATGAAATCTGTGGGTGAGGTTATGGCCATCGGTCGTAACCAGCAAGAGTCATTACAAAAAGCCTTACGAGGTTTGGAAGTCGGCGCTAGTGGTTTGGATCCGATGTTGGATATGGCCGATCCGGATGCTAAAGCCACCTTGATGCGTGAATTAATGGAACCCGGTGCCGAGCGTATATGGTATATCGGTGATGCATTCCGCATGGGGATGAGTGTCGATGAAGTATTTGAGTTGACCAAGATTGATCGCTGGTATCTGGTGCAATTACAGGAAATCGTACAACTTGAATCTACCGTGACCGAAAAAGGGTTAATTGGCATCGATCAAGACTTAATGCGAACCCTTAAGCGTAAAGGTTTTGCCGACGCAAGACTGGCAGCATTAACCAAAGTCAGTGAAGATGATGTGCGTGAAGCCCGTCGTGGCATGGGAATTCAACCGGTGTATAAACGGGTGGATACATGCGCCGCAGAATTCTCGACAGATACCGCTTATATGTATTCGACCTATGATGAAGAATGTGAAGCGAATCCTAGTTCACGAGATAAAATTATGGTGTTGGGTGGTGGTCCGAATCGAATCGGTCAAGGTATCGAATTTGATTATTGCTGTGTACATGCCGCGCTAGCATTACGTGAAGACGGTTATGAAACCATTATGGTTAACTGTAACCCAGAAACCGTCTCTACCGATTATGACACATCTGACAGACTGTACTTTGAACCTGTCACACTAGAAGATGTATTAGAAATCGTGCGGGTTGAGCAGCCTAAAGGGGTGATCGTTCAGTATGGTGGCCAGACTCCGCTTAAACTGGCGCGTGCACTGGAAGCAAATGGGGTACCCATTATCGGTACTTCACCGGATGCGATTGACCGTGCTGAAGACCGCGAACGTTTCCAGCAAATGGTGAACAAGCTTAACCTCAAGCAGCCGGCCAATGCGACTGTAACAAATATTGAACAAGCATTGATTGAAGCTGAGGAAATTGGCTTTCCCTTAGTAGTACGTCCGTCTTATGTATTAGGTGGCCGTGCAATGGAAATCGTGTATGACATCAACGATTTAAAGCGCTACCTCAATGAAGCAGTTAAAGTATCTAATGACTCGCCGGTATTGCTAGATCGTTTTCTGGATGATGCCATTGAGGTTGACCTGGATGCGATATGTGACGGTGAAACTGTGGTTATCGGCGGCATTATGGAGCATATCGAACAAGCGGGTGTCCATTCCGGTGATTCTGCCTGTTCTTTGCCACCGTATTCACTTAGCCCTGAAATTCAGGATGTGATGCGTCAGCAAGTTAAAGACATGGCATTGGAATTAGGGGTAGTCGGTTTAATGAATACCCAATTCGCGGTCAAAGATGGTGAAGTCTATCTAATCGAAGTCAATCCGCGTGCTGCCAGAACGGTCCCTTTTGTATCAAAAGCGACCGGAATGCCATTGGCAAAAATTGCTGCCAGAACGATGGTGGGAAATACGTTGCAGATGCAGGGCATTAGCAAAGAAATTATTCCGCCTTATTATTCAGTTAAGGAAGTGGTGTTACCGTTTGCCAAATTCTTGGGTGTGGATCCACTTTTAGGCCCGGAAATGCGCTCAACTGGTGAAGTCATGGGCGTGGGTGAATCATTCGAAGAAGCTTATGCAAAAGCCAACTTAGGCGCTAGTGCGCCGATACCAAAAGGTGGCAAGGCCTTGTTGTCTGTACGTAATAATGACAAACTACGTGTTGTTGAATTAGCCAAAGCGATGATAACTAAAGGTTTTACCTTAGAAGCAACCAAAGGTACTGCGGTTGAATTACACAACGCGGGTGTTGAATGTAAGGTAGTCAATAAATTGTCTGAGGGCCGTCCTAATTTGATGGACTCAATCAAAAATGGCGAATACAACTATATTATCAATACGACTGAAGGTCGGCAGGCTATTACCGATTCGGTTTATATCCGCCGCGCAGCATTATTGAATAAAGTGACTTATACCACCACATTGAATGCTGCCTTTGCTACTATCAATGCCAATGAAGCTGATGATCGTGCCAGAGTGACATCGGTTCAGGAATTACATACAAGAGTAAGTTAACACTATGAGTCAATATCCAATGACAGCTCATGGCGCTGAATTATTGCGTAATGAGCTGAATGAGTTGAAAACCGTCAAGCGTCCGCGAATTATAAAAGATATCGCAGAGGCTCGTGAGCATGGTGATTTGAAAGAAAATGCTGAATATCACGCTGCCAGGGAAGAGCAAGGTTTTTGTGAAGGACGTATTCAGGACATTGAAGGCAAGTTGTCGAATGCGCAGATTATTGACGTTACTAAAATGCCCAACAATGGCAAGGTTATTTTTGGGGCTACTGTCACTATTCTGAATCTTGAAACCGAAGCGGAAACCACCTATCGGATAGTGGGTGAAGATGAAGCCAACATCAAAAACAATTTGATTTCTATTAGTTCTCCCATTGCCCGAGGCTTAATTGGTAAAGAACTGGATGATATTGTGAATATTCAAACTCCGGCAGGTGTGGTGGAGTATGAAGTTATAGATGTGAAATATATTTAACGACATATTTTGCTACAAAAAAACGAGTCCTGGGACTCGTTTTTTTTTATGCATAAAATAAAAGGATTTATTTCTTGGGAATGCTGATTTTTTTCTCTTCGCTTTGACGATAAATAATCAGAGTATGACCAATAACCTGTAATTTAACTGCCTCGGTTTCACGTACGATAGCGTCCATTATCAGCGATTTTTCTTCCCGATCTTCACTTGGGACTTTGACTTTGATTAATTCGTGATGAGCTAATGCAGAATCAATTTCAGCCAGCACCCCTTCTGTTAAGCCATTTCCGCCAAGTTGAACAACAGGTTTTAGCGAGTGGGCAAGGCCCTTAAGGTACTGCTTTTGTTTGTTTGATAGATTCATTTACAAATTTAATTGGTTATTAGTGATTGAAAAACGCTATTCTAACGCCATCTTAGCAGTATTCCTAATCAGTATGTGATTTGATGACAAAAAAGACGTAATCAACCAGTACTAAGGGTTGTTTATCTGCCTATTTTTATGATTCTGATGGACTAAAAGTACAACAGTCCGGTCTAAGTTCTAACCTAGAACCGAAACAGGAACTCATTTAGAGGCAAATTGTTAGGTTCCTCATTGATGAATACGTAAATACAGATGAGAACACGATCAATGCAGTAAAAATTGAAGTGCGGGTTCGTGCAAAACCCGTTCACCAGAGGTTTATCTGGTAGCGACTGACTACAAATTATAGTAGTCTTACAAGCAATAAATTACGTTTTGTCATAAGGCAAAATGAGTTGAAAAGAGGTCACGACATTGAGTGATATGGCAAAAAATTTAATCTTATGGTTGGTCATCGCATTAGTATTGATGTCCGTATTTCAGAGCTTTAGTCCCGGTGATGCAAAAAACCGGCAAATGGACTACACCCAGTTTGTACAAGATGTGCAACAAGGGCAGGTACGTGAGGTTCGTATCAATGAACGTGAAATTAAAGGTTTCAAACGTTCAGGTGAAAGCTTTGTTACCTATATTCCGTATTTTGATGATCAATTAGTGGATGACCTGATCAAACACGAAGTACGTATTATTGGCGAGCCACCAGAAGAGTCGTCATTCCTGGCGTCTATTTTTATCTCCTGGTTCCCCATGTTGCTGTTAATTGGGGTATGGATCTTCTTTATGCGCCAAATGCAAGGCGGCGGTGGCCGTGGTGCGATGTCGTTTGGTAAAAGTAAAGCGCGCCTATTAGGCGAAGATCAAATCAAAACCACCTTTGCTGATGTGGCCGGTTGTGATGAAGCCAAAGAAGATGTATCGGAATTAGTCGATTTCTTGCGTGATCCATCCAAGTTTCAAAAATTAGGCGGCAAAATTCCTAAAGGCATTTTGATGGTAGGGCCACCTGGAACCGGTAAAACCTTGTTGGCAAAAGCCATTGCCGGTGAAGCCAAAGTGCCCTTCTTTACCATTTCTGGTTCTGACTTTGTGGAAATGTTTGTTGGTGTCGGTGCTTCTCGTGTGCGCGACATGTTCGAGCAAGCTAAAAAAGCAGCACCTTGTATTATCTTTATCGACGAAATCGATGCAGTAGGTCGTCAGCGTGGCGCCGGTTTAGGTGGTGGTCATGATGAGCGCGAACAAACCTTAAACCAGATGCTGGTTGAAATGGATGGTTTTGAAGGTAATGAAGGCATTATCGTGATTGCTGCGACTAACCGTCCTGATGTACTGGATCCGGCTCTATTGCGCCCTGGTCGTTTTGACCGTCAGGTAACCGTTGGCTTACCGGATATTCGCGGTCGTGAACAGATCCTTAAAGTGCATATGCGTAAGGTGCCATTGGCTGAGAATGTGGAAGCGTCTGTTATTGCTCGTGGTACTCCAGGTTTCTCGGGGGCAGATTTAGCCAACCTGGTTAATGAAGCGGCGCTATTTGCAGCTCGGGGTGGCAAACGTACTGTTTCCCAAGAAGAGTTTGATAAAGCCAAAGACAAAATCATGATGGGCTCAGAACGTAAGTCAATGGTGATGTCGGAAGATGAAAAAGCGATGACGGCCTATCATGAAGCGGGTCACGCTATTGTAGGGCGTTTAGTTCCAGAGCACGATCCGGTTTATAAGGTATCAATCATTCCGCGTGGACGTGCTCTTGGGGTAACGATGTATCTGCCTGAACAAGATCGGTACAGCCATTCCAAACAGCATCTTGAAAGTATGATCTCCAGTTTATTTGGTGGACGTATTGCCGAAGCGCTAATTTACGGTGATGAAAAGGTTACCACAGGTGCCTCGAACGATATTGAGCGTGCTACTGATATTGCGCGTAAAATGGTGACCCAATGGGGCTTATCCAGCAAAATGGGGCCAATGCTGTATGCCGAGGAAGATGGTGAAGTCTTCTTAGGACGCAGCATGGCAAAAGCCAAGCATATGTCAGATGAAACCGCGCGAGCCATTGATGCAGAAATTAAAGCCGTTATTGATAGCAACTATGAGCGAGCGGAACGTTTACTAAAAGAAAATATCGATATTTTGCATTCTATGAAAGATGCATTAATGAAATATGAAACTATTGATGCATTACAAATTGATGATCTGATGGCCCGTACCGAAGTGCGTGAACCTGCCGATTGGAGCTCCCGTAGCGATGATAATACGCCAACGGGTGGTGATACACCTTCGAATCCTAAACCGGCGGTACAGACTCCTTCAAATAAACCCGGTGATGTAGCCGGTTAATTAATCAATAGGCGCTCGTTTAGGGCGCCTTTTGCTATCCCGTTAATTAAAGATAACTCGCTGACAACGTATGCAATTTGGTCATAAATTTATCGCTCTGGATCAGCCAAAGGTTATGGGGATCCTCAATGTCACTCCGGACTCATTTTCTGATGGTGGATGTTTTACCCATCTTGATGGCGCATTGAAGCAAGCTGAATTGATGCTGGCAGAAGGAGCCGACTTTATTGACATCGGTGGCGAGTCTACTCGTCCTGGTGCCGCTGAGGTGAGTCTTGAGCAAGAACTATCAAGAGTCATTCCAGTGATTGAGGCGCTGCGCCAGCGATTTGATTGCGTAATTTCAATTGATACCAGTAAAGCCCAAGTAATGTTAGAAGCCGTCAAGGCTGGCGCTGGTTTGATCAATGATATTCGCGCCTTACAAGAGCCAGGCGCGATTTCGGCAGCCAAGCAATCCGATGTGCCGGTCTGCCTGATGCATATGCAAGGCAAACCTCGTACGATGCAACATGATCCGGTTTATCAGGATGTGGTTACTGAGGTGATCGCATTTTTACACCAACGTGTGGATGAATGCCAAAAGGCAGGTATTCACCGCGATAAAATTATTCTGGATCCTGGCTTCGGATTTGGTAAAAATTTACAGCAAAATTATCAATTGCTAGCCAATCTGCACCAATTTCAGCAAACTCAACTGCCATTATTGGTGGGGGCATCACGTAAATCCATGATTGGTAATGTGATTGACCGTGATACTTCACAACGATTAGCCGGTAGTATTGCAGTGGCAACCATTGCCATGATGCAGGGGGCGCAGATTATTCGGGTACATGATGTAGCCGAAACCGTTGATGCAGTAAAAATTATTAATGCAATGCAAGGTATGTAAAGGAAAAAACATGGCAAGAAAATATTTTGGCACTGATGGAATTCGCGGCAAAGTAGGTGAAAGCTCAATCAATCCGCATTTTGTGACCAAGCTAGGCTGGGCTGCCGGTAAAGTCTTAGCCGGTCGGGGGACTAACAAAGTCTTGATTGGAAAAGACACACGGATTTCAGGGTATATGCTTGAATCTGCGATGGAAGCCGGTCTATCGGCGGCGGGTATCAATATCGGTTTGCTTGGCCCCATGCCAACCCCTGCAATTGCTTATTTAACTAAAACATTTCGTTCAGAAGCCGGTATTGTTATCAGCGCCTCGCATAATCCTTATTATGATAACGGGATTAAGTTTTTCTCGGCCGACGGGATGAAACTGGACGACGATATAGAAATCGCCATCGAAGCAATGATGGAACAGGACATGGTTTGTGTGGCATCGGATAAGTTAGGCAAAGCCAGCCGAATAGACGATGCTGCCGGGCGCTATATTGAATTTTGTAAAGGCAACTTTCCTAGCGAGCTGTCACTCACCGGTTTGAAAATTGTGGTGGATTGCGCCCACGGTGCCACGTATCACATCGCGCCAAACGTATTACGTGAATTAGGTGCTGACGTAGTGGAAATTGGTACTAAACCGGATGGATTAAACATTAATGATAAAGTGGGGGCGACTTCAATGAAAGCCGTCACTGAACTGGTCTTAAGCGAAAAAGCCGATTTGGGCTTTGCACTCGATGGTGATGGCGATCGTATTATGCTGGTTGACCATAAAGGGAATGTTCTTGATGGTGATCAAATTGTTTATATCATCGCTCGCGATGCGTTGAAGTCAGGTCGCTTAAAAGGCGGTGTAGTAGGGACCGTAATGAGCAACCTTGGTCTTGAAATGGGCTTAAGTAAGTTAGGTATCCAATTTGAGCGCAGTAAAGTTGGTGACCGCTATGTCATGGAATTGCTACAAGCCAAAGGGTGGAGTATCGGTGGTGAAAGCTCAGGCCATGTGATAAATCTTAATGCTACCTCTACCGGAGATGGGATTGTCGCAGGTTTACAAGTGCTGACCGCCATGTTGCATGCGGAAATGTCTTTATATGAACTTAGTCAAGGTATGGAAAAATATCCGCAGACCCTGATTAATGTGCGTTTTAATGCCGGCAGCTCACCAGAACATCATCCAGCGGTGATTGAAGCGGTTAATAATGCTGAATCTGATATGGGTGAAACCGGCCGGGTATTATTGCGTAAAAGTGGCACTGAGCCATTAATTCGCGTGATGGTGGAATCCCGTGATGCCGCGACCTCGGATAAATGGGCACAGCATATTGCCGATGAAGTGAAAAAAGCCACGGTATAAGGGTAAAAAGCCCTCTGTGCTACTTGTAACTTTACCTCGGGTTAGATAATATCTCGCCCGCTTTTTAGTGGAGTCATAATGCAACCACAAAACAGACAACCAATTGTTGCTGGTAACTGGAAAATGAACGGTGATCCGGCATTAATTGAACAAATGTCCGCTGCCTTAGCTCAAGTTGAGTTAAACAATGTAAAGGTAGTGGTTTGTCCCCCGACAGTGTATTTATCGATGTTGAATGCTAAAAACTTCAGCAAAGGTGCACAAAATGTCAGTGATAAATCGGGTGGGGCATTTACCGGCGAAACGTCTACCTCAATGCTCAAAGATGTACAGGTAGAATATGTGATTGTAGGTCATTCTGAACGACGAGAGTATTATGTCGAAGATAACCTGCTGGTCGCCGAAAAAGTCGCGACCATACTTGATGCTGGCTTAACACCGATTTTTTGTATTGGTGAGTCAGAGCAAATTCGCGACGCTGGACAATTATTTGAATTTTTAGCCGAACAACTGGATGCAGTGTTAAATCGGGTTGGGGTTAAGAATTTTGCTAATCTGGTGGTAGCTTATGAGCCTATTTGGGCCATAGGTACAGGCAAAACCGCAACACCAGAGCAAGCGCAGGAAGTTCATCACTTTATTCGCCAACATATTGCAAGTAAAGATGAGAAAGTCGCACAAGAGTTAGTGATCTTGTACGGGGGAAGCGTAAACGGGGCGAATGCCACCAGTATATTTGCGCAACCAGATGTAGACGGCGGCCTTGTAGGTGGCGCTAGTCTGAAACCAGCAGAATTTATTAAAATTTGCCAAGCGGCAAACGAGTTGAGGTAAAGCATGCTTTACGAAGTATTTATTGTAGTTTATTTGATAGTGGCATTGTTGTTGATTGGTATGGTGCTGATTCAGCAAGGTAAAGGCGCCGATATGGGCGCGTCTTTTGGGGCAGGTGGTTCTAATACTGTCTTCGGTGCTAGTGGTTCCGGTAACTTTATGAGCCGCACTACAGCTATCCTCGCAACATTATTTTTTGTGATCAGCCTTATCTTGGGCAATTTATCCAGTACACAAGAAAAACAAGTGGATGAATGGCAAAACCTTGAAGGCGCGGCAGTTGAACAACAAGTTCCTGCTGACAAGCCTGCCGATAGTGATGTTCCTGCTGCGGATCCTAAGCCTGAAAATAATATTCCAGAGTAAGCTCTGAATTAAAAAGCTTCGCGGATGTGGTGGAATTGGTAGACACGCCATCTTGAGGGGGTGGTGAGCATCGCTCGTGGGGGTTCAAGTCCCCCCATCCGCACCAACTAATTTTAAAGGCCGTAGCGTTTTTCGTTACGGCCTTTTTACTATAGAACGATTTTAATTTAGGTTAATTATTTATGCACAGTATAATAGTGGATGGTAAGACAGTGTCGCCTTCAAAGGTGATTTGTGTTGGTCGTAACTATGTAGAACATATTGCCGAGTTAGGTAATGAACTGCCAGATGAAATGGTCGTGTTTATTAAACCGAATTCGGCTATTTCTGCTGAGTTAAAGGCATTTCATCAGGGACCGCTGCATTATGAAGGTGAATTGTGCTTTGTGTATCAAGGAGGCCGGTTTAGTGCAGTAGGATTCGGCCTTGATCTGACCAAACGGGATTTACAAAGCAAACTTAAAGCGAAGGGATTACCTTGGGAAAGGGCAAAAGCGTTTGATGGGGCTGCCGTGCTGGGTGAGTTTGTGTCTATTGAGCAGATTGATGACAGTTTGCGTTTAGAGTTAATGATAAATGATCAGCTTGTCCAGTCAGGTGGCGTCGACTTGATGATGTATAAGCCGGATATTATTCTGCGAGAATTACAGCAATTTATTACTCTACAAGATGGGGATGTGGTGATGACGGGCACTCCTAAAGGGGTTGGCGTCATTCGTGCTGGCGACCATTTTAGGGCCGCGGTATATGCAAAGGATCAACTATTGACCAGTGCTAAGTGGCAGGCAAAAAATTAAAAATTCAATGATTTAGATAGAAAATGTAATAGATTATGAAAAAATAATGGCGATTTGGTGGGTTTTAACTTAGATTTATCTTCTGAGCTTTTTATCAACAAGTATCGATATTATGGAAAATATTACTGAGCAAAAAGTCACCGTGCTAAGGAAAAAACTCAAAGAGATTGATTCTATCTTGGACGAAATTACGTTGAGTGAAAATGAGTGGCAGCAAATTGAAAGCACCATCGATGATGTCACTATCCGCTTAACCCTACTTAGTTATGGCCATGTGGATGTTAATTCTGAAGAAGAATTCGATTGGCTATAAGGTTTTGTTGTTATAACTGAAGGTTTTAAGCGCCAGCTTATTCAAGCACATTTGGCTATTGAGCCAATATATTCAATGGTCTGTTCAAATAATCAGCACTCGCACTGAAAAGTGGCTAAATTTCAATAATTAGACTTGCGCTTAAGGCGCCTCTCTGTATAATACGCCCATCTTGAGACGGGGTGCTAAGCCAAGTCAGCGAGTAAAGATTTCAAGCGCGGGATGGAGCAGTCTGGTAGCTCGTCGGGCTCATAACCCGAAGGTCGTAGGTTCAAATCCTGCTCCCGCAACCAAATTTTATTATTGTTGTGTTATAGCAGCTTTTAATTAAAATTGGTGGACAAGGGTCCAGTACAAAAAGCCCCGCTTAGCACGGGGCTTTTTGTTATCCGTTTTTACGGTACTTATGTTGTTTATTGTCCGGGCTTAATGCCCTTTTTTTGTTTTTGGAGCTGAGATTGTCACAGCTGGAATTAAAATTAACTGCGATGTTGGAACCTGCTGTTGAAGCACTAGGTTTTGAATTAGTCGGTATAGAATTTGTGTCTGCAGGTAAGCATTCGATCCTGCGGATTTTTATTGATCATGAAGATGGGATTACGGTAGATAACTGTGCTGATGTGAGCCATCAGGCCAGTGCTATTTTGGATGTTGAAGATCCTATTTCGACAGAATACAACCTTGAGGTGTCTTCACCGGGGATGGAACGTCCGTTATTTAAAGAAGCGCATTACCAACAAGTGGTTGGTGAAGTGATTCAGGTTAAATTAATGGTACCAATGGATAACAGACGTAATTTTAAAGGCAAGCTTGTGTCCTGTGATGCAGGCACGATTGTAGTTGAAGTTGATGGTCAGCACTATCAATTGGCTATTGCGAATATTAATAAAGGCAATGTAGTTGCAATTTTTGACTAAGGAAGCGAGGCAAACGGGCAATGAATAAAGAAATTCTATTAGTGGCAGAAGCCGTGTCCAATGAAAAATTGGTTCCCAGAGAGAAAATTTTTGAAGCTCTGGAATTCGCTATCGCCAGCGCCACCAAAAAGAAAAGTCCAGGCGAAATTGAAGTACGTGTCAGTATTGATCGCGATACCGGTGATTTTGATACCTATCGTCGTTGGTTGGTTATTCCTGATGATCAAGAACAGGAAAACCCTTACGCAGAGATGACTCTATCCGCAGCTCAAGTGGAAGAACCTGATATTCAATTAGGCGAATACGTTGAAGATCAAATCGAATCTATTGTATTTGACCGTATTACGACCCAAACAGCTAAACAGGTTATCGTACAAAAAGTACGTGAAGCCGAACGTGCTCAAGTGATGGCTGAATATGAAGAGCGTATTGGTGAACTGGTTACCGGTACGGTGAAAAAAGCCAGCCGTGAAAGCATCATTATTGATTTAGGTAATAATGCAGAAGGGGTGATTTATCGTGATGATATGTTACCGCGTGAAACCTTCCGTCCAGGTGATCGGGTACGTGGTTTATTGTATGTGATTAAACCTGAAGTTCGTGGGCCGCAGTTATTTATTAGTCGTACACATCCGGAAATGCTGGTAGAGCTATTCCGACTGGAAGTACCTGAAATCGCTGAAGAAGTGCTGGAAATTAAAGCCGCGGCACGTGATCCGGGTTCAAGAGCCAAAATTGCAGTTAAAACCAATGATAAGCGTCTTGACCCAGTAGGCGCGTGCGTAGGTATGCGTGGTTCACGGGTACAAGCTGTATCCAGTGAATTAGGTGGCGAGCGTGTTGACATTGTATTATGGGATGATAACCCGGCACAGTTTGTAATTAATGCCATGTCACCAGCAGAAGTCGCTTCGATAGTGGTTGATGAAGATAGCCGTTCAATGGATGTGGCGGTTGAAGCAGATAATTTGGCGCAAGCCATTGGCCGCAGTGGTCAAAACGTCCGTTTAGCCAGCCAATTGACAGAGTGGGAACTCAATGTCATGACGGTTGACGATTTAAACGCTAAACATGAAGAAGAAAATTCTAAAGTATTAAACCGTTTTGTGAGCGCGTTAGATATTGACGCCGATATGGCCACTATTTTGGTCGAAGAAGGTTTCTCGACTTTAGAAGAAATCGCTTATGTACCCGCCAGTGAGTTATTAGCGATTGAAGAGTTTGATGAAGAGACAGTTGAAGAACTGCGTAATCGCGCCAAAGGTGCATTAACGACTCAAGCACTGGCAAGCGAAGAATCTCTGGAAGGCGCTGAGCCTGAGGAAGATTTATTAAATTTAGCAGGATTAGACCGACACGTAGCCTTTGTTTTGGCCAGTAACGGTATTACTAATCTTGAAGCACTGGCAGAACAGGGTGTGGACGAGATTTGTGAACTGGAAAATATGGGTGAAGAAAAGGCCGGCGAATTAATTATGGCCGCCCGTAATATTGTTTGGTTTAACGAAGAATAACATCAGCATGAGGAGCCGCAACACATGGCAGAAGTATCCATACAAAAACTTGCCGATGACATAGGCACAAGCGTTGAACGACTGGTTCAACAATTTGCCGATGCAGGTATAAAAAAATCAGCTGGTGAACAAGTAAATGAGGTCGAGAAAAAAACCTTACTAGATCATTTAAGTAAGCAGCATGGTGGACGGGGAAATGACGAGCCTAAGCGTATGACGCTTAGCCGCAAGAGTACCAGTACGTTAAATGTTAAGTCGTCGGGTAAATCCCGAGCAGTCACGGTGGAAGTGCGTAAAAAACGGACTTACGTCAAGCGTAGTGACGCAGAAGTAGCACGTTTGGCTGAAGAGGCGAAAAAAGCCGAAGAAGAACGTTTAGCTGCAATTGAAGCCGAGCGTCAGGCTGCCGAAGAAGCCAAAAAAGCCGCGCAGGAAAAAGCACAGAAAGAAGCAGAAGCCAGAGCGAAAAAGGCCGAAGAAGAAAAAGCCCATCGCGAAGCCCAAAAACAAAAAGAGAAAGAAGAAGAAAAGCATCTTTCTCCTGAAGAATTAGCTGAACGCGAAAAAGTGCGTGCTGAAACTGAAAAACTGCGTTTACAGCAAGAATCTGAAGCACAGCGCAAGCTTGAAGAAGAAGCCAAAAAAGCGGAAGAAGCCGCACGTAAATTAGCGGAAGAAAACGAACGTCGCTGGAAAGAAGAAGAAGAGAAACGTAAAAAGCAAGAAGCCGAAGAAGTCCACTTGCACTCTTCTCGTTATGCTCAGGAAGCGGAAGACAAAGAAGATTTACAAGTTGAACGTAGCTCGCGTCGCCGTAAAGGCAAGAAGAAAAAAGACGCAGGCGCAGGTTTACAGCACGGCTTTAACAAGCCAGCGGCTCCGGTTGAGCGCATTGTGCGTTTAGGCGAAACCGTTACTGTGGGTGAACTGGCCAACCGTTTGGCGGTTAAATCCAAAGAAGTCATTAAAACCATGATGAAAATGGGTGAAATGGCGACGATTAATCAGGTATTGGACCAGGATACGGCCATTTTGGTCGTGGAAGAAATGGGTCATAAATATGAACTGGTTAACGAAAATGCATTAGAAGATGAATTGTTGTCAGAACAGGGCAATGATGAAAAATCCAGCCGTGCGCCGGTGGTTACCATTATGGGTCACGTTGACCATGGTAAAACCTCATTGCTTGATTATATCCGTAAAGCCAAAGTGGCAGACGGTGAAGCCGGTGGTATTACTCAGCATATCGGTGCTTACAGTGTGGAAACCGAGAACGGTAAAATTACCTTCCTCGATACACCAGGACACGCCGCCTTTACCGCAATGCGTGCACGTGGTGCGACGGCTACCGACATCGTGGTCTTAGTGGTTGCATCTGATGATGGTGTGATGCCGCAAACCAAAGAGGCCGTTCAGCATGCTAAAGCCGCTGGGGTGCCGTTGATTGTTGCGGTTAACAAAATGGATAAGGAAGGCGCTGATCCTGAACGTGTCAGAAGTGAACTTTCGCAAATCGAAGTTATTTCTGAAGAGTGGGGCGGTGAATACCAGTTCGTTAACGTTTCTGCCAAAACCGGTATGGGTGTTGATGAATTACTTGAAGCGATTTCATTACAAGCTGAAGTACTAGATTTACAAGCCGCCTCAACCGGTGCAGCTAAAGGTCTGGTGATTGAATCTCGTCTGGATAAAGGACGTGGTCCGGTTGCCTCGGTACTGGTGCAAGAAGGGCAATTAAAAGCCGGTGATATTATGCTTTGTGGTCTGGAATACGGTCGTATTCGTGCCATGAAAGATGAAAATGGTCACGATGTGGCGGTGGCAGGTCCATCGACTCCGGTTGAGATCCTTGGTTTATCTGGTGTACCAGCAGCCGGTGATGATGCGTTAGTGGTGTCCGATGAGCGTAAAGCCCGTGAAGTCGCTAGCAAACGTTCTATCAAGCAGCGTGAACTGAAATTGGCCAGACAGCAAAAATCCAAGTTGGAAAATATGTTTGCCAATATGGAAGCCGGTAATGTCAGCGAACTGAATGTGGTATTAAAAGCCGATGTACAAGGTTCTGTTGAAGCCATTGCCGATTCATTGACTGGTTTGTCTACTGAAGAAGTTAAAGTCATTATCGTTGGTAGCGGTGTTGGTGGAATCACCGAAACCGATGCAAGCTTGGCAGCCGCCTCGGGGGCTATTCTGGTTGGCTTTAACGTCCGTGCCGATGCAACGGCGCGTAAAGTTATTGAGTCAGAAGAAATCGATTTACGCTACTACAGCGTCATCTATGACTTGCTGGACGAAGTGAAACAGGCCATGAGTGGTATGTTGTCACCTGAGTTTAAACAGCAAATCATTGGTTTGGCTGAAGTACGTGATGTATTTAAGTCGCCTAAGCTGGGTGCGATTGCCGGTTGTATGGTGACTGAAGGTATCATCAAACGCAGCAATCCGATCCGCGTACTGCGTGATAATGTAGTGATTTATGAAGGCGAGCTGGAATCCTTGCGTCGCTTTAAAGACGATGTGCAAGAAGTCCGTAACGGCATGGAATGTGGTATCGGTGTTAAGAACTACAATGATGTTAAAGTCGGTGACCAAATTGAAGTATTTGAGATCGTTGAAGTTAAACGTCAAATCTAGTCTAACGGTGTGATGTAAATCAGAAATGAAATGCTCAACCCCGGTTGAGCATTTTTGTCTTGGTTAGTAGCTGGATGACATTAAGGCCGTTTAATCATCGGCCAGAGGAGAAAGTATTATGGCAAGAGAATTTTCCAGAACCGATCGGGTGGGTCATCAAATCCACAAAGAAGTTGCCAGTATTTTACAAAATGAATTTAAAAACCGTGATCCTCGTTTAGGCATGGTCACCGTCTCAGGTGTTGAAGTGTCCAGAGACTTGTCCTACTCAAAAATCTTTGTCACATTTTTTGAAAATGACGATGCGAAGATTAAAGAGTACCTAACCATACTGGAAGAAAATAAAGGTTTCATTCGTACTTTGTTGGCAAAGAGTATGCGCATGCGTGCGGTACCTGCGTTACGTTTTGTTCGTGATGCCTCTATTACCGAAGGGATGCGTATTTCCAATCTGGTATCCGAAACGCTAATAAAAGATAAAGAGCGGGCCAAGCAAGTGGGTCGTGATTTAGATAATGAAGAGCACGAACAAGAGTAGTACGGCTTATTCCAATTGAGATGACTTAATGGCAAGAAAAACCAAAGGTCGTGCGATTAACGGTATCGTGCTGCTTAACAAACCGCTGGATATATCCTCTAACCAAGCCTTGCAAAAAGTGAAAGGGATCTTTTTTGCTAATAAAGCGGGACATACCGGTGCACTGGATCCACTGGCGACAGGTATGTTGCCGGTTTGCTTGGGAGAAGGGACTAAATTTTCGCAGTTTTTGCTGGATGCGGATAAAGAATATTTAGTCACGGCAAAATTGGGCATTCGCACCACAACATCTGATGCCGATGGTGAGATTGTTGCTGAGAAACCGGTAGCGGTCAGTCGGGCACAACTTGAGCAAGCTTGCGAACAGTTTCGTGGGCCAATAAAACAGGTGCCTTCAATGTTTTCCGCATTAAAACATCAGGGTAAACCACTGTATTATTATGCTCGACAGGGTATCGATATTCCTCGTGAAGCCCGTGACATTACTATTTACGACTTGCAAATTCATCGTTTTGAACATGATGAAGTGGATATGCTAGTCCGCTGCAGTAAAGGCACTTATATCCGTTCCTTAGTCGATGATTTAGGTCAGTTACTTGGATGTGGTGCGTATGTGTCGGCTTTGCATCGTACCGAAGTGGCAGACTATCCGGTAGATAAGATGATCACCTTCGAGCAGTTGCAGCAATTACGCGATCAAATTAATGATAATGATCAGCAAGATTGGTCACTGTTGGACGATTTATTGCTGCCAATGGACACGGCGGTAGCGAGTTTACCGGCAGTGGAAATCCCGGCGATGTTTGCGGCTTATTTTATGAATGGGCAGGCGGTTCAGGTGGCTAATGCGCCGGTTGACGGGCAAGTTAGAGTGTATGTCCCTGATGGGCCGGGTTTTGTAGGCGTGGGGCAAATTGACGATGATGGAAAAGTGGCACCGAAACGGCTGGTTGTATTGTAAAACATCATATTAAGTGCAGCTCAGCTAAGCATGGCTGAGCTGCGCTAACCCTTCGGTCCATTTTCATCCGCGACCAGAAAAACACCTGTATTACCTTGAATTTTCTAACTTAATCACAATGACTAATAGAGTTAAGTGTTAAATTATGCCTATTTAATGCAATTAATGGTTATCTTGTACTGAGGTGGTCATTGTAAAAATAGTTAATAAGTCAAAGCAACTTGGGGAGATAAAGACATGAAAAATAATAGTAGGCCCCAAATTGCGGTGACTGGACCGGATCATTCTGGTTTGACGGCATGGATATTTACTGCGCTAAATGTGCGTCTGGCTGGTGGTCAGCCAGTACGGGTGTCTCCGGATTCTTTTAATGGTGAAATAGATTACGACGGGGTGATTATTGGCGGAGGATCCGACATCCATCCTGACAATTATCAGCAAGAGCAAGCACCGAATGTAAAACGTCCGTTCATATTAAAGTTGAAGGAATTGCTGCTTTATCCAATGGAACTGTTTAATCGCTTGGGATCTAAAGGTAGCTTTGATAAGCCACGTGATGAAATGGAAAAACAGTTTATTGATTATGCGCTCAGCAACAATAAACCTATTTTGGGAATATGCAGAGGACATCAACTGTTAAATGCCAAGTTAGGTGGCACCATGTATAAATCAACCCTGCCTTTATTAGCCCACGATGTTCGTATAAGAAGCCCATTTCCGCGCAAGAAAGTCATTTATACCAAAGATGATTCGTTAATTTCGGATATAGCGGGTGATGATCCTATTAAAGTCAACGCAATCCATTCTCAGGCGGTCGGTCAGCCCGCTGATAGCTTGCAAGTTACCGCTAAAGAACAAGCTGGTATTACACAAGTATTAGAAAGCAAAAATAGCGAGAAAGTGTTAGGGGTGCAGTGGCACCCGGAATATCTTTTTTACATGAAAGCACATCGAAGTATTTTTAAATGGCTGGTGAATAAGGCAAGTAATGAAAAAAAATAATGCAATCAAATTGACCCTTTTTATGGTCGCCATAGTTGGGTTAGTCGCCTTATATATATTGACACCGTTAAGTGACTATTTGACTATTGATAAGATTACCGAAGTGACTAGTGATGTGCCTGAAAATCTAACCACAGCACTACTCTTTCTGGTGATATTCTTTGTAGGCGGGGCATTGCTTGTTCCTGTTCCGTTAATGGCGTTCGCGGTGAGTTTGGTCTTTAACGTTGGGATAAGTTTACTGATCTGTTTACCCGGTTTTTTAATTGCGAGCCTCAGTGGTTACGTGATTGGCAGACTTATCGATACTGATGGATTTAGTGAAAAGGTCAATCAGCACATTAACAGTATAAAACGCCAATTGGATGATAAGGGGATGTGGGCAGTGATGGCGTTAAGATTAGCACCCACGCCACCATTTACCGTTACTAGTCTTATTGCAGGGTCTCTTGCCGTCAATATTTGGAAGTATGCTTTGGGGTCGATGTTGGGGATTGCACCGTTGGGATTGAGTGCGGTCTTTTTTGGTCAAGGTGCCTTGAAAATGATGAAAGAACCCTCTGCGTTAGCCGCATCATCTATTGTGGCCGCGATTATTTTGTACATCATTTATCGTGTTATTAAGAAGCAACAAGCCACAACGTAATCGTTATTGCATTGTATTTAACCCAAACCCCAGAGTTTACTGGTATGGGGTGTAAATTAACTTGCGTTTTTATCCTGTGTCATTATAATGCGCGCCTTCTCGACTTAGCTGAATTAGTGATTGGCTAAGTCTTCATTCTCTTAAGGAGTACATTATGTCACTAAGTGTTGAAGAAAAAGCAGCATTGGTTGCTGAATATGCAGTTAAAGAAGGTGATACTGGTTCACCAGAAGTTCAAGTTGCGTTGTTAACTCACAACATTAACAAACTTCAAGGTCACTTTGCTGATCACAAGAAAGATCACCATTCACGTCGTGGTTTGTTGCGCATGGTTAGTCAACGTCGTAAGTTGCTTGACTATCTTAAAGGCAAAAACACCGAGCGTTATGCTGATCTAATCAAACGTCTTGGCCTACGTCGCTAAGCATTGTTTGCAAAAGATTAAAATTAAGGCATCTTCGGATGCCTTTTTTGATCTTGTTTATCGTTTTTTAGCAGGCTTAACCTCAAGACCATCGCACCATTCTCTGATTTTTCAGCAATCAAGCATAAAAATGCCCATTCGCGGCCTTGTTACACTGTTTTTACCCTGACCAAGCGGCTATACTATGCGCCGCAATTAAAAGCGAAGAAGATAATATTATTTAAAGGATAATTAAGTGACTCCTATTACTAAAACATTTCAATACGGTAAACATACCGTTACTCTAGAAACTGGCGTAATTGCTCGCCAAGCTACCGCTGCTGTAATGGCCAGCATGGACGATACCTCTGTACTGGTTACTGTGGTAGGTAAAAAAGATGCAAAGTCTGATCAGGATTTTTTCCCGTTAACTGTTAATTATCAGGAAAAAACCTACGCTGCCGGTAAAATTCCCGGTGGATTCTTCAAGCGTGAAGGCCGTCCTTCAGAAGAAGAAACCCTTACAGCACGTTTAATCGATCGCCCAATCCGTCCACTTTTCCCGAACGGATTTAAAAACGAAGTTCAAATTATTATTACCGTGGTTTCTGCCAATCCAGAAATCCCGGCTGACATTATTTCCTTAATTGGTACGTCTGCTGCGTTAGCAATTTCTGGTATACCTTTCAGTGGTCCAGTCGGTGCTGCACGTGTTGGTTACATGGATGGTCAGTATGTATTAAATACCACCGTTACCGAGCAAGATGACAGCCAGTTGGATTTAGTCGTTGCCGGTACGCAAAACGCAGTACTGATGGTTGAATCTGAAGCCAGTGTTTTGTCTGAAGAAGTGATGCTAGGTGCAGTGATGTTTGGTCACGAATCCATGCAGACCGTGGTTAACGCTGTTAACGAATTTGCCGCTGAAGTGAATACCCCTAAATGGGATTGGCAACCTGAGCCAGAAAATGTTGAGCTGAAAGCTAAAATCAAAGAGTTAGCAGAAGCGGGCATGACCGAAGCTTATCAAATCTCGGATAAAATGGTTCGTAAAGATGCGGTAACCGCAGTGACTGAAAAAGCTGCTGCCGAGATCCTTGAAGCTAATCCGGAACAAGACGCTAAAGAATTACATGAGTTATTGCACGAGTTGGAAAGTGACGTAGTCCGTTCACGTATTTTGGCGGGTGAGCCACGTATTGATGGCCGTGATCCGGAAATGATCCGTGCTTTGCATGTTGGTACTGGTATTTTGCCACGTACTCACGGTTCTGCCTTGTTTACCCGTGGTGAAACACAAGCCTTGGTTGCTGCAACTTTAGGTACTGAACGTGATGCACAAATGATTGATGGCCTAAACGGCAAGAAAGACAGTCGCTTTATGCTGCATTACAACTTCCCTCCATTCTGTGTGGGTGAAACGGGTTTTGTAGGTTCTCCCAAGCGTCGTGAAATTGGTCATGGTCGTTTGGCCAAACGTGGTATTGCTGCGGTAATGCCTTCAGAAGCCGAATTCCCATACGTTGTCCGTGTAGTATCAGAAATTACTGAATCAAACGGTTCGTCTTCAATGGCATCGGTTTGTGGTACGTCTTTGGCGCTTATGGATGCTGGTGTACCAATCAAAGCCTCTGTTGCGGGTATCGCGATGGGTCTGGTGAAAGGTGATGACAGCTACGTTGTATTGTCTGACATCCTAGGTGATGAAGATCACTTGGGTGATATGGACTTTAAAGTGGCCGGTACCACCGATGGTATTACTGCATTGCAGATGGATATCAAGATCGAAGGTATTACTAAAGAGATTATGCAAAAGGCACTTAAGCAAGCTAAAGAAGCCCGTTTGCACATTCTTGGTGTGATGGATCAGGCTATTAGTGGTCACCGTGAAGAAATGTCTGAATTTGCTCCGCGTATCTATACCGTTAAAGTGGATCAAGACAAAATCCGTGACGTGATTGGTAAAGGCGGTGCAATGATCCGCTCTATTACTGAAGCCTCTGATACCAGTATCGAAATAGAAGATGATGGTACAGTGAAAATCTTCGCCACCGAACGTGCTAAAGCTGAAATTGCCATCAAAATGATCGAGCAAGTGACGGCTGAAGTGGAAGTAGGTAAGACCTACCACGGTGAAGTGAAACGTATCGTTGATTTCGGTGCCTTTGTTGAAGTATTACCAGGTAAAGAAGGTTTGGTACATATTTCTCAAATCGCTCATGACCGTGTTAACAAGGTATCAGATTACCTTGAATTGGGTCAGAAAGTTGATGTTAAGGTGATGGAAATTGACCGTCAGAACCGTGTACGTTTAAGCATCAAGGAATTGTTGGAAAAGCCAGCGCAGCCAGAAGCGGCGGCTGAGCCAGAACAACCTGCTGAATAAGTGAGTTCAGTGATTAAAAAAGGAGCTTCGGCTCCTTTTTTGTTTTTTAAATAGTGTCGCGTTGGATAAGCAGTGAGGATTTATACCGTGTCATGCAGAGCCTTAAGTACTTTAGAGTGAAATTCACGATGGTACAGGATCCAGATGACTAGCACTGTGGTAAACATAAACAGGCGAGGATCAATAAACCAGGCCAACGTTGATAAAGATAAGTACAGCGCACGTTGCCCATAGTTAAATGAATGGGCGGCTTGATCAATGACTTTGGCCGTTCTATTGGCATAAAGTTCTAACTCATCTTCGGGAATTTGATTACCATTTGGGGCTGCCCCTACCAATACACTGGCAAATCCGTATTGACGTAGCGACCAGGTAAATTGGAAGAAGGCAAAAATATAAATACAAACTATCAATAACACCTTAATTTGAATTTGATGAGGATCTTGTGACAAGACGGGAACCACTTCATGCAGAACACTGGCTAGTTTATCCGCTGAGGATAATGCCGTAATTAAACCGGCTAGAATCAGCAAAGAGCTGGAGGCAAAAAAACTGATATTACGCTCTAATGCCGAAATAATCGAAACATCGGGAATTCGATTTTCTCGCAATAACATTTGCAACATCCAATTGTTGCGTTTAGCTCTCAACACACTGGATAAACAAATAGTTTGCCGAGCTCTTTTTTTGGCAAATAAGGTATAACCAACCCAAAGTACTAAAAACCAGCCCAAACCGGCAAAATCAAGTGCAGCCATTACAACCTTATCCTTGTGTAAAAGATGTTGACCAAAACGCTATTCTGCTACACTTCGCGACCCTTTTTAAGCTTAAAGTAAAAGAAACTCATTAATGGCTATTATTTTGGCACCGATGGAAGGTGTGGTTGATTATCTGATGCGCGATATGCTCACTCAAGTGGGGGGATTTGACTTGTGTGTGACCGAATTTGTACGTGTTGTCGATCAGCTTTTACCTAATCGGGTTTATCATCGGTTGTGTCCTGAATTGCAGCAACAAGGTAAAACCACCGCGGGTATTCCGGTGCGGGTGCAATTATTGGGACAAGATCCGGATTGGTTGGCCGAGAATGCCTATCGAGCCGTGTCGTTGGGATCCTATGGTATTGATTTAAATTTTGGTTGTCCGGCCAAAACGGTTAATAACAGTAAAGGCGGGGCGGTATTACTGCAAGAAACCCAACGTCTATATGACATCGTTTCGGCGGTGCGTCAGGCGGTACCCGCCGATCAAGTAGTCAGTGCCAAAATCCGTTTAGGTTTTGAGGATAAATCTAAAGCGATTGAAAATGCTCAGGCCATTGAAGCCGCTGGGGCCAATTTATTGGTGATCCACGCGCGTACCAAGGTCGAAGGTTACAAACCACCGGCTTACTGGGAGTGGATTGGTAAAATCCGCCAACAAACCACTATTCCTATTATTGCTAATGGTGAAATCTGGAGTTTGGCGGATGCCGAGCAATGCCGTTCACAATCACAATGTCAGGACCTGATGTTAGGACGCGGCGCATTAGCCTTGCCTAACTTGGCTCAGGTCATTAAAGGCCATCAGCAGCCTATGAGTTGGCAACAGGTTAAACAATTGCTTATTGATTATTCCGGTTATGAAATTTTTGGCGACAAAGGCCGTTATTATCCAAATCGAATAAAGCAGTGGTTAAAGTATTTAAGCCATCAGTATTCACAGGCAGAGCAGCTATTCGATAGTATCCGGACATTACGCCAATCGGATCAAATTGTAAGGCAACTTGAACAATCAAATAATCAGGATTAGTCTTATTTCGGAATAATGACAATAATAACCGGACATGACCATGGAATTAAAACTCAAGCAATTGACCATTGCTGCCTTTTTTGTGATTACCGCAAGCGTATTGATAGCTTGCGATGACGATAGCAAGAAAACACAAGCTCCCTTAGTCGAAATAAATAAAAATCCCTTCCCCAGTACCTATAAACCCTTACCAGCGCAAACCGTTTTAATCACCAATGTGACTATTTTGGATGGGATTGGTGGGAAGATCGATGGCGGATCAATTTTTATCCAAAATGGTAAAATTCAACAGGTCGGTGAAGTGACAAGTATTCCCGAGGGGACTCAGATTATTGATGGCAAGGATAAATGGGTGACGCCGGGAATTATTGACGTACATTCCCATCTAGGCGTTTATGCATCTCCTTCCACGACATCTCACTCTGATGGCAATGAAATGACCAAACCGGTGACGGCTGAAGTCTGGTCCGAACATTCCGTTTGGCCTCAAGATCCGGGCTTTAATCGCGCATTGGCTGGTGGGGTGACTACCTTACAAATCCTTCCCGGTTCAGCTAACTTGGTCGGTGGCCGTTCAGTCACAGTTAAAAACTTACCGAATCGAACGGTACAAGATATGAAATTTCCCAATGCGCCTTATGGTTTAAAAATGGCCTGTGGCGAGAATCCTAAACGTGTTTACGGCAATAAAGGCGGTCCAAGTACGCGTATGGGGAATGTGGCCGGTTATCGTCAGGCATGGGCAGATGCTCAGGATTATCAGCGCAGTTGGGATAAATACACTGAAGAATATAAACAAGGCGAGAATCCTAAACCTCCTAAACGTGATTTGAAGTTGGATACATTGGCAGGTGTTTTAGCAGGAGAGATTAAAGTCCATATGCATTGTTATCGTGCCGATGACATGGGCACGATGATGGATGTGATGAAAGAATTTGGATATCAAATCAATTCGTTCCAGCACGCCGTTGAAGCGTATAAAATTGCTGATAAATTAGCCGCTAATAATGTCTGCTCAGCGATGTGGGCCGACTGGTGGGGCTTTAAAATGGAAGCCTACGATGGGATTCGTGAAAATATAGCCATGGTACATAACGCAGGAGCTTGTGCCATTGTTCACTCAGACAGTGACTTGGGGATCCAGCGTTTAAATCAGGAAGCTGCCAAAGCGTTAGCTGATGGACAACGAGTAGGGATTAATATCAGTGAGGCGCAAGCCTGGCAGTGGTTATCCGCCAATCCGGCTAAATCGTTGGGGATTTTTGACCAAACTGGCTCGTTGGAAGCCGGCAAGAATGCGGATGTGGTGCTCTGGAGTAGCGATCCGTTTTCGACTTATGCACAAGCAGAACGAGTATATATCGATGGTGGATTAGCTTTCGATCGTCAAGATCCAAACAGTTGGCCGGTATCGGATTTTGAATTGGGCCAGCCTGGTGAAGGAGACGTAAAATGAAGATCGTAACTCACACTCTGATTGCTGCTAGTTTGCTGTGTAGCGCCAATGTTTTGGCCGATAAAATCGCGATTGTAGGCGGAACAATACATACCATGGGCGAGCAGGGCAGTTTAACTGACCAAGCTTTATTAATTGATGGGCAGCGGATAGAAAAAATTGTGGCTATGGACGCGGTGCCTCAAGGCTATCGGGTTATCGACGCTAAGGATAAAGTCATTACACCGGGCTTAATTGGTGCTCAAACTCAATTGGGACTGGAAGAAGTGAGCTCCTCCGCTGGTACGGTCGATGCGACGGTTGATAAATCAGTTTATTCACCCTTAGGCGCTGCGTTTGATGTGTCCTATGCACTTAATCCTGACTCAACGCTTATCGCTATTAACCGTATCGAAGGGGTCACCAGTGCCGCCACGGGAATAAATCACTCTGACACATTATTTCAGGGGCAGGGTGCGATGATCAGCTTGGGTAATGGTACGTCACCATTAATTAAGCCTCACGCCTTTATGCGACTGGATGTGAGTAATAGTGGGGCGGATCATAATGGAGGCAGTCGTGCCGCATTATGGCCAATATTGGAAAATGCCATAACAGAAGCCACATCCCGCAACGGCAAACCATTAACTGCTAATGATGAATGGTTTGGCAGTTTATCGAAAGCCGATGTAAATGGATTAATGAACGTAATTAAGGGTAAAGAACCCTTGTTGGTGGCGGCACATCGGGTTGCGGATATTCGACAAGTATTGGCATTTAAACAGCGTCATCCCGATTTACAGCTGGTGTTATTATATGCCACTGAAGGTTGGATGATCGCCGATGAGATTGCTCAGGCGGGTATTCCGGTTATTCTCAATCCCGAATCTAATCTACCTTATGAATTTGACCAACTGGCCGCCACCATGGCGAACGCTGGGCGTTTGGCTCAAGCTGGGGTATTAACCTCAATTGGAATTGAGAATCATAATATCCGTTTAATTACCCAACATGCCGGTAATGCTGTCGCCAACGGTTTGAGCTGGATAGATGGGTTGGCATCATTAACCATTAATACCGCCAAAATTTACGGGGTTGATAAGGATTATGGGTCGCTTGAAGCAGGGAAAATAGCCGATGTCGTGGTTTGGTCTGGCGATCCGCTGGAGGTCATGAGTGCCGCAGAACAGGTGATTATTCATGGAGAGCAAATCAAACTCGAATCACGCCAAACCAAGCTGCGTGATCGCTATATGCAAGCGGCAAAAGATAAGCCAGTGCAATATCAACGACCTTAATTACTGCTGCCTTGTCATCCCGCTAGTGTGTTAAACAGGGATGACAAGGCACGTTTAGCCGTGTTTTTTCTTTACGAACGCGGTACCTGTTGAGTGAAGACTGTTTGTATTGCGCTAATACTTTACAGCGCCAAGCGCAGATTGTGATGTATTTCTTTTATCAGTGAATCCGGTACCTCATGTTGTTTAGCCAGTGTTGGCCAGTGGCTGAGGTGTTCAATCGTTGAATCAATAATCTGGTTAATTTTAGCTTTGGAAAAAATCGGGCTGAGTTTTTCAAAATGATAAAAATCCTCACGGTTAAAATTATCTCTTTTACCGTTGAGGGTCATCCAGTGGCTATTGACCCATTTACTGCCGGGTTTGTAACTGTAAGCCAAGTCATAGGCGGGGGATAGTTGCCATTGATGCTGGTTATCCAGCAAAAACGCAAAGTTTTTGGCATGATCGTCATGGTTACGTGCCACGACATTAAATACCATACGTTTAAATAGTTGCTCAGCGTCTTTGGCTGATAGCTTTAACTGGCGGGCAATACCGAATAGTTCCGCATAGGAAAAGATTCCGGGTTGTTTATAGCTGACATGTGCTAAACCGTTAAGAGTCTGAATATGGACTTTTTTATTCCCGATCCGATCAAATCGTTGGGTGATAAAATGACGTCTGCTGCCTTCTTCAATTAAATGGCAGGGCATCATCTGGATACCACATTGGTTTGCCATCAGTGAATAGACATATTCCATACTGCCAAACCCCATGGGATCGCCAAAGGTTTCCTGCCCTTGATGATGTTCACTTACGCCATCAAATTTCATTAGATAGTGTTTAAAACCCTCGGGAATAGTGGTTTGCCCGGAACGCACCTGACTAAAATCATGGTTAAACGCCAGTACTGCTTTAGGCCTGGCACCACCCGCGCTCATACCCACCGATAACAGTTCCATCATGGCTTGCTTGTCTTCCGAGCCTTGGTTGGTTAATGAAACCTGAAATTGCTGTCGTTCATTCAGAATTTCCTGGGCTATCGCCACCAGCGATTCAATTTCAATCTGTTGTGAAGCATTTAAATTTTTAATTTGAGTTGCCGGGGTATATTCCAGCGCGCCCATCCCCCGTTTACCGGTATATTGGAGCCTTTGCAGCGGTGATATTTGATCGGGGGATTTACCTTGGCGAGCGACCCAGGCATTTAACACCGCATTGCCAAAATCATCCGGCAGTGAGTCGGCAATCAAGCCGGGTAAACCCTTAAAAGCGGCGTAGTCAATTTCGGGAAAAGTATAAATTCGTTTGCTTAAGGGCATTTTTAGCGGAGAAAGCTGGATCCCACTTTTAATAAAGTCAGCGGTGTACTGAAAAGCAGCATAGCCACTTTGTTTATCAAAACTGACCGCCCCAACACGTTGATTGGCGTAACTGACATTTACGACTTCCATTACCATTGTGAAGTCTCCTCAGGATCGCTCGATTTGGTTCCCGATGCACGTTGGCGTTGCTTGCCTTGTAATTTAGCTAACTGGATAGGCGAAATGTTTTGTTGAGGAATAAAGTGATTTAACTGACTGGCTAAATCCAGTACCAACATAATGGCAATTAAGGTTTCGAGTTGCGCTTTGCCTTTTTCCGCTGCCATTACCATTTTTCTGGAAATTCCGGCTTGTTCGGCAACGTCAGCTTGAGTTAAATCGGCATTGAGCCGTGCCTGTTTCAGTCGGCTACCTAATTGTTCAGCAATGGCTGAAGGTGACTTTTCTTCTATTTTCATAATGCTCCCAAAAAGGAACTTAATTGTAATTAATTTAATTAAAGTTACTTATTGTGGATATTATAGTTAAAATACAATTTATTTCAATGTTGTATAATGTTACTTAAATGGTACTTTGTTGGTATTGAGAGGTCTTAAAGTTCTGTTTGGGTAACTTTATATTTATCATTATTCCTCTAGGGGCTGTTTAATCTGTTTGAGTTGCTCTTCTAAATTGAGTATTTGTTGTTCAATAGCCGTTTTGTCGGCTTTGTCTGCTGTAGAGAGTCGTTGTTTTAATTCATCCAGTTGAATGACTAATTCACTCTTCTGTTTTTCTTGCTGTTCTGCCTGTTCAGCTTTATCAAATACAATATCTTCAGCCACGGTTTGTGCTGATGTTTTTTGGCGTTTAGGTGATGGGGCTATTTTCCGCTCCACATCCGGACCGGCATGCTGGCTGACAAAGGTGGGAGACATAATTTCAATATCATTGTTATGCAGACAATCCAGTACATGACAATAAAGATTGGAGCGGGTGGTAAGTACGTTTTTGACATCTAACAATAAACCACTGATTTTGTAAGTGACTGAAAAGTTGCCCAGTTCGGTAATATGTACAAAAGGATCTTCCAAACCAACCTGTTCAGCTGCTTGTTTTAGCAGTTTTTCAATTTTACTGTGATGTATATCGTAACCTAGTGATAATGACACCGAGATAATGGTGCCTGAACTACGGATAACGGTAATTGCGTTGTGAATTAACAAGCTATTGGGAATGGCAATTAGCTCGCGGTTTTCGGTTTGTATTTCACAATCAAACAAGCCGCGCTCGGTAACCCTGCCAAAATGTTGCTGAACTCGAATAAAATCACCAGTACGAAAGGGCTGGGTAAAGCGCATCATCGCGCCAGCCATTAAATTGCTAAAAATAGTGGTGGAAGAAAACGCCAGTAAGCCGGATAACACTAAGCCAATTAAACTCAGTATTTGTGTTTCGGTGCCTTCACTAATAGGCAAGGTGACAACCACCGCGACAATCGCCATTAGGGTCAGTAACAGCATCAATAACTGGCGGGTGAACACATTCTCATTGCCGGGGTTTTTAAAGCGGGTAAACAGCAACCAGTTAGCCAGAGAAATCAGTAAAGCAAAAATGACCAGAGTGGCAATGACAGGTAACCAGTTTTCAATCAGCTGTTCCACAGACATAAGCAGTATCCGGATGCGGTTTGGATACCCATTCTACAAACAAAAAAAGGGAAATATCACTATTTCCCTTTTTAATTTGCTGTGATTAACACACCATTTATGACTTAGTTGGCGTTCTCGTGAACATCTTTCATGGCTCGACCCGACGGATCGGCATTACTTTTAAAGCTGGCATCCCATTCCAATGCTTCGACCGTACTACAAGCAATGGATTTTCCACCGGGTACACATTGAGCGGCACTTTCCTGAGGGAAGTAGCTTTCAAAAATGGTGCGGAAGAAATAGCCTTCTTTAGTATCCGGCGTGTTAATTGGGAAACGGAAAGATGCGTTGGCCAATTGTTGATCGGACACTTCGCGATTGACGTGATCGCGGATTGAATCAATCCAGCTGTAGCCTACGCCATCACTAAATTGTTCTTTTTGACGCCATAATACTTCAGCAGGCAGGTATTCACCGTTATCAAAGGCTTTACGTAATACCCATTTCTCCATTTTGCCGTCAATACACATTTTGTCTTGCGGATTAAGACGCATGGCCACATCCATAAACTTCTTATCCAGGAAGGGCACACGGGCTTCCACACCCCAAGCAGCAGTCGCTTTATTGGCACGAGCACAATCAAACATATGCAAGCGCTCCAGTTTACGCACGGTTTCTTCATGTAGCTCTTTGGCATTGGGCGCTTTGTGGAAATACAAATAACCACCAAAAATTTCATCGGCACCTTCGCCAGACAACACCATTTTAATTCCCATTGCCTTAATTTTACGGCTCATTAGGTACATCGGTGTGGCGGCACGAATCGTCGTGACATCATAGGTTTCCAGGAAGTAAATTACGTCACGGATGGCATCCAGACCTTCCTGAATAGTGAAATGCACTTCATGGTGTACGGTACCAATCATATCGGCTACTTTTTTAGCGGCAACCAGGTCGGGCGCGCCTTCAAGGCCAACCGAGAAGGAATGCAAACGCGGCCACCACGCATCAGACTGGCCTTCATCTTCAATACGTTTGGCCACATATTTGGCCGCAACGGCTGAAACCAGAGACGAATCCAAGCCACCAGACAATAATACTGCATAAGGCACATCTGACATCAGGTGTGAACGAACCGAATCTTCAAAAGCGGCTTTCAAATCTTCCAGACTAGTTTGGTTATCTTTAACATTTTCGTAGTCCATCCAGTCTCGCTGATAATATTTTTTCAGCTCACCGGTTTTGCTCCATAGATAATGTCCTGGCGGGAATTCCTGTACGGTTTTACAAATAGGCACCAAGGCTTTCATTTCTGAGGCAACATAGAAGTTACCGTGTTCATCATAGCCGGTATATAGTGGGATGATACCCACATGATCACGGGCAACCAAGTAGGCGTCTTGCTCGGCATCATACAAAATGAACGCAAACATGCCCTGTAAACTATCGATAAATTCAATACCTTGCTCTTGGTACAAAGGCAAGATCACTTCGCAATCTGATTCTGTTTTAAAATCATAGGGTTGAGTCAAATTAGCACGTAATGCCTTGTGATTATAAATTTCACCATTAACGGCCAGAATATGAGTGTCATTATTATTGGTCAGAGGTTGGGCGCCATTATTAACATCAACAATGGCCAGTCTTTCATGAGCCAAAATTGCATTATTATTATTCCAGATACCTGACCAGTCAGGGCCACGATGGCGTAATGTCTTGGAAAGTTCTAATGCTTGCGTCCTTAATTCTGCTACATCAGATTTGATGTCCAGAATACCAAAAATACCACACATATACGGGGTTCTCTCTCAACAGTTGTTAATTAATCTTTTTGTCCGGCTATTGTCTGATTTTTATCATCAGTGCAAAAAATTCATTCACCGGAATGTGTCGACATCTTGTTATTTTTATTGATTTGATGTCATACAGGAGGGCTTATTCTCATTGCCCCCTGAATTTGCCAGTACGGCAGAAAAATGCAAGGAAAAAGGTGGAATATTTTGCTATTTCATATAAAAAGCCCGCCATTTAGGCGGGCATTGCTGAATTATTGCGCAGGTCGCTGGAATTCACTACTTTTTGACCATTGTGGCCAGTCTGTGGAGTTGGCAATATCATAGCCGACTTCAAACAATAACTGGGTGTCTTGTTGCACTCCTGAAAAGTCCCATTTCTCGCGGAATTCATCACATACCTGATGATAGCAACCCGTGGTAATTAAGCTGGTACGTTTACGATACTGTGCCGTTGCTTCATCAATCGGTTCACTGCCTCCTTCGGCATACAGCGCTGGAACGCCTTTTTTAGCAAAGCTGAAATGATCCGAACGATAATAGTAACCGGCTTGAGGCTTATCTTCTTCTACCAGATAGCGACCCTGACGTTTAGCGGCTTTTTCAAGGTAATCTTCTAACTCGGATTTACCTTTACCCACAACGGTGACGTCTTTGGTTTTACCTAAAATGTTCATGGCGTCCATATTAATATTGGCAACGGTTTTAGCCAGCGGAATAATGGGGTGATCGGCGTAGTATTTTGAGCCTAACAATCCTTGTTCTTCGGCCGTAACCACTAAAAAGCTAACTGACCGAGCCGGAGGAGTATCCAGACTGGCAAAGGCTTTTGCCATGGTTAGTGCGGCGGCGGTGCCGGACGCATTATCTTGTGCGCCATTATAAATTTGATCACCTTTTAGGCTTGGATCTTTGCCCAAATGATCCCAGTGGGCGGTATAGATAATATGCTCATCCGGTGCGCTGCTACCGGGAAGGGTAGCAATCACATTGTAGCTGTCAGATTTTTTCAAGGTACTTTTGATTGTCGCCGAGGCTTTAATATTTAAAGCTTGCGAGTAAGGGCCTTGCATCGCTTTGGCTTTTTCTTCTTCAAAATTAAAACCGGCATGGCGGAATAGATTTTGTGCGACTTCATGGGCGATCCAGCCTTCGGCAGCGACTCTATCCATATTGCCATTTTGTTTGACCAGACCATATTGTGGGCCACTCCAGCTATTGGCGACAACGGACCAACCGTACGAGGCTGGCTCGGTTTCATGCACGATAATCGCGGCTTCGGCACCTTGACGACTGGCTTCTTCATATTTGTAGGTCCAGCGGCCATAGTAAGTCATTGTTTTACCTTGAAACTTGCCGCTGTCGGGATTTTCGAAACCAGGATCATTGACCAAAATAATCACTGTTTTACCTTTTACATCCAGACCGGCATAGTCGTTCCAGTCATATTCCGGCGCGTTAATACCATAACCAACGAATACCACATCAGAATCTTTTAATTCGACTAGTTCCTGCTCTCTGGAAGTACTGAGCATCATGTTTTCGCCATAGGGCAGGGTTTCATCACCAATATTCAGTGTTATATCCGGATCAGCGGTGATTTCGAGTAATTCAACTGGTTGTAGAAAGCTGTCACCATTACCGGGTTGTAAACCGAGTTTTTTGAATTCGCTGGTGAGGTAATCCAGAGTTTTCTTTTCACCGGGACTAGTGGGTGAACGGCCTTCGAATTCGTCGGAGGAGATTACTTTGGTGTACTGGCGCAAGTCTTCACTGCTAATGCTTTGGTAAGCTTGTTCAAAACCCTGGGGTTGGGCGGCTTGGTGAGGTGTGCCTGATTGTGGTGTATCACAACCCGATAACGCAATAGCCGGCAGAATGACGGCAATTGGTGCGACAAGATTTAGATATTTTTTCATTATTATACTCTTCTCGGTTAGGAAATTATGACAGTATAGGGAAAAGCGTATCGCAACTCTAATTCTATGCAGTGGTTTTCTCATATTTGGTCGTTATCGCCGTTTAATCAATTGGCTCACTTGGGGTTTGAACAGTTTAAGAACTGGCCTGACTGTGAGGACTTAAATCGTTTAGCCCCATTATCCAAACGCTTTGTGGCCCAAGATGAATTGAACGATGAGACTGACTATTACGAACAAATTATTTTTAAGCAGCACCTTATTCCAACTCGACTGGCTAATTGGCATGACCTGTTCAATGCGGCTATTTGGCTGAATTTCCCTTTGAGCAAAGCGGAGTTAAACCACCAGCATATCGAAGATATTAATCAATATGGTCTACATCCGCGCACACCCAGACGTAATCGTATTACTCATTTCGACGAGTGTGGCGTGGTGCTGGTTTACCGTGATGAACTGATACCGCAATTATTGCGTGAACACCAATGGCACAAGGCGTTTGTGCAACATCGTGACCAATGGGGGAGCAAGGTCGATGCGCTGATATTTGGTCATGCAAACTATGAGATGTTGCTACAACCTTATATTGGCCTTACCGGCAAGTTTTTAGCTTTACCAGTGCAGGACGAATTTTGGCACGCCTGTCCAACGCAAAAATACCGGTTAGTAGACCAAGCATTATTGGATTATTTACGCACTAATCCATTAGCGGATAAAGGGCGCTTGTCACCGTTGCCTTTACTGGGGATACCGGGATGGTGGGCCGAAAATGAGCGGTCAGAATTTTATCAGAACAAAAATTATTTTATGCCCAAACGATAGTTAGGATAATCGCTGACATTGAGTACCTTGGAAGCAAACTCTTCCAAGCGTTTTATTGCTTGCTCACTATACACACCGGTGTAGAGTTTACGCATCGTACCATCACGATAGCTGGTTTCCAGCGCCTGTTGCCAGCGTTGAATGCGATGGTCGTCCACATCTTTGGAAAATGCGATATAGAGCTTAATCTCGGTCAGCAAGATAGCCGGGAAAAGTTGCGTCTCACCGAGTATCGATCTGGCTTGTAATCGTTGCATAGTATTTTCATTAAACGGGGCTAAATCGACCCGTTGTTGAACAACCATGCGGGCACAGCGATCTTCATTGACGGTTAGCACTAAATTTTTGTCTGCAACAAATCCCATTTCCTGCAGCATACTGGCATACACCGAACCTCGATTAGCACAGACATTGTAGCGTTTGGCCAGTTGCTGCATGGTTAAACCCGGTTCTACTTTGTCGGAACGGGCATATAGTGATATTTGATAATGCTTAAGCGGACCAACCCATTTAAATTGTGTTTCGCGGTCTTCATTGCGAATAGTCTCAAACAGCGCGACATTGTTTTCACTTTTGGCTATCTCCAGGGCTCGTGCCCATGGCAGTAGTAGCATTTTGCCATCTTCCTTCATCTGCACCATCAAATGCCGGATTAATTCAACGGTTGCGCCGGCTAATTGACCAGATTCATTTAAATATTCTCCCGGAGGACTATGCTCGGTAAGAATTAATAGCGGCGGCCAGTCATTTGCCGTGACGGAGTGATTGGTATCGTCCTGCCGTGCAGAATTGATATCGCTAGCCATGCAGCCGAAGCTGATGCCAACGCAAAGAACAAGGCTGGTGATCCCTTGCGATAAATTCATATAGGCAGTCGTTTAACTATAAGTGATTGTTTATATGAGTTTAATAATAGCCCAGATACCCCAAATAATCAGACTCGGGGCAACCGCAATCATCCAGCATTGTTTATTGCTTAATTTAGTCCACTGACTGACTCCAACTGCAGTGAGATACATCGCCCAGAATGTTTCCAAACGAATATTGCTGGCAAGATTATACCAGTCCGATTTTAAGCTAAGACCTAACAAATAAGACAAATTAGTCGGTGCCAGATTTTCCAGTGGCAACTGGTGATTATCCGCTAGCACGATAATTAACAAACTTATCAGCCCGGTAAGGACTATTGGCATTGATGTCCACCAGATAAATCCATACCAGTCGGTAAAACCATGGATATTTTCTTCATCCATTTTGGTCATGATATTGAGGTATAGGGCGATGATGGCGTTAATAACAATTAATCCAAAAGCAATGCCCAATAGACTAAATGCTTGTATTTGTGGTTTATGCAGCTGATCGCCAAAAGCAGCTTGTTCGGCAGGGCTTTTATCACCCATTTGCAGTTGCACCAGCATGTCTTTGTACCACGCAAAATCAACAACGTTGAAATACAAATAAATCGGCAGCGTCGCCATCAGGATGACCAGAAAAAAGGGGATCCATGACCAGTTATGTTGGTGGACTAACGTTGCAAAAACACGATTAGGTTTAAAAAATATATCACTACAAGCCTGTAATGGATTACTTATTGGTTGCATATCATTCCCTTAAATATTTTGTTACGACATCATGCTATTTGCTTCGTGTCATAATGTTGCAATAACGTCTTGAATACTATGTAATAATTTACACTATGGCCAGATTAATCAATTCAGGCTTAACAATCAAAAGGGAAATTGTGGGCTGTCTGTAATTACGACTGAATAACACCCTATTACTACTCATAGAGACATTTTTATGGATCAGCAGCAACAACCAATATTTATTCACATTCCTAAAACTGGTGGCACAAGCATCAATTGTGTTATGAAAGGTACTGAGTGGCAAACGCCGTTAGATCATTATTATCGTCATCTAGATTTTGAAACAAAAACATCAACTTGTGGCGATATTTTTGATGGAGAAAATATTGAAAAATATAAACATGAATTTATCTTTATGATGCTAAGGCATCCAGTAGATAGGCTTATTTCTGAATACTATTATATTCGAAAAAACATAGATTTTATGGGGTTTCTCACTAGCCAACCGAAAGATTTTTCTGAGTATATTGATAATCCACAAACAGCTAATTACATGCTGAAGTTTTTAGATGGTCAACGTATTTATTCACAAGAGAATATGCCCGAGCAGCGCGCTGAAGAAATTATCGCTTTAATTGATCAACTCGATATTCATGTTGGAATATTTGAAGAATTTGACCGCTCACTCAGTTATTTCAGCGATATTGGTGGGTTTACTTGGCCTGAAACGATGGAAGTAAAACGCGCAACTATTAACCGTCCTAAAGTAAGTCAAATATCTTCCCAATTATATGAAAAAATCATTACAACCAATCATTTAGATATCCAGCTTTATCAGCACTGTAAAAACAAACTCATTGCTCGAACGCAAAAATTAGCCATTAATAAAATAAAATATCAAGGTGGACGAGTAGACTTTATTATTCCATACACTATGTGGAATTGTGTTTTAGATATTGAGCTAAATAATCGCACATTTATTGAAGAAAACATGACCTTTTTTATGACCTTAAATACTTATCTTCATAAAACAACAGGTTCAGGTCAAGAATACGCTAAAAACTGGATGAAACTGTTTAAGAAATCAGTTGCTATCTATTTTAAAGGAACCAAATTTGCCAAACAGATTAAACAAGTTAAAAAGAATTCTCCGGTAGATGAGATTATTGCAGTTGCGCGTATTATTGATGGAGCGACGCTAAAACCGTCTATGGGCTTAGCAATAGGGCAACCTAAAATTAAGCTGGCGTTGACTTCGGTAATGGCACAAGCCTTACAACAAGGTGATGTGATCAAAAAAGGGGTGAACAACTGGTGAACGCTTTCGATTATGCGATTAACTACATTTTATTCCCTTAAATGTTTTGTTACCAAACTATACCAATGCCCAGTTTGGTATTGTTGCAATAACGTCTTGAATACTATGTAATAATTTACACTATGGCCAGATTAATCAATTCGGGCTTAACAATCAAAAGGGAAATAGGGAAATGATTGAAATTCATCAGCTGGCAAAGAAATTTGCGGTGGAAAATCCAAAAAAGCTAAGTGAGCAAGAGCGCAAGGATCCCCGCTTGAAAGGTCGGTTTTTTCATTCAGTTCAAGATGTTAGTTTTAATTGTCAAAATGGCCAGGTGTTAGCACTATTAGGTCCGAATGGCGCAGGTAAAACGACCACCTTACGTATTTTGTCTACTGCGCTGAAGGCCGATTCCGGTTCCGTTAGTATCGATGGCGATGATGTACTTAAAAATCCTTTAATTGCCCGCCAGAAAATAGGCTTTCTATCCGGGACGACCGGTTTATACGGTCGTTTAACCGGTCGTGAAAATATTACCTATTTTGGTCAGTTACATGGGTTAGATGCGGCGACTATTGCTCATCGTATTGAAGAATTAGCCCAGTTGCTGGATATGCAGAGTTTTCTGGATCGCCGTAGCGAAACCTTTTCCAGTGGGATGAAACAAAAAACCGCTATTGCCAGAGCCGTGATCCACCAACCGGCGTTAGTCATCTTGGATGAACCAACTACCGGACTAGACATTATGGCCACCCAAACCGTACTGGAATTTATAAAACGCTTAAAAGCGCAAGGAACCCCGGTGATTTTCTCAACCCATCATCTGGATGAAGTGAATGAGTTATGTGATCGAGTTACGGTGATTAATCAAGGAAGCAGTTGCTTTGATGGCACCATAGAGCAGTTTCGGCAGTTATCCAGTGACGGGCTTCACCAGTCATTTATGCAAACATTGGGATAAGGAGCAATCAGATGTGGCAAGTATTTAGTAAAGAGTTAAAAGAATTACTGCGTGATAAGAAAACCCTGTTTTTTATGATCGCATTACCCGTACTGTTATTCCCGATGATATTTGGTGGCGTGGCATTTATTTCTGGCCAAGCGATTAAAGATGCTCAAAATAAAGTATTGAAATACGGTTTAATTGGCGCTGAATATGCTCCGCAATTAAGCAGTGCATTGCGTGACGCGACCGACAAATTTGAATGGGTCGCGGTGGATCCCCAGCAAGATTTTAAACAGCTAATCAAAGATAATGTTGTCGATTTTGTATTGGTGGTGCCCGAAAGTTTTAGCGGTGATTTATTTAGCACCGGCCAGCAAAAACTCGAACTGCATTTGAATGATGCCTCATTAAATATGGTGTATAACCGCGTAAATGATCAGGTAGAAAAACTCTCCAAACAACGCCAGCAAAGTGCATTTGCACAGTTAGGTGTCAACCCTGAGCAACAAACAGCCTTACTTGAGCCTATATTGCTGGAAAAAAATAATATCGCAGACAAGCGTGAAGATTGGGGAGAAAAAATTGGCGGGATTGTGCCTTATTTAGTGTTTATTCTGTGTTTTCAGGGTGCCATGTATCCTGCTTCGGATTTAGGAGCAGGAGAGAAAGAGCGCGGTACATTAGAAACCTTGCTGATTTCTCCCATTGACCGTTACAAAATTGTGTTGGGTAAGTTTTTCACTATTGCGTTTGCTGGTGCGACGTCGGCTTTAATTACGGTTGCCAGTATGGCTATTTGGGGCATTATTCTCAGCCAAGGCATGGCAATTGAATTTGTTGTTCAGTTTATGTCGGCGATTAGCATACTCGATTTTATTTTGATGTTTTTGATGCTGATCCCGGTGGTATCAATATTTGCCTCGGTATTACTCTGTTTGTCTATTTATGCACGTAGCTTTAAGGAAGCACAGAGCTATATGGGCGCATTAATTATCTTTATTATTATGCCCATTGTGCTAGCCATGTTACCCGGCGTAACTTTAAGCGGTGGTTGGGCTTGGGTACCGCTGACCAATGTGGCACTTGCCATGAAGGAATTAATTAAAGGCACCATGGATTACTTTGCACTGATTGCCATCTTTGGTTCTACCGCATTAATTGCCGGTGCCTTGATTGGCTTTTGTGTGTATTGGTTTAATCAAGAGAAGGTGTTGTTTAGATAATTTTGCTACGAGCGACGAGTTACGAGTGCCGAGCAAATTTTATGTTCGGCGAGATTCGACAGAGATTTTAGTATGTTTTGTCACCCGCCACGCTGCGTATAAAGGATATAAGATAAGGCAGGCGGGTTGAACAAATAGTTTGTACTGTGCCCAGACTGGTTGACTGAAAGCGTTAGCCACCAGAACACCTAACAACGCTAATCCAAGCAAAAACATTATAATTACGCTGTTAAATCTGGCCCAAACCTGTGGACTTAAGGACGATTTGCCGCCCCAAAAAAAGTAATGTATGCCTTTATTTTGCACTAGCGTAAAGGCCGCAAAAATAAGGGCAATAACGGCCCAAAACACGGTCGGTTTCAGGTTTGAGTCAAGAGGGTATAGCCATACAAGTTGCTCATCTAACGATCCTAATAGCAACACGGTGAGTGATATTGAAATCAGATACCGCCAATAGATGCCCCACACGTTGATCATTTCCTTGATTAAATTTAACTGTTACTAAGGTTGTAAAAATGCCGCTGAAATAGCGGCATTGGTATCGTTATTTATCAGCTGCTAGGTCGTCAGTTAAGTTCTGGTCACATCCACAAAAATTTTCAGTTTCTGACCCGGTTGCAGGTATTTTTTAATATTTAGCTGATTCCAGCGGCTAATATCCGATACCAGTACTTTAAATTTTTGTGCGATACGTGCCAACGAATCACCGTTACGTACCGTATAGGTTAAACTGCGCATTACTGAGTTTTTGGTTTGCTGGCTACTGACCTTATTTAACCAAATGACCAAATCCTGTCCTGGATGCAAAGGATCCGTTGGCGCCATTCCGTTCCATTTTGCCAAACTGCGCAGATTCACTTTGTATTTGCGGCTAAGATCCCAGAAGGTATCGCCGGATACAACCTCATGGGTGATTTTGCTCAGTCCGTGTGAACGGGACTGGGTGGTTTCCAAGCGTTGTTCTTGCGACAGGGAATAAAAATCCAGTGATTTTAACGCCACCGGGATGACCAGATGATCTCCAGCCACAATCATATTACCTTTAATTTCATTCACTTTACGGATGATGTCGACCGTGGTGTGATATTTATTTGCCAGTTTTAACAGGCTATCACCACTTCTAACTTTATGCCGTATCCAGTTTAACCTTTGTTTATCTGAGGTTTCAGCTAACGCGGCAGTAAAGGTATCGACATTTTCAATCGGCAAGAGTAACTGATGTGGGCCGTCCGGATCAGTGGCCCAACGATTGTAACCGGGATTTAAGGCATGTAATTCCTGCACGGTTAAATTCGCCATTTCAGCGGCCAGGGCTAAATCAATTTGTGAACCCACATCAACCACCTGAGTCACAGGATGATTGGCAATTGGGTACCAGCTATCGTTGTCTTCGGAGTGATTACGCATAATATCGGCCAATGCCAATAATTTAGGCACATAGGCACGCGTTTCTCTGGGCAGATCCAGTGACCAAAAATCCGTAGACTTACCTTGCTTCTTATTGGCTTTTATTGCTCGCGAAACCCGCCCTTCGCCACTGTTGTAGGCGGCCAATGCATGTAACCAGTTGCCGTCGAACATTTCGTTCAAATAAGTAAGGTAATCGAGTGCACCTTTGGTCGCGGCAATCACATCACGGCGTCCGTCGTACCACCAACCCTGTTTTAATCCAAAACGTTTACCGGTAGCGGGCACAAATTGCCACATACCGGCCGCCCGTCCATGTGAATAGGCAAAGGGATCAAATGCACTCTCTACGATGGGTAAAAATACCAGCTCTAATGGCATATTGCGCTTTTCAATTTCTTCTACAATCAAGTACAAAAACGGAGACGCTCGTTTGGTGACACGCTGCATATATTCTGGATGAGCACGGTACCATTTGCGTTGGCTGGCGATACGTTTGTTATTGGGAATCGCGAAATGCAGCTGGTTGCGCACTCGTTGCCATACATCGGTAATTTCCGGCTCTTCAGCGCTGGCTTCTATAGCGGGGTTATTGGTTTCCAGTTCTACCTCTACTTCATCAATAGGGTGGTTTACCGGAATGGTGCCCTCATGGGCTTGCTCACAGTCATCGTTATCCAGATTTTCGGTATCGCCTTTTTGGCATTGCTCAACAATCTGGGTGGCAATTAAATGCTCTTCTGTTTGCTGTTGTTCAGTGATATCGGAGAGAAAGGATGTGGAAGCACAGCCATTGAGAAAGATGAACACAGAGAGATAGGTAATTCTTTTCATGATATTGCAGTGTATTCCTTAGTTATAAGACCGCTGTTTTTATTGGAACTGTCTTGTCGTCGCAAACCGCGCTTAATAATTCAATACTAACTTATTTTGATATTCTCATACATTGTACGGGTTAAAATTGATCTTTCCAGCGCCGCAGTTCAGCAAACACATCTTTTTCGGTACTTAACTCCCGTCCAGCGTATTGTGATACGTGCTGAACCACCTCAACTTGGTCACAACGCAAAAATGGATTAATGCGCAATTCTTGTGCTATTGACGTCGGAATGGTGGGGTTGTCGTTAGCGCGAATCGCTTTTGCTTCAAAGAGATAGTCAGTGAGTTGCGGGTTATTCGGCTCGACGGTGACAGCAAAATTCAAATTAGCTAACGTATATTCATGAGTACAATAAACCTTGGTATTTGCCGGTAATCGGGTCAGTTTTTGTAATGAATCAAACATTTGCTCTGGGGACCCTTCGAACAATCGCCCACAGCCGGCAGAAAATAAGGTGTCACCACAAAACAAGCCGATATTGCCATAATAGGCAATATGGTCGCGGGTATGTCCGGGTACCTCGAAAACTTCAAATTGCAAATCTAACCCGTTAAGTTCAATGTTGTCGGCTTGATTTAGACAATAATCAACATGAGGAATACGTTCGCGATTGGCGGCATATACTTTAGCGTCGGGAAAGGCTTGGCATAATTCGGATAAGCCACCAATATGGTCGGCATGGTGATGGGTAATGAGTATATCGGTAAGCGTTAATTGATGCTCTTGCAAATAGGCCAGTACCGGTTTGGCATCACCTGGATCAACAACCGCACAATGCTTGCCTTGCTGAATGCACCAGATGTAATTATCTGTAAATGCACGAATAGGGGTGACTTCCGGCATACTTGAGTTCATCATCAGTTTATATCACCTTTAAGAGTTGATTCAGTATTTAAAAATGAAACCAGCATATTTATCTGATAAACCTGTCTATCCTCGTTCCTGGCAACAATTGCCACTGGGTGAGCATATTGCGCAATTAACAGAACAAGTGATTAAGCGTAAGTGTCGCCAATTTTTTGGTTATCACATGGTGCAATTGGGCGATCTTAGTTGTCAACTTGACTTAAGCGAATGTCCAATTCAGCATCGAATATTACAGACTTGTAAAATGAATAATGGTTCCAGATTATTGTCGTTATCTGAATCTTTACCCTATCAAGAAAACTCCATTGATGCCTTTGTTTTAGCTCATGAACTGGACTTTGCTGCTGATCCTCATCAAATTTTGCGTGAAATTAACTATGCGATTATCCCTAATGGTCATCTGGTGATCAGTGGGTTTAACCCTTTTAGCTTTGCCGGAATTGGTCGTTTATTACCGTTTAAAGGCGACAGTGTGTTGCACCAGGCTAGGTTTTTTTCCGCTGGCCGAATCAAAGACTGGCTACAGTTGTTAGGTTTTGAAATCCTCAGTGATCAGCGGATGTTGCACAGTGAGATCTTATTTGAACGACAATCCATGCCATCGAGTTCGTGGCAAATGTTTGGTGAAAAGTATTTACCGTTATTAGGTTCGATTTATGTGATCACCGCTAAAAAACGCGAATCAACCCTGACAATGATTAAACCTAAATGGAAAGTTGGCCGTCAATTTTCCCCCGTAGGAGCCAGCGTACAAGCCTGGCATCGGGATGGTCATTAGTTAAACAACGTTGAGCAGCGAGCTAAAAGACGACATCCCCGCTAACCACAGGCGGAGATGACGCCAATTCGTTTTTGGTCTTAGCCCCGCAGCTTAATTATTTTACCTTCATACCCGGTTTAGCACCGGCATGAGGTTCCATAATCCATAAATCTTTACCACCGGGGCCTGCGGCTAGCACCATGCCTTCGGATAATCCAAAGCGCATTTTTCGAGGGGCCAGATTGGCCACCATCAAGGTATGTTTACCTTGCAGATCTTCTGGGGCATAAGCGGATTTAATTCCGGCAAATACCTGACGGGTTTCGCTGCCTAAGTCCAGTTCCAAACGCAGCAATTTTTCTGCGCCTTCCACATGTTCGGCTTTGGCAATCAATGCGACGCGTAAATCGACTTTGGCAAAATCGGCAAATTCGATGGTCTCGCCAATAGGATCTTTAGCCAGTTCACTATCAGGATCGGCTTTTTCAGCTTGTGTTGCTTGCAAGTCTTCCTTGGACGCTTCAATCAAGTCATTAACCTTATCCATATCTACTCGTTGCATTAACGGCTTAAACTTGTTGATAGGGTGGTTCGTCAGCACAGTTTGCGCGCTATCCCAGCTCAAGGTGTCGTTAAGGAATTCTTCGGCCTGGCTGGCCATGGTCGGTAATACCGGTTTTAAATAGGTCACCAGAATACGGAACAGGTTAATGCCTAATGAGCATACCTCGTGAGTAAATTGTTCTTTCCCTTCCTGCTTGATGCTGACCCAAGGAGCATTGGCATCAATAAACTGATTGGCTTTATCCGCCAGTGACATTATATCGCGGATGGCACGGTTATATTGGCGTTTCTCGAAGGCTTCAGCAATAGTGCTGGAAGCTTGCTGAAACTGATCAACTAAATCCTGATCCAGTACATTGGCCGATAAGCTGCCATCAAACCGTTTGGTAATAAAACTGGCGCAACGGCTGGCGATATTGACGACTTTACCGACCAGATCCGCATTCACTTTTAACACGAAATCTTCAAAGTTTAGATCGATGTCTGTCACGCTATCATTCAGTTTACTGGCGTAGTAATAACGCAAATATTCCGGATTCAAATGTTCTAAAAAGGTACGGCCCTTAATAAAGGTCCCTTTTGATTTAGACATTTTGGCGCCGTTTACGGTAATAAAACCATGTACATTAACCCCAGTTGGCTTGCGGAATCCCGCACCTTCGAGCATGGCTGGCCAAAACAGTGAATGGAAATAGGTAATATCTTTACCGATAAAGTGATACAACTCAGCACTGGAATCTTTGTTCCAGTACTCGTCAAAATCGACATTATTGTTATCGCAGAAGTTTTTAAAGCTGGCCATGTAGCCGACAGGCGCATCAACCCATACATAGAAGTATTTACCCGGTGCATTGGGGATCTCAAAACCAAAATAAGGCGCATCCCGGCTGATGTCCCACTGTTGCAAACCATCGGCAAACCATTCTTGCAGTTTATTGGCCATTTCGGTTTGGATCGCACCACTTTTCATCCAGTCTTGCAACATGTCAGAAAACTGCGGTAAATCGAAGAAATAATGTTCCGAATCTTTTAATACCGGTGTGGCACCGGATACCACCGAACGGGGATTTTTCATCTCGACCGGGCTATAGGTGGCGCTGCACACATCACAGCTATCGCCGTTTTGGTCTTCGGCACCACATTTAGGGCAAGTGCCTTTGACAAAACGATCCGGTAAAAACATTTGCTTTTCCGGGTCGAATAGCTGGCTGATGGTACGTTTAACGATATAACCGGCAGCATCCAGACGGTTATAAATTAATTCACAAATTTCACGATTTTCATCTGAATGTGTGACGTGGTAGTTGTTATAATCGACCCCGAAATCCATCAGGTCCTGATGATGTTCAGCGCGCGTGCGACTGACCATTTCTTCCGGAGTAATACCCAGTTCCTGCGCTTTTAACATCACTGGCGTGCCGTGTGCATCATCGGCACAGACGCTGTAACATTGATGACCGCGCATGCGCTGGAATCTTGTCCATATATCAGTTTGAATATGCTCAAGTAAGTGGCCTAAATGAATAGAACCATTGGCATAGGGAAGGGCACTGGTAACAAGAATTTTGCGCTGTGTCTGGGTCATAGTAGTTGCAGGAAACCATAGCTAATAAAGAGGTGGCGAATGTTACCGAAAACCACCACGCTTTGCATCGACAAATTTGTATATCTAACCGGAGAAAACCATGATTTTTGGCAAAAAACAGTTAACCGATGAAATAGTCAGCCAAATTCAGACTGAAATCGCCCAATTTTATGCCATTCCAGTTGCTGGAGTGGCGGGGTGGTTAACCGCCAAAAATAATAAACTGCTCATTGATATTCCGTTTGCTGCCAGTTCACAACTGGGTAAATTGAATAAGCTCCTTAGCCAATGGCTACAAACTCGCGAACTGAATAAAATCGAGCTGAATATTAGTCAATCGATTATGCCGCTGCCCACCAATAATCCGCCCATTCCCTGTATTAAAAATGTGATTGCGGTTGCGTCCGGTAAAGGTGGAGTGGGTAAGTCTACCAGCGCAGTGAATCTGGCCTTTGCGTTGTTGCAGGAAGGGGCCACGGTGGGAATTCTGGATGCGGATATTTATGGTCCGTCTATTCCGATTATGCTGGGCAACCCTAAAGCCCAGCCGGATAGTGACGATGGTAAACATATGCAGCCGTTGCAATCTCATGGTCTGGTGGCCAATTCCATCGGTTATCTGGTGCCTGCCGAAGATGCCGCCATCTGGCGCGGACCTATGGCCAGCAAGGCATTACAACAATTACTTATGGAAACGGCCTGGCCCACACTGGATTATCTCATTATTGATATGCCACCGGGGACAGGGGATATTCAGCTTACTTTATCGAAAAGTGTGCCGGTCAGTGGTGCGGTCATAGTGACGACACCACAAGATATTGCGCTGGCTGATGCATTAAAAGGAATTAGTATGTTTAACAAGGTAGATGTACCGGTATTAGGGATTATGGAAAATATGAGTTATTACCAGTGCCGCCAATGTGGTCATAAAGAAATGTTATTTGCCAGTGAAGGGGGCGTGCGTTTGGCCCAAAATCATCATGTTGAATTACTTGGACAGTTACCACTGGATATTGTGATCCGTGAACACGCAGATAGCGGCACACCATTGTTGGTGAGTGAACCAGATAGTCCGTTAAGCGTCAGTTATCGGGACGCTGCACGTGCTATGGCTAAACAGCTTTATTTACAATCATTAAAACCGGGTCAGAAAATAGCGGTTCAGAATCTGTCCTGAGTGACGCTATTACAACTTGCGAACCTAAGCTACAAAAACGGTAAGTATTTGGGACGAATGCTGTTGGAGTTGCTCACCACTCGAAGCTCGTTGCACGTCGCTGAATTATGGTAGGTGTATTTTTTATCGGCATGAGTATAATGACGCGATTAATTTTTTAGCCCATCTAACCTAACTAATAAGAGCGAAATGCATGCGCCTGTGTGATAAAGACATCGTCAACTATTTACAACAAGGGAAAATCGCCATTAATCCTGCTCCAGCGAACGATATGATCAGTGGTGTAACGGTAGATATTCGCTTAGGCAACAAATTCAGGGTATTTCAGGATCATCACGCTCCCTATATCGATTTAAGTGGCACTAAAGAGTCCATGCAGGCGGCACTCAATTCAGTCATGAGTGATGAAATTGTTCTCGACGAAGGTAAAGCGTTTTTCTTGCACCCGGGTGAATTGGCATTAGCCGTTACCCATGAATCTATTACGCTACCGGATAATATTGTCGGTTGGTTGGATGGACGCTCCTCTTTGGCGCGATTAGGTTTGATGGTGCATGTTACCGCGCACCGCATCGATCCGGGCTGGTCAGGCAATATTGTCCTGGAATTTTTCAATGGTGGTAAATTGCCACTGGCACTTAAGCCAATGATGAAAATCGGTGCCGTCAGTTTTGAAATAATGTCAGGTTCCGCTGAAAAACCTTACAACTCCCGCTTAGACGCGAAGTACCGCGGACAGGACGGCGCCATCGCCAGTCGTATCGACGCGGATGGCAGTGATAACGGCCAATAATTCCACCTTAATTGCTCAAGCTTTAGGCAAACAGTGTGTTTGCCTAATCTAATCCGTTGCATTGAAAGCATAAATGAGTACACTATGCGCCTTCGGTCGGTGTGTAGCGCAGCTTGGTAGCGCACTTCGCTGGGGGTGAAGGGGTCGTAGGTTCAAATCCTATCACACCGACCAATTAATCTTCTTCCTCGATTTTCTCTAAAATAAATTCCACAGCCAGAATTCTAATGAACCTACGACATAAGCGCGAAGCGGTCACGTCGTGTTCACCAATTCGTCGGGAACGAATTTGAACGCGCTTTAGCGCGGCCCGAAGGGCGAAGCACAGGATGTGCGGAGTAAATCCTATCACACCGACCAATTAATCTTCTTCCCCGAATATCCCAATTATTAAATCAAATTTAATTCTCTTTTCAGGCATTGTTTACCGCTAATGGTTTGCCCGTTTAATCAACGGACTGTCACCCGCGTTTAATATTGGTCACAAAGACGGCTTTGAATAAAAAATGTTAAGTACTGAATGGTCTTAGGAAAGGCTTTTACGGTGATCTAGCGTGGGGTAAAAAATTAAAAGTGACCTACAACATTAACAAAAATATTGCCATCAGTGAGTTGGGCGTGCGTTTCGCGGTCTGAATAGCCTGCCGCAATTTCCAGATCTTTGGTATGAAAGTAGGCAACAGCAACGGCATAATCCCGTCTAATTTGATGCCCATCATTATTATTGCTCATATAGCCATTAATGCTGAGTGAATGGTTAACCGGATAGCGGGAAATAACTTCCACATATTGATTGTTGGTTACCTGATTATTGTAGTAATTGATCACTAAATTCTCGTGCTCTACGCCAATTATCCACTCCACCGAATCATTCGCGTCATCGGTATATAAATAGGTATTAACTGAAAAATCCAGCAGATTTTTGTCACCCAGTTTATGCGAGTAACCAATAAACTTGCCGGATTCCAGTTTATTCAAACCGTTAGATTTTTGAGTCTGATAATCGATGCCCCGAATAATTTGAATGCTGTTCAATTTAGATACGACAGATTGTGCCACATTGTCACATTGAGCAGGAAAACAGCAAAACGCCAACACCGCCAGAAGTAAACTCTGGGGTTGCCTGACTGTAAAAGAGGCCAATAATTTAAATGTCGCTGTTTTCATTTTACAAGTGGTTAATAATTAATCAGTTGTCGCGTTTAGGGCGCGCATAATATGGTGATAAATTGACCAGCTCAAGTGAATTGCGGGGATATTGGGTATGTCAATGCATACCCATATATACGGGTGGTAAGTTAACCGATGATATGTAAACGCAGTGTAAAGACGACTAGCGTTAATGTGAATAAAGTGATGAGGTAACTACTTGTTTTATTTGTTTTTACTGGTTTTCTAGTGGCTTTTTTGAAGTCGCTTATGACTAAAGCGAGATATAAATTGGGACTCTGCCTGTTGGATTATTTTATTGGTAACGGGTTTACCGTTGGCCAGTTCCTTGGCTATGTTGTGGATTAAGTTATCCCGCTCAAGGATAAGTTGGTCAGCTTGGCTAAATAAATCGCTAGCCTCGGGGTAACGTTGTTTGATCTGGGTAATATCACCTAAGGTGTAATATGCCTGCTCGACAGCATCATTAAATAAACTGCGTTTTGCATTAAAGACTAAATAATTTTTCACATAAGCAGATTGGATATAGTCAATATCTGCTTGTGTCAGGCCCGCGGCTTTGGCTACCTCGGCGGCTTTGTGTTGCCATTGGTTAATCGCGTCCAAATCACCCGTGGATACGGCGTGTTTTACTCCCGTGATTAAGTCGTGGGTATTGAGAATATCGTCGCGGCTAATGGTTGTCTGGGGCGGCTGATTATTGGCCAGCAAGGTGGGGCTGAAGGTGATAACACTGACGAATGCAAACAACAGTGCTGCCAGACGAGTTTTAGTTATGATAAGCATTGTTTTACCTTCTGGTGTAATCGGTGTTGCCTGGCATGTTGTCGTTGTGGTTTTGTGGCAACGTGGGGTCAATATTGATGCTTCTAAGTGATTCACCGATAATGCGAACCACCGGGGTGATTTGTTCGTTCTTGGTGACAAAGTAACTGTGTCCCTTAATTCTGTCCAGCGAGAAGTTGATTTTATCGCAGTCAATGGCCTGTACATTGTCGGGTAATCGGTGCGGGTTTTCCGGTCCCGATTGGCCTAAGCGTCTGGATACGATTCTGTTGACCATATTCGCCACCACACTGGTGCGTAATGCCAGATCATCTCTGGCATAAAATACCGTGACCTGATCGAAGGTTGTGCTGAATATTTCTCCTTCGTTGCCTTTTTCCAGAGCCTCATTTTCAATATCCGGCGCAATCAAAAATAGTTGGGAGAGATGTTGGTAATCAGTATCTTTTAAACTGTGTAGCAGTAAGCGCGCGCCCATGGAGTGGGCGACAATATGCACGCGGCAGTTGGTTAAAAGACGGGTAACGGGTAATAAACAGGTTTTGACCAGCTCGGCTGCTAAGTCGGCCCATCGTTGATCTTGAAAATAATTGTTCACCGGCATGGCATCTTTTTGCGTCGGCCAGAAAAATGGAATGATTTTAAAGTTGTTTAACCCCGAAAGGTGCAATTGGTGACTAATATTTTCTACCCGTTGCAGTACTTTTTTATAGGGCGGATTGTTAAATCCGTGGATATAGAATACAAAATCGGAATGGGGTGTCTGGTTCAGTTCGTCCACCCATTGGGTTTCGTCAAGTGGAGACACCCGTCTAGGATCGGCAAATCGGCCAAACAGTAACGTATCTGTCAGGATTTCATTTTTTGCCGATAATTCTTGCCGGTTTGTCAGTGGTCTGGCCGAAACCAGCCAACTAATATGACTTTCCGCATCTTCCGTTAACATATTAACGTCCCTATCTGCTATAGATTGTTGATTTTATCAACAGTATATAAGCCAACTGGGGCAGCATTTTCAAGTCGGGTGATCCTTTTCGCATCTCCCGACTATGCTACAACGATATTAAGTTAGGCTAAGAGAAGCACCAACAGCTAGCGTAATTAGTTAAACAGTTTGCTATAGCGGATGGGCAGTTTATCCAGTGTTTTTATTTCAATATTTTTATAAAACACTTCTGCCGCTTCACTTTGCAGCTGAATTTTACCTTCAACTAATGGGGTGTAACTTCCGTTGTCTAGATAGCGGGAGTTTTTCAGTACCATGACGACCTGACCGTTGACGATATGCAGGCTTTGGCCTTCAAAGCAGATCAGTTCGAGCGTATTCCATTGGCCAAAGGGCTTTTCAGCATTCTCTTTACGTAACACAAATCCGGCAATGTTCTCACCTTGCCCCACCTTGATAAACGGCTGAGTTTCGTCCGCCACCGGGTTCATGATGGACTCGGGTAAATAGGCGCGAATATCGATGGCTGACGTGGCCTGACTCCAGTAATCGCCCATATGGCCACGCATAATTTGAAATTCTTGCGATAACATCCAGGAGCGAAAATATTCTTGTCCATGTTCCCCAATGGCATGATATAAAATTCCGCTATCTCTGAGTTTGTTCTCACGGGGAGGCCACTTTTTCTGCCCCCAGCGAAATTGTAATTTGAGATGATAATTGCGATAGGATTGTTTACTGGTGACGGCACCATAAATTTCACCCGAAATTCTCAGTACTGGCTGGTTATCCTGCTCAATAACAGTAAACACCTGATATTTATCATTACCGGTATTAAAACCAATAGGGGCAATAGGTTTACCATTATCATCCAGTGGTATGTCGCCATTATAAGTTTCTTTATGTTTGTAGCTTAAATAGGTATCCCAGTGACTCAGGTTTTTATCCAGCAGCGGTTGCCAGTCTGATGCAAAAGCCGGTGAGCAGATTAAGCTGACAAGTATATAAAAAGGTTTAAATTTCATTGTGTTAAGCCATTTAGACAAGATAAGGGGTTAATAGCATTGTTTTGTTGATTATGTAAAGGATAACCCGGTGTTGTTCACGCCTTCCTTGGCTAACGAGAAGGGAGCCTAAGCTCCCTGAATGTTCAAATTAATGCAATTTTAATTTGGTACTGACCATATTGCCCACTTTACGGCTGAGCATGACTAGCATCCCTTTTAACCAGCCGTGAATGGCGATTTGGTGCATGCTGTATAACGAGGTATAAACCAGTCGTGCCAGTTTTCCTTCCACAAACATACTGCTATTGGACAAATTGCCCATTAAGCTGCCCACGGTACTGTACTTACTTAAATGTACCAGCGAACCATAGTCACTATAGACGTAGTCTTTCAGCGGTTGGCCGTTCAGTTGATGGATAATATTCTTATATACCAAGGAGGCCATTTGATGAGCAGATTGCGCTCGTGGTGGTACCCAGGAACCGTCGGCCTGTTCACAGGCACAGCAATCTCCAAGCACAAAAATATGGTCGTCGGTTTTGGTTTGTAAGCTGGGTTTAACCAATATTTGCTGGGAACGATTAAGCTCGAACAAATCCAGTTGTTTAATAATATCTGGCGCTTTTACCCCTGCTGCCCAAACCATTAGATCACTTTCAATCAGTTCATCCTCGCTGGTGACAAAACCGTCTTGCTGGGCACGGATGACGCGGGTGTCTTCAAGAATGCGTATATTTAATTTCTGTAATGCCTGTTTGGCCGCATTAGCAATGCGTTCGGGCAGGGCGGGTAATATGCGTGAGCCCGCTTCTATAATGGTGATCTGGATCCGTTTGGCCGACATTTCCGGCATGCCATACGCTTTGGACAAGTTAGCGACATGATGCAACTGGGCTGCCAGTTCGGTGCCGGTTGCACCTGCACCGACAATGGATATTTTAAGAATGTTTTGTTTGGTTTCTGGTTGATTAATCCGTAAAAGCTGATTGATCAGCGCCCGATGAAAACGTTCCGCCTGCGCCAATGAATCCAGAAAGTAGCTATATTCTTTGACGCCCGGGGTGCCAAAGTCGTTACTAACACTACCTATCGCCAGTACTAAAATATCGTAGTTAATTTGCCTTTCTGGCAGGATCAACTGGCCGTTTTCATCGTGATAGGCGTCGAGCGTGATCGTTTGTGCAGTTGCGTCGAGATTGGTTAAGGTGCCTTGTTGAAATTCATAACCATTACGACTGGCATGCATACGATAATCCACACCATCGGAACTTTTATTGATGACACCCGCCGCGACTTCGTGCATCAGTGGTTTCCAGATATGCGTTCTGACTTTATCCACCAATACCAGCTCTAACATGGCGTGTTTACGACAATAACGACTTAATTGTGTGACTAATTCAAATCCCCCGGCACCACCGCCTACGATTACGATACGTTTCATGATTTTTTCCACTAAAGTTTAAGAATTTGGGGCAGGGCAGTTGTGTTGGACAGACAGGCAATAGCGCTAACTGGGGGATGAATGGAACGGTATTGGCGGCGCTGGAAATGCGTGTTGTCATAGCCTTCTAAATCAAATTGGATGAGGGCACCCTTATACAAGGATGCCTCTAATCGATAGGCTTATTGTAACACTATTGACGCAAACGGTAACCGGTTTTAAAGATCCACCATATAAAGGTCAGGCATATCAGCATAAACAACAATGTCATGCCCACACTGATACCGATATGCACGTCGGAAACACCGTAAAAACTCCAGCGAAAACCGCTGATCAGATATACCACCGGATTAAACAGGGTGATTTTTTGCCATAGTGGCGGCAGCATACTGATGGAATAGAAACTGCCACCGAGAAAGGTCAACGGAGTAATGACCAGCAATGGCACTACCTGTAATTGCTGAAAGTTATTCGACAATATGCCGAGAATAAAGCCGAATAAACTGAAGGTAACCGCAGTAAGGACTAAAAATGAGAACATCCAAAATGGGTGTTGAATATCGTAATCCACAAAAAATCGTGCAGTAATAAGGATGAGTAAACCTAATACAATCGACTTACTGGCGGCTGCACCCACATAGCCCATCACAATTTCAAGGTGTGATACCGGCGCCGATAATACTTCGTAAATAGTGCCGGAGAATTTAGGGAAAAATATCCCGAAAGCGGCATTCGAAATACTTTCGCTGAGTAACGCTAACATCATTAAACCGGGAATAATAAAGGCACCATAGCTAACCCCGTCGATATCACCCATGCGTGAACCAATCGCCGCACCAAAAACGACAAAGTACAGCGAAGTGGATAATACCGGTGAGGCAATGCTTTGCATTAAGGTACGAAAGGTACGGGCCATTTCAAATTTATAAATAGCCTTGATTGCGTAAAAATTCATTATTTGGCCCTCACTAGATTAACAAAAATGTCTTCCAGCGAACTTTGGGTGGAATTCAGATCTTTAAAATCGATGCCGTGTGCGCTGAGTTTTTTGAGTAGCTCGGCAATGCCGGTATGCTCGCTTTGGGTATCGAAGGTGTAAATAAGCTCGTTACCCTCATTAACCAGCTCCAGTGGCAAACTGTGTAACTCGGCAGGAATGGTATCCAGCGGTGTTTGCAATTGTAGCGTGAGCTGACGCTTGCCTAATTTGTGCATCAGGACTTTTTTGTCTTCCACCAGTACTATTTCACCTTTGTTGATCACACCGATGCGATCGGCCATTTCTTCAGCTTCCTCGATGTAATGGGTGGTTAAAATAATGGTGGCCCCGTTTTCGCGCAAACCGCGTACCATTTCCCACATATCACGCCGCAGATCGACATCCACTCCCGCGGTGGGTTCATCTAAAAAGAGAATATCCGGCTCATGAGACAGGGCTTTGGCAATCATTACCCGACGTTTCATCCCGCCAGATAGCGCCATAATCTTGGAATGACGTTTATCCCACAAACTTAATTGACGCAGGACTTTTTCGATATAAGCGGGATTGGCGGGCTTGCCAAACAGGCCTCGGCTAAAGGAAACCGTGGATTCAACACTTTCAAAAGCATCGGTGCTGATTTCTTGTGGCACTAAACCGATTTTAGCGCGAGCGGCGCGAAAATTGCTGACCACATTGTGACCATCGGCCAGGATCTCACCGTCACTTGGATTAACAATACCGCAAATGGTACTGATTAAAGTGGTTTTGCCGGCACCATTGGGGCCAAGCAGGGCAAATATCTCGCCTTTTTGGATGGTTAAATTAATATTTTTTAGAGCCTGAAAGCCGGAATCGTAACGTTTATTTAAATTTTTGATGGAAATGATTGATGACACAGTAATTCCCTGTATGTAAAGCGAATGCGTTTAGAACGACGAATCAACATTATCATAAGGGATTTAGCTGGCAGAAACTATTGGATTATCATTATGCAATCCATCACTAAATATGATGTTTTAGCGAGTTAAAATTTCAGCTCCCGGTCATCAACTGGTGACACTTAATGCTCAGGGGCGTGGTGAGTTGTTTAACGATAATGAGTAACACTATCCTTCTCCCGCCAGGGAACCATAGTGTTACTCGGCTGTTAGCCGTTGGCCACTTTTAGCTGATGTTCCTGACTGGCCAGATATTCATCATAAGTTCCCTGAAAATCGATCAATCGATGATTTTTAATTTCTACGATACGGGTGGCCAAAGACGAAACAAACTCGCGGTCATGGCTGACAAAAATCAGGGTGCCATCGTACTCAGCTAAAGCGATATTTAATGCTTCAATCGCTTCCATATCCATGTGGTTAGTGGGCTCGTCCATGATTAATACATTGGTGTCCATCATCATTAACTTGCCATATAACAGGCGATTTTTTTCTCCACCCGAGCATACCTTAACCGGTTTGTTAAAGTCGTCGGCAGTAAATAACAAGCGGCCTAGCATGGCTCGTACCTGTAAATCGTCGTGTTTTGGGGTACGCCATTGTGACATCCAGTCGAATAGCGTCATGGTGCAATCAAAGTCGGCGCTACTATCTTGTGGGCAATATCCGATGATGGCATTTTCAGACCACTTCACGATACCTTGCTTGGCTTGTAACTGGTTAAGCAAGCAGCGAAGCAGGGTGGTTTTACCGGCACCATTCTCACCGATAACCGCTAAACGGGCACCGGCTTCCAAAATAAGCTCGCCTTGTTCAAATAACATTTCACCTTCAAAACCATGAGCCAGATTTTCCAGTATCAATGCCTGACGAAATAGCTTCTTGGATTGCTTAAATTGTAATGAAGGGGTTCTGCGACTGGAGGATTTAACTTCATCCAGCGTAATTTTTTCCATCCGTCTGGCGCGGGACGTGGCCTGTTTCGCTTTGGAGGCATTGGCTGAAAAGCGATTAACAAAGCTTTGCAGTTCGTCAATTTCAGCACTTTTTTTAGCATTTTCAGTTAATAGTTGTTCCTGAATAAGCGAAGAGGCTGCCATAAAGGCTTCGTAGTTACCGGGGTAAATACGTAATTCACCATAATCAATGTCTGCCATGTGGGTGCAAACCGCATTCAGGAAGTGACGATCATGGGAAATAATAATCATCGTGCATTTACGCTGGTTGAGGACGTTTTCCAGCCAGCTTATCGTATGGATATCCAGGTTGTTGGTCGGTTCATCCAGCAACAGAATATCCGGATTGGCAAACAGGGCCTGGGCTAATAACACGCGTAATTTTTTACCCGGCGCGACTTCACTCATAGGCCCAAAGTGGAATGCCTCATCAATTCCGGCTTCGAGTAAAATATCTCCGGCACGACTTTCTGCGCTGTAACCGTCCATTTCGGCAAACTGGGTTTCCAGATCGGCGACTTTCATGCCTTCTTCGTCAGACATCTCCGGCAGGGAATAAATCCGATCCCGCTCTTGTTTGATTTCCCACAATTTAACATCGCCCATGATCACCGCATCCACCACCGAGTATTGCTCAAAAGCAAACTGGTTTTGGCTGAGGGTACCGATGGTTTGACCGGGCGTAATCGACACATTGCCCGAGCTGGGGGCGAGTTCACCACTAAGGATTTTCATAAAGGTGGATTTACCACAACCATTAGCGCCAATTAAGCCATAACGATTCCCGTTACCAAATTTGGCGGAGATGTTTTCGAACAGCGGTGTGGCACCAAACTGCATGGTGATGTTAGCGGTGGATATCACGGGTGGTTTCCTAGCATAAGTAAAAACGCTGCAGCGGCTGTGGCGAAAAGGGCGAACAAAATGCATACAACAAAAGGCCGCGCACTATAGTGATTTACGTGCGAAATGTCGAGGTAAACCGCGGATTAAATCGATTCTTTTATCTTGTGTTCATACCAATAGATGACTAAGTAATAAGCAAAGTGTCATTTTTAGCATTGCGCTGTTAACCTGAAGCTAATATCCACATGTTCAGGATAATCAATGACCGATCTGTTAAATAATGCCCAGTGGTTTGTGTTGATTGGTGGCTTACTGGTGTTCATGGGACTGACGTTTACTGTGATCAAACGTCTGCCGGTGACCTCTGCGATTATCTATTTGGCAGTCGGTATGTTGGCGGGGCCGACGGTATTGCATTTGTTTCATTTTAACCCCCTCAAAGAATCCGCTTTATTAGAAGTGCTAACGGAAGTGGCAGTTCTGATCTCGTTGTTTTCTGCCGGGGTTAAAATGCCGGTTCCAGTGCGGTTTTCCAACTGGAAAGCACCACTGTTATTAGCATCGGTGTCGATGACCCTGACGGTCGCCATGGTTGCCGCATTTGCTTACTATCTATTAGGACTGCCATTAGGCGCAGGTGTGCTACTAGGGGCGATTGTGGCACCTACTGATCCGGTTTTGGCGACCGATGTACAAATTCGTCATGCCAGCGATAACGATAAACTGCGTTTCACCTTAACGTGTGAAGCAGGTATGAATGATGGTACGGCCTTTCCCTTTGTAATGTTGGGATTAGGTTTACTTGGAATACATGATCTTGGCGATGCTGGAACGCAATGGATATTATTTGACGTGTTGTGGGCGACGGTAGGCGGGGTTCTGATTGGTATCATTTGTGGGGTAATCTTAGCCAAGGTCGTCTGGATCCTGCGGGGTAAACAGCATCGACATAAATTACTCGACGACTTTTTGGGCTTAGGATTAATTGGTTTTGTGTATGGGTTAAGTGTTATGGCGAATACCTGGGGTTTTTTGGCCGTATTTTTTGCTGCCGTGGCATTGCGTCAAACCGAGAATCAATTAGCGGTAAAATCAACTCGCAAAAATACCTCTTCGCAGAAAATGCCGTCCACAGTCAGTAAAGGGTCGTTAATTTTTAAAGAGCACCTTGAACGTTTGTCTGAATTGGTACTGATTTTACTGATTGGTGGCACGTTGTTTATCGACTCGTGGAGCTGGCGAGCGGTAGTATTGGCATTATTTTTATTTTTTCTGGCTCGACCTGTCAGTGTGTTTATTGGATTACTCGGCAGCCGAACCTCTTTCCGGGTACAGGCGATTTCTGCCTGGTTTGGCGTGCGGGGAATTGGTTCTCTGTATTATTTGATGTATGCCATACAACATGGACTGCCTGAGCATATTGCACTACAGTTGATGCATTTTACCCTGATTGTGGTGACCTTATCGATTTTACTGCATGGCACAACGGTTAAACCCTTAATGAATCGGTTTTGGCGTTAGATCAACAAAGATGATGAAGCAGAAAGGCAAATTAGTTAAATGGGATAATGACAAAGAATTTGGGTTTATTCAGCCAATGGCCGTGAGCAAGCCCATCTTTATCCATAAAAATGCTTTTATTAATAAAACCAGACGCCCTGAGCTTAACGATATTATTACCTATGTGGTTGTCACCGACAGACAAGGAAGAGCCTGCGCTCAACATGCTACTTATAGCGGTGAAAAACGGGTAGTTAAACAGCAAAAATCCGTTAATCGGCTTTCTATCTATCTCGCTATAATCTTTTTAATGCTTATCTCAGTGGCTACCTGGTTGGGGCATTTCCCCAGAATATTGTTAATCAGTTATTGGATGCTAAGTGTTGTTACCTACCTAGCTTACGCCTGGGATAAATCTAGCGCTAAACGCGAAGGTTGGCGAACTTCGGAGCAAACACTACATCTGTTAGCCTTGTTCGGTGGTTGGCCGGGCGCAGCGATTGCGCAGCAGCATTTACGTCATAAGTCGGTCAAAAAGTCCTTCAGGATTACCTTTTGGTTCACTCTGATGGCCAATGTGGTGGCGTTGGTTTGGTACTATTCAGGCAAAGTGGGTTGAATCACAAAGTTTAACTAAATCAATTGCTGTATTGGCGCTTGTGGTAATGCGTTTTCGCACTTTGCTGTCGTATCGATACACAACGCAACGGCAACGTACTGATGGAATTAATCGGGGACATGTGCATCATTCAGGCCAGAATGGCCAGTTGTATGCCGATCTAAGCCCAAAATATTGACAGCCAAACAGATTATTGATTTTGTGGTCGCGCAGCAGCATTAATAGGTATTGGGGTGATAATGGCGTAATTCTGGTTACGCCGTGATCCACTTTTATACTGTTTCAACCGTTAAATCATACCCGGCGTATTTGCGCATATTAATTACCCGATCACCATCCAATAGCCAGTATTGACCTTTGATGCCATTCAACTGGCCGCTAAATTGCCCTTCTTTATCCAGATTGATGGATTTAACTTTGTCCGGATACTGGTCAACCGGATAGTGAATTTCTATTGCTGGTGCATCGACAACATTGATCGCCTGAAGTCCATGTTGCTCGGTTAATGCGGTTAATGGTTCGGCTACTTTTTCCAGTAATTCATCCCGTAATGCGACTAAATCAACCTGTTCCGGCTGGCTTTTTAACATGGTGCGCCAGTTAGTCTTATCAGCGATATGTGCTTTAAAAGTGGTTTCCACTAAACCGCTCATTAAGCGATTTTGTACCCGCATTATGGGAATGGCTTGAGTGGCGCCCTGATCCAGCCAGCGACTGGATACGCCGTCGGTAACGTGACGGGTAATCCCCACTTTCACGGTGCCAGTATTGGCCAAATAGACAAAATGATCGGCAAAACAGTTTTCCTCTCCCCACTGTGGCTCACGGCAGGTTCCGGCATCGTAATGGCACAATTCGGGTTTGATAATGCAACTGTCGCATTGAGCCAATGAAATCAGGCAACGATAGCAATAGCCCTGATTAAAGCTCTTTTTGGTTTTTGTTTGGCAGTGCACACAATGAATTTGGTCATTAAAGCTAACATTGATGTGATGACCAATCAGGTTATTCATATCGACAAGTTGGTCACCGACGGGTAACTGGTATTGAGCTAGATGGTTTGTGTCTGTGCTAACCCGCATCTTGCGGATAGTGCCTTGGTATACTGTCATATTGCGGTGTGCCTACGGTTATTTCGGGATAAAAATAGGCTGGGATTATACCAGTAAATTAAAGTCAAATTTTCGATTTACCCGCAAGTATGTCAGGATAAAACAAAGATGAAGGTCATCTATTGATGTCATTCGTTTATTAAAAAGGATGTTCAGACCATTTCAACTTATTACTGTAAGGAGAAAAGTCATGACAAAAACAGCCAGCCTGTACCGTATGGTTACCGACCAGCATATTTGTCCCTTTGGATTAAAATCCAAAGATCTGCTTAAGCGAGAAGGCTATAGCGTTGAAGATCATAAACTTACGTCACGCCAGCAAACCGATGAGTTTAAACAACAGCATGAGGTTAACACGACGCCTCAGACGTTTATTGCTGGCAGACGTATTGGTGGTTACGACGATTTACGTGAATTTTTTGATAAGGGGCCGGCTCAAACGGAAGGAACGACTTATACCCCGGTTATCGCTATTTTCGCTGTGGCATTGTTGATTGCCCTTGGATTGAACTGGAATACCAGCCAAGCGCTGTTGTCGGCATCGACCATTACACACTTTGTTGCCCTCAGTATGTGTTTATTAGCCGTACAAAAGTTGCGTGACTTGTACGCTTTTTCCAACCAGTTTATTACCTATGATTTACTCGCCATGAGATGGGTGCGTTATGCCTATGTTTATCCGTTTGCAGAAGCCTATGCCGGACTTGGGATGCTGGCAGGATTCAATGCCTGGTTAGTGGCACCCGTTTCATTATTTATTGGTGTGGTGGGGGCGGTCTCGGTGTTTAAAGCGGTTTATATTGATAAACGCGAATTAAAATGTGCCTGTGTGGGAGGTAACAGTAATGTTCCACTGGGATTTGTATCGCTGACCGAGAATTTATTTATGATAGGCGCGGCCCTCTGGATGTGGCTGACACCCTGAGTGACTGACTAGAGCGATGGCAATAAAAAGGTGACTTTTCTTCCCCATATGGGGGAAGAAAGGTCACCAATAGGAAGAAATGGCTATTGCGGACAGTGAGTCGTCTCAGCTGATTTTTCACTAGGCACTATTCGAATATTACTTAAGGTTATATCCGTTTTAGCACCGCTGCTTAATTTGAAAGGGCTATACACTCGAGCGAAATTGACATCACTAAAACAGGCTAGGGGGATGCTAATTTGTTGCCATTGATTAACCTGCACGTTGGTCAGTTGCGTGTTCAAATCCAGTAATTTACTGCAGCCATTTTCACATTGCATTGAAAGCGTTATTGGGCTGGAGGGAAGCTGATTTAATTTTAAATCAAAACTGATGGATGCATTTTTCTCTTGGTAAGGACGTAAATCCTCAGGGAAGTTACTCGCCAATGAAACCGCTGCCTCCTTATGCCACATGATATGCAGCGCATCTTCCTGAACATGGTAATCGGTTGTTTTAACCGATAGCTCAGGTAATTCCACGACGCTGGAAGTCATGGCTTTAGTTTGTTGATTGGCATTAATCCGCAGTTCCCATGGGGCCTGTACCGTCAGACTAAATAATTTCATTGGGGATAATTGAGCTCCCTCAGCGGTTTGTACCGTTTCATTCAAATCATCGCCTAACAGGTTGTCATCCTGATAAGTTAACCCAAAGCCGTATGGCAGCAACGGTGCATATTCAGGATCGAAGCGATTGGCATGCTGAGTCGGCGTATTAGGCCAGCTAAAGGATAGTTTTCCGACGAAATCATAGTTGGGTTTTTGTTCTGCGGCATTAAAGATCACATCCGCAATCGCGCCACCTTCAGTACCGGGTAACCATGCGGCAATGAAGGCGTCAGAAGCATTTAGCTCGGGGTTCACCCACATTGGCCGACCCGAAATAAAGATAGAAACAACTTTGATGCCATCGGCTTTAAGCTGACGTAATAAGGCGAGGTCTTTTTTGTTACCGCGCTGATATTCCAGATTATCGACGTCGCCATTACCTTCCGCGTAAGGGTCTTCACCAAATACCACAATGGCGACATCAGGCTTTTGACGATATTCGCCGCTGACACTCAGTTCAGTGGAACCACCGGCTTGTTCAACTTGCTGTTTGATTCCGTCATAAATAGAGCTACCACCGGGGAAATCAGCATTAACATTTCCGGTACCTTGCCAGGTAATGCTCCAACCACCAGATTGCTTGCCAATATTGTCGGCACCATCACCGGCGATTAAAAAGTGTTGGGTTGGATCAAGAGGTAACAGGTGCTGTTTATTTTTCAGCAATACCAAGGATTCCCGCACCGCTTGGCGGGCAATTTCGCGGTGTGCCTGTGAACCAATAATCTCATTGTTACCGGCTAACTGACGGTGAGCGGGGGAGGGTTTGTCAAATAAACCGGCACGAACTTTTACCCGCAAAATACGTCTTACTGCGTCATCTAGTCGGGATTGTGCAATCACCCCCGATTTGACTTGAGCAATGAGGTTATTCATTAATGGTTTCCACGCATCAGTAGGCACCATATAAATGTCCAGACCGGCATTCATTGCCTGAGGACAATTCTCATTAGTGCAGCCTTTAATTTGACCATGACCGTTCCAGTCACCTACCACTAAACCATCAAAGCCCATCTGATTTTTGAGCACGTCAGTGAGCAAATATTTGTTGCCGTGATTTTTAATTCCATGCCAACTATTAAAAGACGCCATCACAGTTTGGGTGCCCGCACTTAAACCACCTACATAACCTTGCGCGTGAATATCAAATAACTCCTGTTCGCTAGCCAGGTTATTGCCTTGGTCATCACCATTCTCAGTTCCACCGTCGCCAAGGAAATGTTTTGTGGTGGAGATAACGTGTTGTTGATCCATAAAATCAACTCCCACATCACCTTGCAGTCCTTCAACAATCGCTGCCGCGTAATCACGTACGATTTCAGGATCTTCAGAATAGCCTTCATAGGTTCTGCCCCAGCGATCATCACGCACAACTGCAACGGTAGGAGCAAATACCCAGTCGATTCCGGTGGCGAGTACTTCCTGTGCCGTAGCTTGCGCAATTTTTTTAATCAGAGCCGGATTGTGAGCGGCCCCTAATCCAATATTGTGCGGGAATAACGTTGCGCCGATGACATTATTATGACCGTGCACAGCATCGGTGCCCCACATGGTGGGAATAGTAGAGCCGTCCAGAGAATCATCAATGGAGGCTTGATACATATCCTCAGCCAAGGTTATCCAGTCTTCCGCTTTGGCATGTTTATTATTATTCGGAAACGCGCCACCGCCGTTAAGGAACGAGCCAAAACCATAACGACGCATATCTTCAACACTAATATCCCGAATTTCCGGTTGAATGGTTTGGGCAACTTTTTGCTCTAAGGTCATGCCTGACAGTATGGTTTCTACTCGTTGTTCAACAGCAGGGTCCTGTTTGACCTTAATGTTCAGTGATGGCCATATTTTGCTGGCATCTTGATTCACAACAGGATCTTGTTGTGACATATCGTTGCTACATGACTGCATGGCTAACGCACAGGAAAGTAGTAATGTAGATTGGCTTAACAGTTTTTTCATTCAGTTTATATCCAGTATTTCAATACACTGCCTTAGTGCAGTGTTTTACAGTTTGTTTCAATCTTGTTGATGGGGTGTTAATTGTGTATCTTATTATGTAAGCGCTTACATTTACAGTTTTTTTATTCAAACACGATATTTTTTTAGGCTCTGGGCTGAAATCGTAATAGTGGGATGCGCACATCTACGTTAAACAATTAACTCAAAATAAACATGAGGTAAGAAATGAATCATTATTTTAAATTTGCAATTGCCGGGGTGTTATTGAGTATTACATCGATAACCAATCTGGCCTTGGCTGCACAACCAATTCACTGGCCTAATGGTGCTAAAGCCGCGATTAGTCTGGCTTATGATGATGCACTAGATAGCCAACTGGATAATGTGGTACCGGCACTGAATAAATATGGTTTTAAAGGTTCGTTTTATGTGAAATTAGCCTCGCCGGTGATTAATAACCGTTTTGATGAATGGCGGGCCATTGCAGCACAAGGCCATGAATTGGGTAATCACAGTCTTTATCACCCATGTCGGGCATCGTTACCTGGACGGGAGTGGGTAACCGAGGATGCTGATCTGGATCGATACAGCGTGAGCCAAATGGTATCAGAAGTGAAATTGGCTAATACATTTTTACATGCCATCGATGGAAAAAACGACCGAACATTTACGACTCCTTGCGGTGATTTAAAGGCGGGTGGCGAAGATTATGTTAACCAGATTAAGTCTGAGTTTGTGGGAATTAAGTCAATGTTTGGTGATCAACCTCAGCCAGCCACAGAGTTGGATGTAAAGCAGACCCGAGTTTGGGCGCCAACTGGCAATAGCGGTAAAGAACTGATCGACTTTGCCAAGCGAGCCGCTGAAATGGGCACGCTGGGTAGTTATACTTTTCATGGCGTCGGTGGGGATCATCTTATGGTTTCGGTGCAAGCCCATAACGAATTACTCGCTTATTTAGCTGCGCATAAGGATATTTATTGGGTGGACAGTTTTATAAATATCAGTCGCTATATGGCTAAACAACAGACTAAATAATGATCGAGCCTGAACCTGTCACCTGTTTTTCAACGGGTGACAACGTTAACTGATTTAGCTGATACAGGAAGGAAATTTCACTCCAGACTCGTTTGTGGGCTAAAGCAGAAAAATTGATTTCTTCCCTGACTTTTCGCTTGATATAAGGCTAGATCAGCGTTTTTAAGTAATTGTTCAGCGCTAATTGGCTGCTCAGGTGAAAATGTCGCTATCCCAATACTGACGGTGACATAGGGTGCGGCCTCACTGAAGAGGTGGGGGATTTTCTGTTCAATAATGGCAGTTAATATTAACTCAGCAATGTGAATTGCGCCTTGTTCGTCGCTTTGTGGTAACAAATAGATAAATTCCTCGCCACCATAACGGGCCACGAAATCTTCATTTCTGCGTTTATTACTGGAAAGCACATAGGCAATTTCTTTTAGACATTTGTCGCCTTTAGCATGGCCATAGTTATCGTTATAGGCTTTAAAATAATCGACATCTAACAATAAAACCGATAAAGGCCACTGGTGACGAAGGGCTGATTGCAGACTATTTGATAATCGTTGATCGAGCGCACGTCGATTGGCAATGCCGGTTAGGCTGTCGGTTAAGGATAACTCTTGTAGTTTTTGTTTTTGTTGTTCAATGGTATCGACAACATAATTAAAGGAGCGGGCGATATCGGTAATTTCATCATTACCTTGAATAAATAAGGCTTCATTTCCTCCTGAGATGCGTCCACGTACTTTTTTATTGAGTATTTCAAGCCGTTTCACTACTCGTTGGCGGATAAGAAACATTATGGCAAGTAAAAACACGCCAGCAAGCAGAGACATCAGTCCCATCAAGCGAATTTGTTGTTTGACCTGCTGGTTGGTTTGTTGGGTTTCGTGCTGAATCGCATCGTTGAGCTTGGCCGACTGGTATTCAACCAGGTTGGACAAATCATTAACCAGATTTCGCACAAAATGGCCTCTGCCAATTGCTCTTCCGGTGATTTTCAACTGTTCCATCCGCATGGTTATCAAACCTTGTTCACCGAGTAACACTTCGCGCAATTGCACGATGGTTTCGTTGGCGCGGGATTGGGACAAAATAGGTAACTGGCCAATTTTTTGTTGTTGGCTAGCAAGTAATGCATGTACTTTGCTGGAAATCTGTCTTATCTGATTCATTCTGGTAAGCGTAATCGCTTCAGAAGAGGTGGTTACCACATCGGCGAGTTCAATGGTCCATAGATAAGTCGCAGGTGTTTGCGCGTTTTTATCGTCATTATTTAGCATATATTGCATCACCTCTTTATAGAGTTGATACATGATTAGTTTTTGCTGGGTAATCTGGGTTTCAAATTGTAGTTTTTGCTTTATAAGCTGGTTTAAATCATCTAATTCCGTGGCAATTGATTCAATATGGATCGCTAAATAATCATCTTTTTCACTATTGTCGATGAGCGTTAAAATATCTTTGACATTGTTATCAATGTCTTGCTCCGCAATTCGGCGTGATGCCTGGCTGGAAGCTTGCGTGAGCCCTTCAATTAAATAGGTTAAAGAACTTACCTGACTGTTTACCTTATTACTATGCACTAATGCCGGAATCGATTTATCCGTAATATCATCCAAAATCATTTGGAATTCAGTTAATCGATAGTAAACCAGTGAAGCAACTGCACTTAGCAGGAGTAGGGCACTGATTAATATAAAAGTGAAAAACGTGTTGAGGGATAAAGAGCGCTTCTTTGGATTCTCTAACAAATAAGATGATGGGGTGCGTTTTTCCTCCATGAGAACCTTAGTTTTGTGGCGCTTGATCAACTAAGCGAGACTCAATTACAGGCGAGATGATTTTGTCTTGCACAATCTGATTAATCACAATATCAGATAAGGAGCGCGCAGCCTGGTTTGACTGGAGGATTTTATGACTGCTGGATAACATTGAATAACCATCTCCCCCTGCTGCTACATAGTCTGTTGTGGCTAATGTATATTGTTTATTGGTGACCAAGGGCTGGTTATTAATTTGTACCTTGATCACTCTATGTCCCGGTTTATTTGCTGAATTATACACAATTTTTACACCTGATACTTGTAAATAACGGCCTTTGACTTGTTCCACGATACTTAGACCATTCTCTAACGCATCCAGAATTTGCTGGCCACTCACATCAAGCATAACGACACTCGAACGATAGGGCAGAACATCACTAATATCTTTACGGGTTAGCACATAATTGGCCGGAAAACGTTTCTCACCTCTAATCGCTCCGCTATTAAGTACGGCAATGTCTGCACCGCTGTATTGTTTAATACTATCGACAATATAATTGGCAAAAGCATTTTCTGCGGTGCGGATTTGCAGACGCCGGGTGTCAATCGGGATTTGTGACTGACCGATAGGCTCAGCCAACAAACGATTAAGCCGTCCTGTATAACCGGAAATTTGTTCTGTTATCTGCGGTTCTTGTGGGTAGTCCTTTAAATAATGTTTCTGCCACTGAATTGTTAGTGATTCGTGTTTATTGCTTTGCCAGGTTAAATTAACAACCGCCGCGACTCCGGGTTCAGTAATGAAAACCTCATTGGGTAACGTGGTCGCAGGACTATTGGTTTCAGCATTGACGTAATTATCTTTGTGTAAGATTAAATCAACAATCTTCTGATTCAGTAATTGTTTAACACCGGGGAAGTCAACGGAGTATATTAGTACAACAATATCCGCACCCTGTTGACGTAAAAGTGAGGCTTGTTGTCTAATGGCTTTTTCCGGATCGATAATTTGCAAACGTTTGACCGCATATTCCTCGATGACGGATATATCCACAACAGACAAAATACCTAATCGGTAATTATTTTTGTCGATAATCGCGCTGCCAACCAACCCATCTAAATTTCCCTTGGTTAAGGGATCAAAAATATTACTGGCGACTAAAGGAAAGGCCGCTTCAAAGGCACGTAGTGACAACTCATCTTCGAAATAACTGAATTCTCTTTTAGAAACCGCCATCGCATCAGGTTCAAGGGTGTTTAATAAATCAATGATGTGTGAGCCTTTATCTAAAGTAGACAAACCACTGGGGCCCAGGCTAGCGCCACTGAATAGAAAAAATGTATCGGAATTATGTTGGCGGGCTTGCTTTAATAATGTTCCAAGTTCAGCGTATCCGCCTATATTTGGCACTGAAATTTCAGGCATGTTACCGGTGAAAACAATGGTTGCTTTTTCGGTTGCTGCTAGGGATGAAAGACTCACTAAAAACGTGCAGCATAAAATTGAATGTAGCAGATAGTTCAACAAACGTTTGGACATGCAAAGACCTAATAAAGCAAAGATTCATGCGTGATTGACAGACTATATACCAAACTACCTTAAAATGGCGTGTTCAGCGAGAGCTAAAACAGACGGATTGATTCCATTAACATCGTGGATGTCCAAATTGATGAATATATCTCCACTTTAGCGTCCAATTGCTGTATTTATCGGCAATCAAACCCGATTTGCAAAACTTTACTTGCATGATTGAACGACACCCTATATCTTGCCGCTCGAATCGGACGCGGGATGGAGCAGTCTGGTAGCTCGTCGGGCTCATAACCCGAAGGTCGTAGGTTCAAATCCTGCTCCCGCAACCAATTCCGATGTATTGTTTAGTTACCGCTCAAAATATCACTACCTTATCACGTCAGTTATTTTATCTATTCCTCGTAAGATTCCCGTTGCTATAAATATTTATTTGTTCGGTTGTATAAGCCTTTTAGTGTCAATTTTGTTAGGCTAGTTACAGCGTTATATTGGCTTTTGGGGAGTGCTGGTGTTGGAAGCAGAACATTCATTAAATTCATTATCCACACAGCAACAAATCAGGCTCATTACTCAAGCTGTTCGTCATGAAGAGCAGCGTTTAAGAACGCGTTTTGCCATCTTGAAATATCAAAACGGGATTGGCCTGTTTATTTTATTGTTCGCGCTGGCAGGCATGCTCACCAGTGGTTACCTGTATTATTTAGGCAGTATTCCTGCGTGGGTCTGTATTATCGCTGCAGCACTGTTTGCATCTCTTTCCCATGAAATCGAGCATGATTTGATCCATCGACTGTATTTTCGTGAAAACGCTGTGATCTATCATTTAATGATGTTGATCAGCTGGTTAATGCGTCCTAATACGGTTAATCCCTGGTATCGTCGCGATATGCATCTGTTACATCATAAAGTGTCGGGTACCAGTAAAGACATGGAAGAACGTTTGGTGGGCAATGGTATTAAACAGGGTTTTAGCCGTTATGTGGTTATGTTTGATGGTTTGTTGGGGGTACTGCTGCGTCGCTCGGTGTTGCGCAGGGAACTGGATAATTTTTCGGTATCCGAGGTGCTGCGGTCTACCTTTCCGTTAGCGACCTTGTATTTTTCGTGCTGGTACCTGTTTCTGCTATTTCATGGTTTTGATTGGCTGGTGGGAGGCCATTATCCGTCCTGGTTAATGACACTAATGAGCGTTATAAATTTTATTGTGGTGGTATTGATTGCCCCCAACTTTATTCGCTCGGGCTGCTTAAACTTTATTACCTCCAATATGCATTATTACGGTAACGTTAATGGTCTGATTCAGCAGACTCAAATTCTTGATCGCTGGTACTTTATGCCATTTCAGTTGTTTTGCTTTAATTTTGGCAGTACCCATTCAATTCACCATTTCGTGGTTAACCAGCCATTTTATTTACGCCAAATGGTTGCCCGTAAGGCGCATAAAGTCATGCGGGAGCAGGGCGTACGTCATAACGATTTAACCACTTTTACAACAGCGAATCGTTGGTTAAACAGTCCGGGATAGAGACAGGTTACTTTTTGTGGTGATCGCGCAACAGGGGTTGTAGCATTGCTTCAAGGCCATTTACTTTTATTTCGTGTATCAAGGCCAATTGTTGGCCCAGTTTCCCGTCAGGGAATCCTTTACCGGCAAACCAGACTAAATAGGGTTCGGGTAATTCCAGTAATTTTCGACCTGCATATTTTCCAAACGGCATGGTTTGGTTAATGGCTTCTAACATCGCCTGACTATTCTGCATGTTGTTTCTCTGTCTGCTTTTGTTGACTCAGCCACAGTGCTTTATATAAACCATTTTGTGCGAGTAATTGGTGATGGTTACCTTGCTCGGTGACGCGCCCCTGTGATATGACTAAAATATTATCTGCATCGACTATGGTTGATAATCGATGGGCAATAATCAGACTGGTATGGCCTTGGGAAACTTCCCGTATTGCAGATAATATGGCTTGTTCAGCATGGCTATCGAGTGACGAGGTCGCTTCGTCAAACAGTAATATTCGTGAACCTTTAAGAATGGCTCGGGCAATGGCCACCCGCTGTTTTTCGCCACCGGACAGTTTTAAACCGCGTTCACCCACCTGCGTTTGTTTGCCTTGCGGCAGTGACTCAATAAAATGACGTAGATGCGCTAAATCAATGGCTTTTTCGACTTCATCCTGTGAAGCTGAAGGGCGGCCATATTGAATATTGGCAAAAATACTATCGTTAAATAACACCGTATCTTGTGGCACGATGGCGATATTTTGGCGCAATGACGCTTGTGTTACGTCACTGATGGCTTGTCCGTCAATCAGAATGGCGCCTTGATTTACATCATAAAAACGAAATAATAATTTAATGATGGTTGATTTACCTGCACCACTTTCACCGACAATCGCGACTTTTTGCCCAGGCAAAATGGTGAAACTTAAATCCTGTAAAATAGGTCGATCGGAATGATATTGGAAACCGACTTGAGCAAACTCTATCTCGCCTTGAGAAACCGTTAATTCATGGGCAGCATTACTATCGGTAATTTGAGGTTGTTTTTCCAGCAAGGTAAACAGGTTTTCAATGTTGGCCAGCGAGCTGCGGATTTCGCGATAAACAAAGCCTAAAAAATTCAGTGGCATAAAAATTTGCATGGTAAAGGCGTTGATCAAGACAAAGTCACCGAGGGTCATGTGGCCTTGAGTCACTTGTTGGGCGGCTAAGCCCATCATCGCTGTCATGGCCGCGGCAATAATAAAAGCCTGGCCACCGTTTAAGGTAAACAGTGATAAACGGTTTTTGCGACGCGCCTGTTCCCATTCGGCTAAATTAGTGTCGTATAAATCCGCTTCGTATTGTTCATTATTAAAATATTTAACGGTTTCAAAATTGAGTAAACTATCAATCGCACGAGTGTTAGTGCTGGAATCGGCTTTATTCATTTCCCGAACGTAACGGGTACGCCAATCGGTGGCTTTTATTGAGTAGGCAACATAGCAAATAACCGATAATAAAATGATAACGCCAAAACCAATACCGTAATGATAAAACAGTATGCCGGCTACCATGCCTATTTCCAGCAATGTCGGCACGATATTGAACACCATAAAACGCATTAAAAAGCCGATCCCGGATGTGCCGCGTTCTATATCTCGTGATAATCCCCCGGTTTGGCGACTGAGATGAAAGTCCAGTTCCAGTTTATGTAAATGTTCAAAAACTTGCAGACCAATTCGTCGCATGGCCCGCTCGGTTACCCGCCCAAACAACGTATCGCGGATTTCGCCCATTAAAACGTTAGCTAAACGCACCACCCCATAGGCTAGAATCAGAGCAATGGGAATGAATGTGAGCACATTACCGTCACTTTTTACGTCTAAATCATCAACAATATATTTAAGAATAAATGGTAAACCGACACTGGCTAATTTGGCCGCGACAAGACATAACAGTGCTAGAACAATTCGCCCTTTAAATTCGAGCATATAGGGCCACAATTTAGTGAGTACGTGCCAGTTAATTGGGCCGTCATGTTCAGTAGTGAGTTTTGAAGGTCGCATCTAGTTGATAGTCAATATTTTGAGGGCGGGGATCATATCAGTGTTTGTACCAATCCCTAAGTCAGGTTGTTGCGGAATGATGTCGCGGTGATCCATTCTTAGACCAGCTCGGCAAAAAAGCGGCTGACTTTTTGATAACGTTCTTCCTGTTCATCGGTTAGTTCACTGTTTTCAATGGTATAAATACAGCGATTCATGACTGATTTAGCATTATCTGACAGTTCCCGGTTTTTCGATTGCATGGCGATTGCCTGAAGCAAGTTAAGTGCAATAGCCGGGTTTTTGGGCATGATTCGGTATGCTTGCCGGAATATCTTCATGGCATTGAGCAGATCGCCCTTTTGGTAAAACTCCACTGCGCTGTTATTTAATTCTTTAGGACTATGACGGATCGCCTGACGTTCCTGTTTTTCCTGATGAATATAATGCATAAAGATTTGCCCTTGTGAGGGCTCCGTTTTACAGCGGTTTTCTATTTCATTTAGCACATTCATGGATTTCTCGAACAAGCCTATTTCGTGAAAGGCTTTGGCTTTATCGAGTAAATCTTCCATTGAATCATCCGCTAACGATAATTCATCAATTTGCTCCAACAGGGACTGTGCCTTGTCTTTTTCGTCCTGCAAAAAGTGCATCCGGGCATTGATCACTAATAATTGTTCAGTGAGTTGCACCTTGGGAAACTGCTTGCGAAAGCGGCGTAAATACTCATTGGATTGTTTAACTAAATTATTGGTTTCTGAATCGCTGGCGGTCATGGCATAGTCAATTCCCGCTCGCGCCACATTAAGGTATATATCCGGCTGGTCGTAAACCGAGTTTTTGGCGTATCGGACTATCTTTTTCGAAATTTCAAATTGATTGGCATAGTCATGGGTAATTCTGGATAGGGTTACAGCGGTTTTATGCCGATTAATATTCCGTGGAGATATTTCGGAAGCCAGAATAGTACTTTCTAGTGCCATGTCATAGTCTTCCTGACGGATCTGGATTTCGGACAATAAATCAAATGCCTTGATTTGCGCGTCGGCTTTAAAGGCTAAACGCAGTAATAGCTTTTCGGCTTCGGTATCGTTATTTAGTGCAATCAGAGCATTGGCCAAACCAAATTGCGCCCATGCAAAATTTTGTACATTAATGATTGCTTGATAAAAGTCGCGGGCTTTTTCGGCTTGATCGCAGGCTAACAGCAGCTCACCTTTAAGTTTTAGAGCTATGGGAAAGTATTCTGACTTGTCAGGTGTGGTCAGAAAAGCTTCGATATTTTCTAGTGCCAGCTCGTAGAGCTGTTTATCCATTAATTGATAAACTTCACGGAATATTTTTTTGCGTTTTAATACCCGCGACAACCGTTTACCTATTTCATTGACGGTAAACGGTTTAACTAAAAATTCGTCAGGTTGTAATTCGATAATACTGTGAACGATATCTGCGCTGGTATCGGCGCTAATAAAAACAAACGCACTGGCAGGGGAGAGTAATCTGTCTTTAATCAGGGTTTGATAGAGATGGTAGCCTTCCTGTTCTTTTTTTAAATGATACGAACAGATAATCAGATCAAACTCTTCCTGCTCGATCTTATCGATGGCTTTATCCGCTTGATCAATATAGGTGATTTTATCAAAGCCAAGTTCTTGTAAGGCATACTTCATATAGCCTTGGGCAAGAACTTGATCATCAATAATCAAAATATTGGTCGATTTGGCCAAGTTACGATCCATCTTTATGCTTGCTTATTAATTGAATTTAATAAGGTTATCGTAAAATGACTAAAAACTATAACGACTATTTTTATTTTAACGGGAAAATATTAAAGCAGAACTAACAGGAAGTGGTGGACGCTACTGGGCTTGAACCAGTGACCCTCGCCTTGTAAGGGCGATGCTCTCCCAACTGAGCTAAGCGTCCATTTTACTACTTTCTCGACTTGTTAGGCTGTACCTCTCAAGTGGAGCGCTATTATAGGTAGGCAAAATTTACTGTCAACATTATTTGAAAAAAACTGAATCAAATGAACAATATCTGTGCAAAACAGCGTTTAAATTTATTGGTTGAATTAAAAATGCACAAGTCTGGTTTAAAATTACAACAATTTAAGTTGGGCATTGTCCATGATCATAACGAACCATCTGTTTGGTTTGTCACAACGGTTAAATAAAGCCTGTTTCATCAATCGCATTAGTACTGGCTTTAGGCTAAAATGCGGCTAATTTTTTTAATAGATGAGATAGTTATTTTATGACGGTTGTTACCCGATTTGCCCCTAGTCCTACCGGTTATCTCCACGTAGGTGGAGCTCGCACTGCACTTTATTCCTGGTTATATGCTAAAAGCCAAGGGGGTAAATTTGTTTTACGAATTGAAGACACCGATATTGAACGTTCTACTCAGGCAGCGATTGATGCAATTTTAGAAGGGATGAATTGGTTGGGGCTGAGCTGGGATGATGGTCCTTATTATCAAACCCAGCGTTTTGACCGTTATAAAGAATTTGTACAACAGTTACTTGCTGACGATAAAGCTTATAAATGCTACTGCTCACGGGAACGTCTGGACCAAATTCGTGAACAACAAATGGCCGCCGGCGAAAAACCTAAATATGACGGTAAATGTCGTCATGGTGTCGAGCAAGAAGGTGATTATGTTATCCGCTTTAAAAACCCGCAGCAGGGCAGTGTGGTTATCAATGATCATATTCGCGGCAAAATCCAAATCGCCAATGCCGAGTTGGATGATTTAATTATTCAACGTACTGATGGTGTACCAACCTATAATTTCTGTGTGGTGATTGACGACTGGGATATGGGTATTACTCACGTAGTGCGAGGTGAGGATCATATTAACAATACGCCACGGCAAATTAATATTCTTGAAGCCTTGGGGGCTCCTGTGCCGGAGTATGCCCATGTTTCAATGATATTGGGTGATGACGGTAAAAAACTGTCCAAGCGTCATGGTGCGGTTGGAGTAATGCAATATCGGGATGATGGTTTCTTACCGCAAGCATTACTGAATTATCTGGTGCGTTTAGGCTGGTCTCACGGTGATCAGGAAATATTTAGTCTGGATGAGATGATTGAGTATTTTAGTCTGGATGATATTGGTCAGTCGGCGTCGGCATTTAATACTGATAAGCTAATTTGGTTAAACCAACACTATATTAAGACACTGCCTGTTGCAGAAGTGGCAAAGTATGCTCAGTGGCACTTTGAGCAGCAAGGGATTGATACCAGCAATGGTCCTGCGTTGGAAAAAGTGATCGCGATTCAAGCGGATCGGGTTAAAACCTTAAAAGAGCTGGCCGAAATAAGTCGTTATTTTTATCATGAATATGACGAGTTAGATGCGAATGCGGCTAAAAAACATTTACGTCCAGTGGCTCAAGAACCATTAGAGTTGGTAAAGACCAAGTTACAAGGTATTAGCGACTGGACTGCAGAAAATATTCATGCCGCTATTAACGCGACGGCTGAACAATTGGATGTAGGAATGGGAAAAGTGGGTATGCCTTTGCGTGTTGCTGCTACTGGTTCGGGTAATTCTCCGTCACTGGATGTGACATTAGAGTTGCTAACTTTTGAGCAAGTTGCGCAACGAATAGACAAAGCGTTGAAATATATTGCAAATAGATCAAATTCCTAAAAAAAACCGTTGACATAAAAAGGGTGGGTGCCTAGAATGCGCCCCGCTGTCAGGGAATGACATTAAGGCACGGGGCTATAGCTCAGCTGGGAGAGCGCTTGCATGGCATGCAAGAGGTCGGCGGTTCGATCCCGCCTAGCTCCACCAAATTTCATGGAATATTCAACTAGCACCTAGGCCGGTTGAATTAAAGAAAGATAAAAATTCTGTTGTAAGGCAAAATTAAGGTCGCTCGGTTCGCCAGCTCATCTTGCCTTACAAAAATCTCGGAACGTGTTTCCGAAAGAAGATTTTTTGTCCCCATCGTCTAGAGGCCTAGGACACCGCCCTTTCACGGCGGTAACAGGGGTTCGAATCCCCTTGGGGACGCCAAATAAGAAAGGCCCGACTGTAGTTCAGTCGGGCCTTTTTTATTTGTTGTATTCCATGAGAAATGAGAACCCCTCGGTTCGACCAGTTTATCTGGAATAAACTGGAACGTCGCTTGCGACGACCCAAAGGGCGAAATACATGGATGTATGTAGTACAAAAACGTCTGGAACGTTTTTGAACGCACGCAGTGCGGCCCGAAGGGCGGAGGGCAGGGATAGCCCGGAGTAATCCCCACTTTCAGTATCTGGTAATGCCTGTTTGTTTGTCGGGCCTTTTTTATTTGTTGTATTCCATGAGAAATGAGAACCCCTCCGGTTCGACCAGTTTATCTGGAATAAACTGGAACGTCGCTTGCGACGGCCCGAAGGGCGAAATACATGGATTGTATGTAGTACAAAAGCGTTTGGATCGAATTGGAATGCACGAACGGGGGAGTGCGGAATCTTTAGCTGCGTAGCACCCGAATGAACGGTTTGCCATGGTTGGCTAGACTGGGGCGGATCATCATGGATGGGTCATTGACTAACGTAAGTCCGGAATAATCCTACTGCTACTTACCCTTCAATTCGCTGAACGATCTGTTCACACAAGCGATGGCTATCTACTATTTGTTGACTGGCATCGTGGTTGTTGATTCCCTGATTAAATTGCCTAAGCATATCGTCAATCATCGTGACAAATCCGCGTTTATATAGGGTATTGTCCCAATCATTGAAGCTCAGTTCTGTAGCCGTATTATTCTGCCAAACACGGCCTTGGCGTAAGTTCTCAATCTGCCACTTTTTGTTTTCAGCGTAATATTCCAATCGTTCTTCGGTTACACCGTTAAGGCGATTCATCGAAGCGCTAAAGAGACTTCCATGAGCTTGCCACTGGACTTGTACAGATGCTAATAGACTCTGATGTTGATAGGCAAAAACGTCGATCTGTTCTGGCATTGTGCCATTGCAGTGACGGACAAAATCCAACACATGAATAAAATCATCAAATATAAACTGGCGAGCTGTAGAAGGTAAATTGTGGCGGTTTTTCTGGTAATGCACTTGCACTGGTTTGGCTTGTAACAAGGGTTGGTATAACGGAGCAAAACGGCGATTAAAACCTAAAATCAATGGCAGGTTTTTGCGTATTGCCAAGTTAACCAGTTGCTCACATTCTGCATAGTCATAACTAATGGGTTTATCGATAAAAACAGGAACACCAGCGTTCAAGCATAGTGTGGCAATGGCAAAGTGGCTCTCGGTACTGGAATGGATCATTGCCGCATCAGGTTTATTGGCTAATAGCTCAGTCAGATCCTGATAATACTCGTTGATACGATATTGCGCGGCGAGATCAACCAATGTTTCTCGATGACGGGTACATAATATGGGGGTAATGCCCCTATGGTTAGCTACAATGGGTAAATACGCTTTCTGGGCTATATCACCGAGTCCAATTATTGCTATGCGCATGCAAGGCTCCTGTTGATCTGATGCAGTCGTTACGCAATAGTTTGTGCTAGGCAATGTTTTTCATTGACCGCTAACACTCTGCCTTGAGTAATGGCGCTTTCAACACACAGCATGGTTTGGTAACCGTCATGGGTCATATCGCTCATTCCAGCCGATTTATCAATCCAGGGGTTCCAAACGACTAAACTATCGTGGCCATCAGATTGAATATTGGTGCTATATGACGTGGATTGGATCTGGCAGTTGTTTAACGGATTAAGGTGAATACGGTCAGTTTCAGCCGAAAAAGTATAAGGTGAGGGCGTTTGCAGAACATTACCCTGTGCTAATTTGTCAATATATTGCCCAGATACACCATTCAGTCTGACTTGTTCAATATCTTCAATTTTAAAATAGCTGTGTAATGCCGCATTGAAGGTAAAAGGACTGTTACCGATATTTTCGGTGATTAATTCAATATGTAGCTGTTTGCCAATGGTGACTTTTAAACAAACGGCAGCCAATCCGTCAAAACCCGCGCCTACACATGTTTCCGGCGCTAATATAATCTCGGTGCCTTTGACGGTATCCTGGCAATGCGTTACATGCCATTGCTGTTCTCTTACATAACCATGAGCAGGGTATTGTGTATCGTTATGAGGGCCAAACCAGGGCCAGCAAACCGGAACGCCACCACGAATCGCCTTGCTCCCGTCTAATTTGCTTTTGTCACTTATCCATAAACGTTCGCGCTGATCATGTTTAGGGCAAAAGCTCAGAACATGTCCTCCAAATAAACTGATTTTGGCAAAAGCAAAAGCGTTGTTAATTTCCAGACAATCGATTACGGATGGGTGGGATTCAAGGGTTACGGATGGACTAAGTTGCATTGACAGACCTTGTGTTAAAGCGAATGAAAATAATCATCAATAAAAAAGGCGACATAAATGTCGCCTCTAATATGACTGATTGGGTTTATTTTGCAATATGCGCAACTAAATCCAATACCTTGTTTGAATAACCAATTTCGTTATCGTACCAAGATACCACTTTGACAAACGTATCAGTCAGTGCAATACCTGCATCAGCATCAAATACCGATGTGCGGGTGTCACCGATAAAGTCCTGAGAAACCACTGCATCTTCGGTATAACCCATAATGCCTTTTAATTCGCCTTCTGAAGCGGCTTTCATAGCGGCACAAATTTGTGCGTAAGTAGCGGGTTTTGCCAAGTTAACCGTTAAATCAACCACTGAAACATCAGCCGTTGGTACGCGGAATGCCATACCGGTTAATTTACCATTTAATTCAGGGATAACTTTACCCACAGCTTTGGCTGCGCCAGTTGAAGAAGGAATGATGTTTTGAGAAGCACCACGTCCACCACGCCAATCTTTAGCTGAAGGTGAATCGACCGTTTTTTGTGTAGCGGTTGTCGCATGTACAGTGGTCATTAAACCATCAACGATACCAAAGTTATCGTTTAATACTTTGGCCAAAGGCGCCAAACAGTTAGTGGTACAAGACGCATTCGATACGACGTCCTGACCTGTATAGCTGCTATGGTTAACGCCCATAACAAACATAGGGGTGTCGTCTTTGGAAGGGGCAGACATCACGACTTTTTTCGCACCCGCTTCAATATGTTTGCGTGCGGTTTCGTCAGTTAAAAATAAACCGGTAGATTCAACCACGACATCCACGCCAATTGCATCCCACGCTAAATCAGCTGGGTTGCGTTCAGCCGTAACTCGAACTTCTTTACCGTTAACTACTAATTTACCGTCTTTAACGTCAACGGTGCCGTTAAATTTACCGTGAGTAGAGTCGTATTTTAGCATGTATGCCATGTAATCTACGTCAAGCAAGTCGTTAATACCGACGACTTCAATGTCATCACGCTCACATGATGCTCTGAAAACAAACCGACCGATACGTCCAAAACCATTGATCCCAACTTTGATAGTCATGTTCCACCTTACATTTAATGTTGCTGAAATTATTGTAACTAAATTACAGAAATTATTGGTAATGTTCAATGATTACGCGCATAAACTCGCTTCATCTGTTATAAAATTACAATTTAACCCAATTGTTCGTTTAAAAATTAGACACTTGTTCTACGCATGTTAGTTTAGCAATGATTTTGATATTCATCGTTTGTTTGAACTGCTATACCTGTTATTAAATTTTTTATGAAAGACAAACAGTCGTTGAGGATAACTATGAAGTTAACAGAGCAACAATGGCAAGAACGATTAACTCCTGAAGAATTTAGAGTATGCCGTGAAAAAGGTACTGAACGACCATTTACCGGAGAACTGCTCGATGTAAACGATAAAGGGATGTATTTGTGTAAATGCTGCGGTGCCGAACTTTTTTCATCTGACACCAAATTTGATGCTGGCTGTGGTTGGCCATCGTTCTTTGCCGAGCATGCGGAAAATATCGGGTATCACACCGATACCAGCCATGGTATGACGCGGACCGAAATTACCTGCAAGCATTGTGACGCACATTTAGGTCATGTTTTTCCTGATGGCCCACAACCCACCGGACAGCGTTATTGTGTGAATTCAGTTTCTCTTACATTTGAACCCGGCGAAAAATAATTAATGAAAGTTTTTTTCATTTTATTTTGAGCAGAGTATGGTCATCCCAGAGTCTTGGGATGGCCTGTTAAGCCACGATAATCAAAGGCGTTGACTCTGCCACGGTATACATCATAGCTGCTTCAAAATGGTTAAATATCTTATCTCAAACTCACATTGCGTATAAAAAAACAGCGATTGGCGTAAAGTTACCAAAATAAACGCCTAAAGCCGCTGATGTAGAGGCTTTCAGTAATTTCTGTACAATTTTGCATCAGTTGATTCTTTCATTACACTAGCGCCGATTTTGCTATGGCAACTCCCGTAGTAAGACAATAGAACCCTACAAAACAGCAGCGTAAAAGGCCGTAAGAATGAATCAGCAGCATGAACAGCTATTGCAGAACAGTTGGCAGGAACGTCAGGAATATGCCGAACAAATGTTACCGTTATTAGGTAAGTTATACCGGGATAAATCTATCGAAGTAACCATATATGGTCGTTCACTGGTGGGTGCCAGTGCCATTGATATTATTAAAGCGCACCGCACGGTTCGCCAGCACGAAGGTCAGAAACTTCGCCTAAGGGAAACCTTTCCATTTATTCAGGCATTAAGTGCCATGCCGTTAGCGCCGGCTGAGATTGATGTGGGTAAACTAGCTTATCGTTTTCATTATGCCGATTCATCTCAAGGTGCGGACATTCAGACGTACTTAAATAATGCACTAACCAGTATTAATCAGGTATCCGAGCAGCAACAGCCACGAGATGTGGTGCTTTATGGATTTGGTCGAATAGGGCGATTGTTGGCGCGTTTGATGATTGAACGTCAGGGCAAAAACAATAAATTACGGCTGCGTGCAATTGTAGTGCGTGGCGGTAAAGAAGGTGATCTGGAAAAACGCGCCAGCTTGTTACGTCGTGATTCGGTGCATGGTCCATTTAATGGGTCAATTACCGTGGATAACGAGCGTAATGCAATTAAAGCTAACGGTGCGTATATTCAGGTGATTTATGCTAACTCTCCTGACGAAGTAGATTATGCCCAATACGGGATCGACAACGCCATTGTGGTAGATAATACCGGTATGTGGCGTGACGCTGATGGATTAGGCTTGCATCTTAAATCTGAAGGTGCGGCTAAAGTACTGCTCACCGCACCAGGTAAAGGTGAGATTAAAAACATTGTGCATGGCGTCAACCATGGCGACATTTTAGCTGAAGATACTATTTTATCGGCAGCAAGTTGTACTACTAACGCCATCACTCCAGTACTGAAAATGATGGATGAACAATACGGTATTAGCAGTGGCCATGTGGAAACGGTACATTCTTTTACTAATGATCAGCATTTGATTGATAACTTCCATAAAGCGGATCGCCGTGGTCGCAGTGCGGCATTAAATATGGTCATCACCGAAACCGGTGCGGCTAAAGCTGTTGCCAAGGCATATCCGAAACTAGCGGGCAAACTGACCGGCAATGCGATCCGGGTGCCCACTCCCAATGTGTCACTGGCTATTCTTAATTTGCAGTTGAATAACAGCACCAGTCGTGAAGCGTTGAATGATTTTTTACGCAGCGCGTCGTTGTTTTCATCGTTACATCACCAGATAGACTATTCCGCTTCGACAGAAATTGTGTCAACCGATTTGGTCGGAACTCGTTTTGCATCGGTAGTGGACTCTCAAGCCACCATCGTGGCAGATAATCGCGCTACTCTTTATTTATGGTATGACAACGAGTTTGGCTATAGTTGCCAAGTGATGCGTGTGGTGCAAGATATGGCGGGATTAAAAGTACCGTCATTGCCGGTTTAAATTAATTACGAGTAAACAGGGTGGACGTGATTTCACCCTGTTGCATTTTTACCCAGTCCATTTTAATTACTGTCAGCCTAGTTTTACTCTCAACCTTCAAAAATTCGCTAAAAGCCCTGTCAGGGTTAGCCAGTCGCTTTTAAAATATGGTAGATTACGCCAGTCATTTATCCCTACAACTAAATTCGAAGACATTCCATGAGAATAACCAGTAATTTTGATAGCGGAAATATTCAAGTCATCCGTGCGGAACAACCTGATGATATTCAATTAGCTATTAACAAAGATAATCAATCCGATTTTTTTCAGTGGTTCCATTTTAAGTTGGATTCCACTCCATTTATTAATCATAAATTAACTATCCAGAATGTTGATAAGGCAGCTTACCCAGACGGTTGGCAGAATTATCAGGCGGTTGCATCCTACGATCGCGAAGAATGGTTTAGAGTTGATACCGAGTTTGACGGTACGAATCTGCATATCGATCACACACCCGAGCACGACATTACCTATTTTGCCTATTTTGCGCCGTATTCTTACGAGCGCCATCTTGACCTAATCAGTTGGGCACAGACCTGTTTTGATTGCCGTCATGAGCATTTGGGCGAAACGCTGGACGGTCGAGATATGTCGTTATTGGTCGTCGGCCAACCAGAAGAAGGTAAAAAGAAAATCTGGATAACGGCTCGCCAGCACCCGGGTGAAACGATGGCGGAATGGCTGATTGAAGGTTTACTAGAACGTTTACTCGATGAAGATGATGGTGTAGGCCGTTCATTATTGGATAAAGCGGTATTGTATATCGTACCGAATATGAATCCAGATGGCTCGGCTCGTGGTCATTTACGCACGAATGCCAACGGTGCCAATCTGAATCGTGAATGGCAATCGCCCAGTCAGGAAAATAGCCCGGAAGTATTGTATGTATTAAACAAAATGCAACAAACCGGTGTTGATATGTTTTTGGATGTACACGGTGATGAAGCCTTGCCTTATAACTTTGTGGCCGGTTCAGAAGGAACGCCAAGCTATAATGCACGTATCGAAACATTGGAAAACCGCTTTAAACAGGCTTTTTTAATGGCTACACCAGAGTTTCAGGACGAGGTTGGTTATCCCAAGGATGAGCCGGGGAAAGCCAATTTAACAGTAGCGTGTAATGCCGTGGCGCATCAGTTTGATTGTTTGGCTTATACGCTGGAAATGCCCTTTAAGGATAATATAAACTTGGCTGATGCGGCTTATGGCTGGTCTCCCAAGCGCAGTAAACAGTTGGGTGAGGATGTGCTTATTGCTATTCACGCCGTGGCAGATCACTTAAGATAATACGTTGTTTTAAAAACAAACATAAAAATCAGGCGCAACGCCTAATAACAATAAATAATAATAGGGGAATACCTTGGAATCCTTTCATAATTTTTTGAAAATGCTGGATGGTAATTTGGGCAGTGCGGGATGGTTCCCGTATGTACTGTTAGGGGTAGGTTTATTTTTTACAATCTATCTTAAATTTCCACAAATTCGCTATTTTAAGCATGCGTGGTTAGTGGTTACCGGTAAATACGATAAAAAAGGCGCACCGGGCGATACAACCCACTTTCAGTCTTTATCGACCGCGCTGTCCGGCACCGTCGGTACGGGTAATATCAGTGGTGTTGCATTCGCCATTTTCTTAGGTGGACCAGCCGCGTTATTCTGGATGTGGGCAACGGCCTTTTTGGGCATGACCACCAAATTTGTCGAAGTCACCCTGTCGCATAAATATCGGGTAAAAACTGAAGACGGCACGATGGCAGGTGGTCCCATGTACTACATGGATCGACGCCTGAATATGAAATGGCTGGCCATCGGTTTTGCAATTGCCACGGTTATCAGCTCATTTGGTACCGGTAATTTGCCGCAAATCAACAGTATTGCCTCTAGCATGCAAGAGTCATTTGGTCTGGAGCCGATGATCACTGGTGGCGTTTTGGCAGTGTTACTTGGTCTGGTTATCTTGGGCGGTATTCACCGTATCGCGGCAGTCACGTCTAAAATTGTACCGTTAATGGCGGGAATATATTTAATTGGTGCCTTCGGAGTTATTTTTTATAACATCGAAAATATCGGACCCGCTTTTGCTTCTGTTATTGGTGATGTATTTAGCGGTTCTGCGGCTACCGGCGGTTTCCTTGGTGCCACTATCGCGTATGCCTTTAACCGTGGGGTTAACCGTGGGCTGTTTTCTAACGAAGCCGGTCAAGGTTCTGCACCAATCGCTCACGCAGCGGCAAAAGCAGATGAACCTGTTTCAGAAGGGATGGTGTCTATCCTTGAGCCATTTATCGATACCATTATCATTTGTACCATCACCGGTTTAGTGATTTTGTCTTCTGGTGTATGGCATGAGAAGTTCGACAACGTATTCCAAAAATCCGATATGGCTATCGTGGCAGGGAAATTTTCCGAAACCAACGAAGCCGATCGCCAGGAAATGTTTAAATACCTTAATCATGTTGACGACCATAAAATTAAACCTTACACCGGTGATATTAAAGTCGTTGAAGGTAAAGCAATGCCAGGTGATTACACTATTATGCAAGCTCACTCTTTTGCCGAAGATGTGCGTTTTAGTATTGGTGAAGCAGAAGATGCGTACACTGGCACGTTAAAAATCGTAGATGGATTGCCAGTAAAAGATAGTGTGATTATTTCCGGTAAGTCGCTGATCCACTCTGCCGCCTTGACCACCAAAGCCTTTACCCGAGGTTTCTTTGGTGATTTTGGTCAGTATATTGTATCCATAGGCTTATTACTGTTTGCCTTTTCGACTGCCATTGCCTGGTCGTATTATGGTGATCGGGCGATGACTTATCTATTTGGTGCGCGTTCGGTTATGCCTTATCGGGTTATTTATGTCGCCGGATTTTTCTGGGCATCATTTTCAGATACGACTTTAGTTTGGACTTTAGCCAGCGTGGCGATTGTGGTCATGACCTTACCTAACCTGTTTGGTATTTTCATGCTTCGCAAAGAAATGAAAGAAACCGTCGCTCAGTATTGGCAAGATTTTGATAAAGAACATAAAAAATAAACCTGAGGCGTTTACCGCCTTAATATATTAATACTTATAAGGAGTGTCGGCCTTGGGTCACGCTCCTTTGATCTAACTGGAGTAATGCATGGCGTTAATTAATTGCCCTGCCTGTAATAAGAAAATATCGGATAAAACCAAGTTGTGTCAGCATTGTGGTGTTGCTTTTGATCAGGTTGATGAAGAGGATGTGCGTCGCAAGGCCGCATTGCGTAAAAATCAGCAATTACAAAGTGTTAATACCCAATCTATTATCGCTATTTTAATGATTGCCGGTGGAGCATGGTTTGCGCTGCAAGATAATGTGGATAAAGAGTCGCTGGAATACCAGATTGCGGTGGGAGCTGCAGTGGGAGGATTCTTTTGGGCGATTGTTAATCGCGTTCGTATTGTGTTCTTAAAAAGGTCATAACAGTATGTCGATGCAAACCTTAGTCAATGCCATGTCACCTGAAATCTATCAGCGCTTATTGCAAGCGGTTGAAACCGGTAAATGGCCCGATGGCACCGTATTAAATGAAGAACAGCGTGAAAATAGTCTGCAGGCGGTGATGTTATATCAGGCCAAAGTATTAAAATCAGACGAGCATATGTCAATCGGTGAAGATGGCCAGATTGTGCAAAAATCCCGTCAGCAGTTAAAACAAGACATGGCCCAGCAAGCCTATAACTCTAATCCTATAATGCGATTCAACTCGGATGATATTTAAATCTCTTCTTACTCCTAAGTATAAAAACAAAAATCCTCAGGTCAGAATTAGCGCCATTGCCGGCTTGTCACCGACGGATCCTGAACAACGAACTCAATTGCATGAACTGGCTTTTAATGACGACAACACCCAAGTGCGTCTTAGTGCCTTACATCGACTGAATCAGTTTGTGCTGTGGTGGAAAATAGCGGAAACCGACAAAAACGCTCAAGTCAAAAAGCAGGCTTATCAAATTGTTGAACAACAATTGCTAGCAGATGAACCTGAATTACTGAATGTTGCTGAGCGCAGTCAGTTTATTAAAGAGTGCACTAATAATGCGTTATTAGAAAAAATTGCCCGCCAAAGTAATGATACCAAAGTGGTGCTGGACATATTGCAGCGCCTAAATCGGCCTCAGCTAAACAAGCAACTGTTTTTTGCCACTGACAACAGTGAACTGCAACTCGCATTGTTGAATGAGTTTAATGATATTGCCAGCTTGCTGAAAGTATTGAAAAAGGCGTCCAGCCCCCATGTGCGTGAGCTGGCCGAGCAAAAACTCCAGCAGCAGCAACAACAGCAACAACGTAGTCAGGACGTAAATCGTCAAGCCCGTTTGCTGTTAGCCAAGTTGGCCGCATTAGTGGACGTACCCGACTACCAGCGGCTGCTTGATTCACAGACCGAGTTAAATACCCAATTCGAACAGTTAAGTAATGAGTTTAACTTGTTAGCCACAACTGAATCGGACGAGTTCACTGGGAAATATCAGCAGATCCAGGTCAGTTTGCAAAACCGCCTCGAACGGCTTTATCCAGATTGGCACAAACAACAGCAACAACAAGTTAAATTAAAGGCTGAAGCCGAAAAACTAGCTGGTTTAGAGCAACAGATAAGCCTGATTCAAAATGCATTAAACGGTGATATTGCCAGCATTGACGAGGACAGAAATCAACTATGGCTCACGCAGTTGCAAGATATTCACGGGGATTTGGTTAATATTGCTAATCAACAGGCCCAAGCGTTATTAAAACAGTCAGCCCAATTACAACGCACCCTTGGGGCGTTGCCACAGATCCAACAGGCGAGAGAGCAGGGCGCGACACTTTTACACGCATTGAATGAGTTAGTCTTACCTGAAAACATCGAACAGTGGTTAACGGTAAAGCGTGATTTTGACGAGCTTAAACAGCAATGGCGTGATTTAAAACAGATTAGTCCTGCAGATAGCTTGGGCGACGTCGCTAATCAATGGCATCAATTGGTTAAACAATGGAATAAAACCATCCGTGAACTGGAAACCGATATCAACCAGCAACTGGATGATGCCCGTCAGCAGTTATTTAAGTTTGATCGCTTAATTAAGGTTGGTAAATTTCATGGGGCGATGGCATTGCATCGTAAATTGACCGCAGCAGTGCAAAACTTGCCGGACGCTTATCGTCAGAAAATACAGGCCAAATTGGATAGTGCCACCGAAGAAGTCAGCAAACTGCAGGATTGGCAAGCTTATATTGCCGCACCGCGTAAACCTGAATTACTGCAAGTGATTCAAGAGCTGGCCGAACAGCCTAAACCGGTTGCTGAGCAAGCTGAGCTGATTAAGCAATTACGCCAGGACTGGAACAGTTTAGGTAAGCTGAACACCCCTGAAGATGATGCTCATAATCAGGCATTTGATCAATGGAGCGAACAAGCGTTTCAGCCATGCCGTGAGCATTACCAGCAGCAGGAACAGCTGCGCAAAGACAACCTGATGCAAAAGCAGCAGATTATTGGCGAACTGGAACAGCTGGCTACCTCAGCGCAGGATAATGCTGAAAAAGTAAAACAGTTTACCCGATTGGAGCAACGCTGGTTTAAAACTGGCGAAGTGGATCATAAAGTCCGCCAGCAGGTAAATAAGCAATATCAGCAAGCCAAAACCGCGCTAAAAACGATTGCGACTGACTTTTATCAAGATAATGAACGACGCAAGTTACTGTTAGTTAAACAGGCCGAACAACTTGGTAGTATTGAAGATACCCAACAGGCAATTGAACAGGCCAAACAACTACAGCAAAAATGGAAAGAGATCGGTTCGGCCGGGCGCAAACAGGACGAAAAATTATGGCAGCAATTTAGAGCGCTGAACAATGTCGTGTTTGATAAACGTCAGGATGAACAAGCACAACAAAAAGCCTCGGAACAGCAGCATATTGTCCAGCTTGACGCGTTACAGCAACAATGGAAAGCGCTCACTAATGATGCTCAAAGTATTGCTGACCTGCAGCACACTCAGCAATATCAGCAGGATATGCAAACCCTAATCAATGAACTGTCGCCTCCAGCGATGAAAACGTGGCGGGGGAAAGTCGAAAAATTACTGCAACTGCAACAAAGCCGAGTTGACCAACTGCAACAGCAGGCCGAATTAAATCGTTTTGAGGAGTTATTTACTTTGTTAGCTAATTGGCAACAAGGGGATTTACCAGATGACGTTGATGCACTGCCGAATGCCTGGCAACAAGCCTTGCGGGTTAATCAGCCAGATGCGCAAAAACGTCATTCACTAACCCTGCAAATGGAAATTCTGCAAGAAGTGGACTCGCCAAGTCAGGATAGTGGTTTACGCAAGCAAATCCAGCTACAACTGATGGCCGACAAATTACAAACTGGCGTTCAGCCCAGTTTGGATGAGTTGTTAATTCAGTGGTTGCAATGTGGGGCGGTGGTGAAGGAGCAACAAGGCTTGTTGCAACGCTTAACCGCATTGGATTTGGCTGCGGCAACCAAAGGTTAAATTCAGTATAAAATCTAAAGGGGAGTATATCACGACTCCCCTTTACCATTCCCGTCACCCTTGCCGTAAAAACATAATCGCTTTATTCAACTCAATGACTAAACGCAGCCAATCCACATCCTTTTAGAGACTGCTTTTTCGCCAATTCTGGCTTGAATATCGATTGGCGTATCGGCAAACGTTGATGATTACGGTAAAGGGTATAAAGCCAAGCAATGATGGTGTCATTCTGGTTGTCCTTTAGATTGGACTTTTTTTATAACTAATTGATTTACCTTAATATGCAGAGTAATGTTGGCTAAATTAAAGAGGGAACCTGAATGAAATATCTAACTGCAAAAACGCTATTGGCAATAAGTTTGCTGTCACTCTCCGCTATCGGTCATGCCAATCCATCAACCCAACAGGTCATCAAGTCAGCGGTTGAAAATCCTGATCGGCCTGACGCGGATCGGGTTAAGGATGCTAAACGCCAGCCAGAGCAAATTATCAACTTTTTCAATGTGCAACCGGGTACCACAGTGCTGGATGTGCTGGCAGGTAGCGGTTATTACTCGGAAATATTGTCCCGTGTCGTTGGTGAGCAGGGCAAAGTGATTATCCATAATGATAAGCATTTTCTGAAATACTATGGTGAAAGCCTGTCCAAACGCTTAGGTGATGGAGACCGACTCGCCAACACCGTGCGCATGGATGTTTCGCTGAATAACCTTGAACTGGAAGAAAATAGCGTTGATACCATTTTCCTTATTCTGGGCTATCACGACTTTTTTTATGTTATGAGCGAAGCCGAGAAGATCAACGTCACTAAAGTATTGGCCAAATTTAGACAATTTTTAAAACCCGGCGGGATTATTGGTATTGTCGATCATGAAGCCATGGCAGGTGCGCCCAGCAGTGTTGGCGGTACGTTGCATCGAATTGATCCGGCCATCGTGAAAAGCCAAATGGCTGACGCCGGTTTTACTCTGGACGGTGAATTATCCATATTGCAAAACAACACCGACGATAAATCGAAAAAGATATGGGATATCCCCGGCGGTATGACCAGCCGTTTTGTATTGCGATTTAAAAATACTAAATAACGACGTGAGTTGTGCTCGGTTAGTCAGGAAGGGCTATTTTCAATACAAATAGCGGGAATATTCCTTCCATTTCATTTTTCTACATTGATCTATCCCAAGCTTTATTCAGATAACCGCATGATTTTTTAATATATAAGCGTTTGATACTGGTCAATTCCACTGTAATTAGGTTCAATAGGGGATTGAATCAAGTTGTTTCAGGATAAATATTTAGTGCAGGTTAAAAGTTATTCATTTCATCATCCCCTAGCGTTCTGGATGGGATGTGTGTTTATTACCTTGGGCGTGTTATCGCATATTCCGATGTTTGTGCATGCCTCGCATATGGGCTACCGGATGGTGGGTATGCCGATGGGTAATACCATGCTGGTGGGAATGGCATTGATCCCGATGGGATTAATTTTTGCCTGCTATGGAATGATGCCGAGATTAGCATTGTTACGCCAAAATAACTGTACTGCCGCGATACATTTTCATGTTGCGGATCATAGCCCGCTGAATTGGGAACACTGCAAACTGGTGTTTGCCTTATTGGTGGCGGTTGTTGTGGATGTGATGAAACCGGCCACACTTGGTTTTGTGATGCCCGGGATGGTCAATGAGTATCAAATAGACTCTGAAACAGTGGGAACACTGGCGTTAATCGCGTTAACCGGCACGATGCTTGGTTCCATATTATGGGGCCGTATGGCGGATATGTTAGGTCGCCGTGCCGCTATTTTATTATCGGCGTTGATGTTTATCGGTACATCCATTTGTGGTGCGATGCCAAGTTTTGAGTGGAATCTGGTCATGTGCTTTTTGATGGGATTGTCCGCGGGGGGGCTGTTGCCTATTACCTTTACCTTAATGGCTGAAATGATCCCTGCCCGTCATCGTGGTTGGTTGCTAGTGGCGTTAGGGGGCGTGGGTACCGCTGCCGGCTATCTATTAGCCTCGGGAGCCGCCGCCATTTTGGAACCACTATTTAGCTGGCGTATTTTATGGATGTTAGGTTTACCTACCGGTATTGCGGTTATTGTTCTTAACCGTTATATCCCCGAATCCCCCCGTTTTTTAGCCAATGCCGGTTTACGTAAAGAGGCGCGGGCGATACTGGCGCAGTATAACGGTGAAGTGGATAGCGAAGATCAGATCACAGAGCCAGAACAAGCCGTTGATAACAGTGGCTTTTTACATTCCATCAAAGGCATCTATGCCAATATCACCGTCGCTTTACTTGGTATCGGACTCGTGTGGGGCGTAGTTAATTTTGGCTTTTTATTGTGGTTACCGACTAATTTACGCGATATGGGCATGAGTGCCGAAACCACTAATGTACTGTTGGCGCAATCCGGATTATTGGCTTTGCCGGGTATTTTGGCCGTGGTGTGGTTGTATCACCACTGGAGTAGTGTAAAAACCCTGGTGTTATTTGTTGGGATGACCGCCGCCAGCCTAATGCTGTATTGGCTATTTGAATTATTCGGGATGGTGTCTAGCAGTACTATTATTGTTGCTACCGCGTGTTTGTTGGTCAGTTCCAGTGGCGTTATTGCCATGCTAATCCCTTATGCGGCGGAAATCTATCCGGTGCATTTACGTGGTTCTGGCACCGGAATTGTGGCAGCAAGTTCTAAATTTGGCGGAATAATGGGGGCGATATTGGGCATTATGGGGATCTTTAATAGTTTGTCTTTCTCTGCACTCTTAATCGCACTACCTCTGTTGTTTTTTGCCGTGGTTTTACTTAAAAGTGGAATTGATACCCGGGGGAGACGACTGGAAGATATTCAAGCCGAGTTTGCCAGTAAAGGTAAACTGCTCTAGGTTGCCCGTTAAAACTGGTATTTTAAACACTGGTAAGCCTGTTGCAGTTTTTGCGTATAGCCGGTTTCACCACCTTTATCCGGATGATGTTGATGAAGTAAACGTCGATATTGTTGTTTTAACGCAGAAGGGGAGGTGAGCTCAGCTAATTCCAGTATTTGCATGGCGTCCTCGACACTGATATGCGCTACCAGATCGTTGGCTGGAATCTTACCTAGTTTGGCCCAAAAGGTATCTAATAACGTTTCTACCTCTTGTTGATCGGTATCGGTAAAATTATCCCAATTTAGATAATATTCACGCAGTTTGTCCTGTTGCTGCAATCCATAGCTTCCTTGCTGCCACGGGCGCATTTTTATCGCGGAACAATGAATGTCCAGCTCAGCATGTTGTGCTTCTATCCACTCATCTCTTAATTGATAAAGGACGTTAAACAATAAAAAGTGGGTCTGAAACATCATTAATGGATCGGCGAGCAAGTTGTCGTTATAAAATGCATAAGGCGGTTTTTTCAGCCTTTGCAACAAGTCATATTCCGAAATACCGTCAGGATACAGGGGCAGAATATCTTGCAAATATCGCTTTAATTGATGTTTATGTAGATGGGCTTGACTCATGTACGTAAGGGTATGAGATATAGACATAAAATGCCAATACTCTGGCCAGCTGAATCACGTGGTTATGCAAAGGACGCATCACTCCAGTCAACGTGTCTGCCGCCTGTGATACCTCATCATGTTAAGACTGATATGACATTGCCTTGCTGTTTTGTAATATAAAATTAACAAGGTGTGTCGTTTGTCTGAGCTAAGTGTTCGCTAATCCGCCCGCTAAAAACTCCATTTTACGGTTAATAGTCCAATAAAATTAAGGGATCTAACTTGTTCTATATTGATAGGTCATAGCAGCGGTTAGACTTAAGAATATTGCTATAAATTCTTTACAATTTCTTAATATTGATATTATCATACAAATAGATTTTAAGAATACTTATTGCTAAGTAAAAATTTAAAAAGGTTTTGTATGTCGCGTTATGCACTTGGTCTCGACTATGGTACTGACTCCGTCAGGGCATTGCTGGTTGATACCGCCACCGGGCAGGAAGTTGCCAGTCATCTGGTGTTGTATCCAAGGTGGACTGAAGGCTTGTATTGTCAACCTGGCAAGGACCAGTTCAGACAACACCCGCAGGATTATCTGGATAGTTTGCAACTGGTATTGACCGGTTTATGGCAAAACGCGCCGGCAGGTAGCGCCGACAACGTAGTCGGTATCAGTATCGATACTACTGGCTCAACCCCAGTCGCGGTTAATGAGCAGGGCAACCCTTTAGCGTTAACGCCGGAATTTAGTGACAATCCCAACGCCATGTTTGTGCTATGGAAAGACCACACTGCGATAAAAGAAGCCGCTGAAATTACCGCCGCTGCCAATGCGGCATCGGTTAACTATCTTAAACACATGGGCGGTATTTATTCCTCTGAATGGTATTGGGCCAAAGCATTGCACGTACTCAGGCAAGATCCAGAGGTACGTGATGCTGCCTATTCCTGGGTAGAACACTGTGACTGGCTGACCGCCGAATTAACCGCCACCACCCATCCGGATAAATTTGTGATGGGTCGCTGTGCCGCGGGACACAAGCAAATGTGGAATGCCGAATGGGACGGTTTTCCGCCTAATAGTTTCTTTACCAGTATTGATCCGTTACTGGACGGCTTGGTCGATACCTTGAATCCAAACACTCAACCTGCAGATCAGGTTGCCGGACAACTTACTGCGGATTGGGCGAAACGTCTGGGATTGCCCACCGGTATCCCGGTCGGCTACGGTGCTTTTGATTGTCATATGGGAGCAGTCGCCGCCAGTGTTAAACCTGGCGTATTAACCAAGGTAATGGGGACATCGACCTGTGATATTACCGTTACCTCCAAACAGCAGCTTGGTGAGCGTTGTGTGAAAGGAATTTGCGGTCAGGTTGATGGTTCGGTACTACCCGGCATGATTGGACTAGAAGCAGGACAATCGGCATTTGGTGATCTGTACGCCTGGTTTAAAAATGTATTGATGTGGCCAGTGCAACAGGTATTGCCGTCAATAGCATCGCAGGATCCGTCATCAACCAATCAGCTGGTTGAGCAAATTGAACAACGTATCTTAGTTGAGCTTTCCTACGCAGCCCAAGCCGTGCCGGTAGGCAGCAGTCGAATTACGGCATTAGATTGGGTTAATGGACGTCGTACTCCAGATGCCGACCAGTCAGTCAGTATGGCCATCAGTGGTTTGAAAATGGGCAGCGAAGCGCCGCATATTTTTCGGGCACTAGTAGAGGCGACCGCCTTTGGCTCAAGAGCCATTACCGAACGTTTTCGAGATGAAGGTGTGCCGGTTGAGTCGGTAGTGGTGATTGGCGGTATTTCGAAAAAATCCGATTTTGTTATGCAAACCTGTGCCGATGTGTGGAATTGCCCCATTGACGTGCTCGAAAGTGAACAAAGTTGCGCCTTGGGCGCAGCCATTTTTGCGGCTGTTGTTGGTGGTGCACATGCCACTGTGGCCGAGGCTCAAGCAGTGATGGCGTCACCGGTATATAAAACGTACTTGCCAAATCCTGAGCATGCCGCGCTATATGATAGCTTGTATAAGCGTTACCTATCCTTGGGAGATTATGTCAACGGAGGTGCCGTATGAGTTACAAAGAATTAAAACGTCAGGTGTATGAAGCCAATATGGAGCTGGAACATCGCAATCTGGTGACTTATACCTTTGGTAATGTCTCTCAGGTTGACCGTCAGCAAGGCGTTGTCGCCATTAAACCCAGTGGCGTGCCTTATGCAGATTTAAAAGCCGATGATATCGTGATTGTTGATATGAACAACAACATTGTAGAAGGGCGCTTTAACCCTTCATCGGATACCAAAACCCATACATATCTATATCGTGAATGGGGTGACATTGGTGGTATTACTCATACCCACTCAACCTATGCCACCGCATGGGCACAGGCGCAACAACCAATCCCCTGTTATGGAACGACCCACGCCGATTATGTTTACGGCGAAATCCCCTGTGCGCCAGTGATGAGTGACGAACGTATCGCCAAAGATTATGAAGATGAAACCGGGGCGCAGATTGTTGAATGTTTTGCTACCCGCTCCCCGGACGAGTCACCGATGATTATTGTCGCCGGCCACGCGCCCTTTACCTGGGGTAAAGATGCGGCCAAGTCGGTTTATCACGCCGTATTATTAGAAGAAATTGCCAAAATGGCTTATTTGACGCGAACCCTGGCTCCTTCGGTCAAACCTTTAAAGCAAGGGCTAGTCGACAAGCATTATCTACGTAAACATGGCAAAAATGCCTACTATGGTCAGACATCATCCTAAGCATCAGTCAGCAACAGAGTTGAACTAGTTAAAAATTGCAAAGGTGATAACAATATTGCCGTTACTACCAAAAGTTTAAGAGGAATTTATGAATAAAGTCGCCAATAAAGAAGTTTGGTTTGTTACCGGATCACAAGATCTGTATGGACCCAAGGTACTGGCTACCGTTGCAGATGACAGCCAGGCAATTGTTGCCGGCTTTAATCAATCCGCCCAGTTTCCGTTGAATATAGTGTGTAAGCCTACGGTTAAAAGTCCACAGGAAATCCATCGTGTTTGTCAGCAGGCAAACTCGGATGAAAATTGTGTGGGATTGATTCTGTGGATGCACACTTTTTCTCCCGCCAAGATGTGGATTGCCGGCTTAAATGAATTGCGTAAACCGTTCATGCACTTGCACACCCAGTTTAATGCCAAACTGCCTTGGTCAGAGATCGATATGAATTACATGAATACTCACCAGAGTGCTCATGGTTGTCGTGAGTTTGGCTTTATCGGTACCCGTATGCGTATCGAACGCAAAGTGGTGGTGGGGCACTGGCAAAAACCGGAAGTGCAAAGCCAGATTGATGACTGGTGTCGTGCAGCGTTAGGCTGGGCTGAAAGCCAAACCCTTAAAGTCGCGCGCTTTGGCGATAATATGCGCCAGGTTGCGGTAACCGAAGGCGATAAAGTAGCGGCGCAAATTCAGTTCGGCTACGAAGTACATGGGTTTGGAGTCGGTGCGCTTGTCGAAGTGGTTAATCAAGTGTCCGATGCCGATGCCAAAGCCCAACTGGATTTGTATACCCAGGATTATGTGGTGTCTGATGAAACGCTCAAAGACAGTACATTACGCCAAATGCTGGTTAATGAAGCCAAACTGGAACTGGGTATGCGCCAGTTTTTAGAGCAAGGTAATTTTAAAGCTTTCACCAACTGCTTTGAAGATTTATACGGTCTGACCGGATTACCGGGTTTAGCGACCCAGCGTTTAATGTCACAAGGTTACGGTTATGGCGGTGAAGGTGACTGGAAAACATCAGCGATGCTGCGCATCATGAAAGTGATGGGACAGGGGCGCAAGGGCGGTAGTTCCTTTATGGAAGACTACACCTATAACCTTCAGGAGCCTGCTGACCAGGTACTTGGCGCGCATATGCTGGAAATTTGTCCGTCGATTGCGGCTAAAAAACCGAGTCTGGAAGTACATCGTCATACTATCGGGGTCAAATGTGATGTGGCGCGCCTGTTATTTACTGCGGCACCGGGACCAGCGATTAACGTATCGCCCATTGATATGGGTAACCGTTTCAGAATTTTAATCGCTGAAGTAGATACGGTTGCTCCTCCGGCTGATCTGCCACATTTACCGGTAGCATCTGCCTTATGGGAACCTAAGCCCAATCTAGCGACTTCTGCAGCTGCATGGATCCATGCGGGTGGAGCGCACCATAATGTTTATAGTCAGGCGGTAACGACGGATATGGTGATGGACTTCGCCGAAATGGCCGGTGTTGAAACTGTCGTTATTGATGAAAATACCAACATCCGTACATTCAAAAATGAATTACGTCAAAACGCAGCATATTATCATCTAAGTCGAGGGCTATAGCGCCTTTAGCGGCAACCGTAAAAGGTTGTCGCTGTATACCGTCATCAATCAACAGTGCTATCCTGTGATGCATTTCCAGTTTTTATTTGTTTTGGAGTTTTTCTGAATGTTGGATCTTAGTAAGTATCAGGGGATCGTATTTGATATGGACGGGACTTTGATTGATTCCATGGGATCGCATTTGCGCGCCTGGCAACAAACCTGTGAGACCTTTAATTACCCGTTTGATGTTGATTATATGCATGGTTTGGGGGGCATTCCGACCCGTAAAACAGTCGAAATTCTGAATGACAAATATCAAAAAGAGCATGATCCCGATGAGGTGGCGTTACATAAGCGAGATTTCTGGCTGGCGATGGGTGAGTCTCCCGTCATTATTGAAGAAACCGTAAATGTGCTTAAACACTATCAGGGCAAGCTTAAAATGGGTATCGGTACTGGCGCTGAGCGTCCGCATGCAGAACAAATGCTGCAAGATACCGGACTATTATCCATGGTCGAAACGCTGGTAACCGCCACAGATGTGACACATGGCAAACCTCATCCGGAAACCTTCCTGACAGTAGCGCGTAATATGGGCATAGAACCACAGCACTGTGTGGTGTTTGAAGATACCCAAATCGGTTTTGAAGCGGCAACCCGAGCTGGAATGGATTGTATTTTGGTACAAAACGGCCAGATACAGATGGAAGGGTTATCCCGTCTCCTGAAGTAATCTATTTACAATTATTACTTTTACCTTAACTTATTTGCATTTAGCACTTGCGATCGCCAGTGCAATTGTAATACAAAAGTATAATAATTGTTCTAATTCGGTGAATAACATGAAAACGAGTACCAACAGTAGTACGCGTATTAATAATATACTTGCGCAAAATGCAACCGAGTCAATTAATTCACAGCGTAGACGCTTTATGCTCAATACCGCTCTTGGTGCATCCTGTCTGAGCTTGTTACCAACCGCGCTGGCCACATCAGCTGTGCAGCCAGAATCACTGTTTTTTGATCAACGTTTGAATAACTCGCAATGGCAACCGGTAGTCTGGTTTAATGGTTTGGATCGTCACCTTGTTAGTCGCCATCCTAATCAGCCAGAAAATATTATTTTGCATCAATTTGCGGGCAGTTTAAGTGCCAGTGCGGCGTCGTTAAAGCTTGATGAAACGGTACGTCAATTGCTTTTGGGGCAGACACAACCGGCTAATCCGCGCTTACACCAAACACAACAACAATTTTTTCTTACCTTCTGTAGCGGTAGTTCACCTTCTTCAATGCAAGGCTATGTTGCGGTAGCGGATCAGATTAATGGACCATATCGACTGCAACGTACAGCACCGCTTGCGGCCGCTACTGAATTGTCATTGTTTGATAATCAGCATGGTGAAACCTATGCACTGATATCCGATGGCGAGATGATTTCGGTAACGCCATTTCATCCACAAACACAACGTTCAGGTAAACGCACCGCGTTATTGATGTCCTCATCACTGAAGGGGTATACCGCTAATGCGCCAGCTCGGGTTACGAGTCCGGTAATGTGCTCGTATCGCGGCGGTTTAATGCTGGCGTGTGTGGAACAAACGGGACAACAATTGCTGCAGTTACAGGCTACTCAACTCCACGGAAATTGGCAGCTGAGTTCATTTCAGGACATAAACGATATTCAGTTAACCACTCTGGCGTTTGATTCAAATAGTCAGCTTTGGTCTGCTAGCGCGTCGTCTAGTCAATCGGGGCACCCGAAAAACAATGTCAATCTGACTCCCATAACGTCCGTGCAGCGGGCATGATTTCAATTAGGATATAGATATGAACACCTTACCCAGTACTCGTCAGAGTCACTATGGATATTTAGCTGATGGCACTGAAATTACTCAGGTTGAATTACGCAATAGTAATGGTATCGAAGTCGATATTATTGGCTATGGTGGCATTATTACCCGGTTGTTAACCGCAGATAAAAATGGCCAGTTTAAGGACATCGTGTTAGGTCTGGATGATCTCGACAGTTATGTCAAATCCAGTCCCTATTTTGGCGCGCTCATTGGCCGTTATGGCAATCGTATCGCCAAAGGTAAATTCAGTTTACAGGGTAAAACCTACCAGTTGGATATCAATGATGGTGAAAATCATCTGCATGGCGGCTCGCGGGGCTTTGATAAAAAAGCCTGGGATATGGCGCCATTTGTGACCGAACACAGTGCCGGTGTGGTGATGAGCCTGATTAGTCCCGACGGTGACCAAGGTTATCCTGGTACGCTTACAACCGAAGTGGTTTATGAATTAACCAATGAAGATGAGTTGGATATCCGTTATCGCGCCACGACGGATAAGCCAACGATCATCAATTTAACCCAGCACAGCTATTTCAATCTGGCCGGCAAAGGCACCATACTCGATCATCAACTAATGATGAATGCGGCTAAAATAACCCCGGTTGATAAAGGCTTGATCCCCACAGGTGAACTGGCAGATGTCACTAATACCCCTTTTGATTTCAGACAATTAAAGGCGATAGGTAAGCAGATTAACGACGATAATCAGCAACTGGCTTACGGTTTAGGCTACGACCATAATTTTGTACTGCCGGATAAAAAACAGGGTGAAATGTCACTGGCGGCCAGAGTGGTTGAGCCAACGACAGGGCGCATTCTGGAAGTACATTCTGAGGAACCGGCGGTTCAATTTTATTCCGGTAACTTTTTAGATGGTAGCCTGAGCGGTAAAGGTCGTTCATTCGAACATCGAAGTGGCTTTTGTTTAGAGCCTCAGCACTATCCTGACTCACCCAATCATGACAATTTCCCCTCTACAACATTACTACCGGGGGATACCTATAAAACCCGGATCAGCTATCGCTTTTTGACCACGGCGCAAGATTTGGCGTAACGCCTGATTCAGCAACCTGTCCATGGCGACAGGTTGCCTTTCAAATAAAGGACACTTCGATGCAAAAGCTCATACTGTTTTGCGGTTTAATGCTGTCATTTGGCCTGCAGGCTGCTTGGCAGACAGAATTGGCCAGCCCGGATACCCACCTGCGTGCCACGCTTTGCTTAACTGAGAGTGGCCAGTTGCGTTACCAGATTTTCTCTAATCAACAGGCCATTTTAAAACCTTCTCCGTTGGGGCTTGAATTGGATAAAGTCAGTTTTAAGCAGGGGCTGAAGTTTGTCTCGATGTCATCGGTAGAAAAAGTGGATGACCATTACCGGATGTGGACCGGCAAACAAAGAAATATTGATTATCAGGCAAATCAACTAAGGGTGAATTTTGTCAATAATGACCAACAAAGTCTGACGATTATATTGCGTTTATCCGATGACGGTTTGGCGTATCGCTATGAACTTAGCGGTTCGTCTGTTTCAAAATATAACGTTACAGCAGAATTAAGCGGCTTTCATTTTTATCCCACGACTCGCGCCTGGTTGCAATTTAAAGCCGACGCGCAAACAGGCTGGAGCAACACTAATCCTTCCTATGAAGAGGATTACCTGCAGAATATTGCGGTGGGAACACCATCACCTACTCAGGCTGGTTGGGTATTCCCAGCCTTGTTTAAATACAAGGATACCTGGATAGCCTTGTCCGAAACAGGCATGGACGGGCACTACAGTGCCACTAACTTAGCCCAGTACAGTGATGATGGATTGTACCGGATTCGTTTCCCTGATCCGGCAGAAACCGTCACGCCGGGCCAGCATTTACCCCAGATTAGCTTGCCTTATCAGACCCCTTGGCGATTGGTGGTGGTGGGTGACTTAGCCACCGTAACTAATTCGACTTTGGGTACGGATCTGGCCCCAGCAAATCAGCTAGCCGACACTGATTTTATTCAACCGGGTATGTCGGCATGGAGTTGGGGATTACTCAAAGATGACGCCACCGTTTACCCGGTACAAAAACAGTTTATTGATTATGCGGCTGACATGCATTGGCCCTATGTGCTGGTGGATGCTGACTGGGATCAGAAAATCGGCTATCAAAAAATCGCTGAGCTGGCGGAGTATGCAGCGACCAAAAACGTTGGTCTGTTGCTTTGGTATAACTCATCGGGTGACTGGAACAAAACGGTATTTAGCCCCAAAAGTGTGCTATTAACCCATCAGTCGCGAGTGGCGGAATTTAGCAAGCTGCAAAAAATCGGTATTAAGGGAGTAAAGATTGATTTCTTTCCCGGCGATGGGGCGTCCGTTATGCAGTATTATCTGGATATTCTTAAAGACGCGGCTGACCATCAGTTGTTAGTCAATTTCCACGGTGCCACGTTACCCCGCGGGATCCAGCGAACTTTTCCCAATTTTGTGACCGCCGAAGCGATTAAAGGTTTTGAAATGATTACTTTTTCGCAGAATGTGGCCAACAATGAAGCAACCCATGTCGCCATGTTGCCCTTTACCCGCAATCTGTTTGACCCAATGGATTTTACCCCCATGGTGCTGGGTGATATTCCCAACATCGAGCGCAAAACCACTAACGGATTTCAACTGGCGTTACCGGTGTTATTTATCTCCGGTATCCAACATCTGGTCACTACGCCTGAACAAATGGAACGGGTACCGCACTATGTTAAATCGTATTTGCAGACCATACCCGGTCAATGGGATGAAAGTCGTTTTATTCAGGGATACCCCGGTAAACTGGCAGTTATCGCCCGGCGCAGTGGCGATACCTGGTATGTGGCAGGTGTTAACGGCGAGCAACAGGCCAAACATCTAAATCTCGATTTAAGCTTTATGGGGCAAAAAGAAGGGGTGTTGATCACCGATGGCAAGCAGTCTCGTTCATTTTCTCAAATCCCGGTCAGTACTGGCAAGTTAGCGGTTTCCGTCCAAGCGGCGGGCGGGTTTGTGATGCAATTTAATTAAATTAAAATAACTCCGGCTTGGAATAAGTCATGACACTCAATAGCGTCGCTATGGGCACAAATGTCGTCATTGAGTAAAATGTTATCCGAGTAGCTACCTTTGATTGAAGACACCTATAGAATGATGATCATCAAAGGATTGCACTGTCTGTATTAGCAGGCAGTGCGAGTTTGTATGCTACAAGCCAGTCGATTATTCACCCCAGATATAACTTTGCCCTGCCTGGGTACTAACATCTATCAGCGATAAATTTGCCAAAGATAAGGTGGGCAAATTCAGATTAGTGTGTTTTAACGGCGTTTTAAGCGTGGGCAATTGATAAAAAGGGTTTGGGTTATTGCCATGAGCCTTGTTAGTGGTAATACCTTGCGCTTTTGGCAACGGGGCGTAACTGCCAATGCGCAGATTACCGCCTAGACGAGAGGTGATTTTTAGATAGGTCACTTTACTTTGTTGCCAGTGCATATCGACGATAAATCCGCCTCGAGCCACCAAACCGGTTACCTTGCCTTGCGGCCAGGCTTGCGGCAGGGCGGGCAAAAGATGCAGATAGCCATCATGACTCTGCATCAGCATTTCAGCCACACCGGCAGTAAATCCGAAATTGCCGTCAATTTGAAAAGGCGGATGAGCGTCAAACATATTGGCATAGGTACCGCCAGCCTCACCTGAATTTGTGGTAACCAGCTGAATTTGATCCCGGATCAGTTTTAATGCGCGGTTACCGTCAAGTAAACGTGCCCATAAATTGATTTTCCAGTTCATTGACCAACCGGTTGACGGATCACCTCGCTGCTCCATTGTCACACGTGCCGCGTTAAATAAATCCGGAGTACGGGTAGGGGATATCTGGTTGCTTGGATACAAGCCATACAGATGCGATACGTGACGATGGTGATCAGCCGGATCATCCCAGTCGTCCATCCATTCCTGCAATTGATGATATCGACCTATTTGCATGGGTGGCAGTTTATCCAGCAGTTTTTGCCAGACTGGTGTTGATTGCTGATCCAGCCCCAAGATGTTGGCAGCATTAATACTGTGGGTGAATAAATCAAACAGTAACTGATTATCCAAGCTGACCCCGGCGGCTATCTTTTTGCCGGTTATTCCGGCGGCGTTTTCCGGTGACATGGAAGGGGAGACTATTAGCCAGCCGGTCTTCTGGTCGGTGATCAGAAAATCTTCAAAAAACTCACAGGCTCCTTTCATGATTGGATAAATACGCGCTAAATAGGCTTTATCACCTGAAAATAGATATTTTTGCCACAGGTGCTCTACTAGCCAGGCATTGCTGGTGGGCCATGCCCCCCAAGACCAGTCGACTCCACCGCTGATGCGCCATATATCGGTATTATGATGAGCCATCCAACCCCTTGCGCCATACATTTTGCTGGCCGCCATCTTGCCGGTTTCCGACAGGTCTGTAATGAGTTGCACCAAAGGCTGGTTCAGTTCTGCCAGTTGGGTTGTTTCTGATGGCCAGTAGTTCATTTCCAGATTGATATTGAGCGTGTATTTGCTGTCCCAGGGAGGCAGCGAATGGGGATTCCAGATCCCCTGTAAATTAGCCGCCTGAGTACCGGGCTGTGAAGATGAAATGAGTAAATAGCGACCAAACTGAAAATACAGGCTGACCAGCGCAGGATCATTCCGTTTGGCAAATTCCCGAATGCGGACATCAGTAGGCTCATTGGCATACGGGCTACTGCCAAGATCCAGTGATACGCGATTAAAATACTGTTGGTAGACGTGACTGTGTGCCTGTTTGGCCGATTGGTAAGCGTTAGCAGATGTGGCTAAGCTCTGTTGCGCCGTTTGCAGATAGTGTTCCGCTCGTTCCAGGGCATTGGCACTGATATCGGCATAGTTTACGAAGTTGGTCGCAATAGACACGGCAATCAGTATCTCCGAGGCTGATGAGACGTTAAGTGTATTGCCTTGTTGTGTAATGTTGCCGTCACTGTTAATTACCTTGGCAATATTGGCCAGTTTTACTTGTCCTTTAATACCTTCATGATCAGGGGAGGTTCCTTGCATCAGCAATGTGCCATTGCGCGCATCAATGTTGACCGGCATGGAATTGGGATGTGACAAGGATAAAGATACATTGAGTGCGTTTGGCTTACTGGCGCTGAGATGGATCACGATGACGTTATCTACTAACGAACTGAATATTTCTCGTTTATAGCTGACCTCTCCCACCTGATAACTAACCTTGACCAGCGCGTTTTGAAGATCCAGTTCACGATAGTAATGGCTATAGTGCTGGTGCCCGGTAAAGTCCAGTTGCAGTGTGCCAGCGGACTGGTAGGGCATACCTTGAGACCCTTGACTGGTGATGTTTTTTTCAGCCAGTTGTGACGCAGAAACATAATCGCCGGCATTGAGTCGTTGACGTATTTCGGGCAGCGCGTCCTGCGCGTTTAGATTTAAGTTGTTATGTGGGCCGCCTGCCCAGAAGGTATCCTCATTCAGTTGAATAGTTTCGTTCGGAACACCACCATAGATCATCGCGCCTAACCGACCGTTACCGACCGGCAGCGCTTCCTCCCACTGCGAAGCAGGCTTGTCGTACCATAGCTTTTGAGCGCCGGTGTTGGCAAAAGACGGCTGCAACCCTGCAAGTAGCAAGCAGGACGTGTAAAGTCCTGCCAATACAAGTTTGCCAACAATAGTTGCCGTGCAGCAAAAATAGTTTTTCATGCTAGGCGGCACTAAAATGGTAAATTTCCACACTCAGCGGCGCGATTGACAACGGGCCTTGCGTGTCAAATTTTGACTCTGTAGTCAGTACTTCAGGTGGCTTGCCGAGCTGATTTCTGGCATCAACGGATTTGCCAGTAAATTTCCAGCATGTTCCCTGTTTGGAGGTATTAAAGTGCTGCAAATTCAAATCCAGATCATGCGTGCTGCGGGTCGCGTTAATCACCGATACGATCAGCGTATCACCAGATTCATTCAGCGACGCCGAGACATCCAGAGGATAGGTAGCACTCCCTGAATTGACTTTGGGTTGATCGCCTCCAATCGGGTATTGGGGAGCCGGTTGAGGTGAATTGCCATTTACCGCCACAGGCGTTACCCCATAGTGTTTATTGAACAATTGGAAAACCCGGCCTTTGGTACTGATGATTGACTGGGTACGATTAAAGTCCATCCAGGCCGTTGCCATGGTATAACCGGCCATATCGATAAAGTCGGTATGACGATAGAATTCATGCAAGGTCATCGCGATGGCGAGTGCGCCTTTCAGATCATCCTGAAAATGGTATGCCCATTCATCAAAAAATACTTTGACCGAGCCTTTTTCCAAAGCTGGAAATGCTTTTTTATATTCTTCCCAGGCATCAACCATGGTACGAACTCTGTCCGGTGGCTGACGAACCGACTCCAGCAATGTCATATCTACGTCAAATAATTTGCCGGTTGCCAGGTTGAAACGTTTGCCTTCCGGAGGGTAGGCGTGAGTGGCCAGCGCATCAAACTTGCCCCAGCTTCCTTCCAGCATGCCGTAAGCCCAGTCTCTATCCGACCCCACTTTAACCTGTGGTTGTCCTTCGATAAAAATGCCCTGACCGGTGGTCATTTCGTCCACAAATCCACCGGGCGCAACGATATAAATTGACGGATCGACGTCACGCATCGCATCAGCAAATAAATTATGCTTGGTGACATAGTGTTCCCGTGACATATGCCCACGTTGCCAATGTCCATACATTTCATTACCAATATTCCAGTATTTAACCTTATACGGTTCAGTGTGTCCGTTGGCCGCACGTTTTGCTCCCCATTCGGTGTTTTTGTCGCCGTTGACATACTCCACCAATTCAGCACCGGAGCGTGGCTCACCGTAACCCGTATTGACGCACCAATAGGGTTCGCACTGAATGAGTTGACACATTTGCAGCAGTTCATCTACGCCAACGTCGTTAGGTTGAACGGCTTTCCAGACCGGATCCAGAATGGGTGGACGTTTATCCGGGTCGCCGACGGTATTTTTCCAGTCATAAGCGGAAATAAAGTTACCGCCGGGCATACGCAGCATTTTGCAATCCATTTCTCGCATTAGTGCAATAGTATCGGCACGAAATCCACCAACATTGTCGGCAGGCATCAATGATACCGCCCCAACTCGCAACGTACCTTCGCCTTTAGCAACAATTTCCAAGTGGCCAGAAGTGGTATCTGCTTCAGGTGAAAACTGGAAGTTAACCGTATTCCAGTCTTTTGACGATTTCACCGTTACCGTTTGACGTTGTTGCTTGCTTTCCCCCCAAATAAGGGTAATGAATACCTTTTTGACGTCACTGCTGTTCAGTACTATTCGACCTTGATAGGCCTTATTTCCGGCTAGTGCCAGGCCATTTTGGGCGATACCTCGATAATTATTGCTATCAAGATGGATAACCGGGCTATGCTCGCCGACATAGGGACGATCCGTATCCAGACAGATCGCCGACATGTCACCGATTACGGTCCACTTGTTTACAAAGCTCATTGCGGCACGTCTGTCGGTGGGTTTGGTTTCGGCCTGTGCCAGTACCCCATAGTAGAATTTCCGATCGTCGAGTACTTCACTCCATAAACTATGATTGATTAAATTACCAATGTGTTCGATAAAACCACCGTAGATATAGGGTGATACGTTGGGGAAAGTGTGGGTCGGGTCAATTACTGCCTTGATGCTGTTATCGTCCATACCGAAAACGGGTAACACCTGACTGCCGGCCAATGCAATGGTGCCTTGCAAAAAGGTTCTTCGCGAGATGGGTAAAAAAGAATTTTTCATTGATTTCTCCTATGCCGAAGGTCGTAAATAGCTAGTTGGGTCAGGGTAAAAGTGTGGATGTGAGGTTTTAGTCATGGTTAATAGCATTATGCCAGCCTGTTAATTTTGCGCCTGAGCGAAGGTTTCATTTAAAAAATGAATCATGTCAGTAACAGCCGGGAAAGCTAACTCAGAAAAACAGCCACTTGAATAGGCTGGGCAGCCACTGTCCAGAAAGCCGTGAGTTCTGTCGTTAATGATTTTGAAGGTTACCGGTTGACCCGCTTTTTTAAGGGTATCCACATAATGCTGGGCCGATTGTGGTGTGGTTAGTGTGTCGTCGCGGCCTACTAATACAAACTGTGGGGGGAAGGCATAAGTATTGTGGGTAACAATATAATGATTGGGGGACGCAGCCTGATAATAATCCGCATTATCCTCGACGTTTATTTTTGCGCCAAATAAGCCTCTTGGCGTTGCATTAGCCCATTTCCAAAACGGGTTACTGGCCGATTCAAAGCCATTTTTGGCTGACGCATATAAATCAAAAGCGGCATAATTCAGAATGGCAGCCTGTACCTTAACGCCATCTTCATCGGCGATTTGTTCAGCTGTTTTGTTGGCAGGCAGATAGCTGGGCGTAAAACCTAATGTATTGCCAGCGAAACCGTCGCTTTCCAGCTGGCGCCCGGCTAACGTCACCATGGCGGCCAAATGACCACCAGCGCTGTCGCCAGTGACCGCGATTCGCTTGGGATCACCATTGTATTGTTGAATATTATCTTTAACCCACAGTACGGCGCCCATCGCATCTTCAACAATTTCATTGGCTGTAGTGGTGTTATCCAGACTGGCCAAGGTTCGATAATTGCTGTTTACCACTACCATATTGGCGTTGGCGGCAATGTAATGAGCTAAATCTGACATGATTTCTTTGGTATTAAGCAGCCAGCCCCCGCCGTGATAAATAATCAAGGTTGGCATATTTTGAGCGTTATTATCCGGTACATAAATATCAGCCGTTAACGGAAATCCCTTGGGTTTCGCCCAGATAACATCTTTGTGCAGAGTGACCTTATGTTGGGCGAAGGCACAAGGTGTACCGACGGTTATCGCTATTAACAAAAAACTGATATAAGTTAATGATTTAAATCGCATATTTTCCCTTGATAGTTTTATGTTAGCTACTGCCACTGGATTCAATCAGGTTGTAATCCGCTTGATGTTAGCACTATAAAAAATGACCAATGTTAAATATTATTATCACACTTATTATGTTATTTAACATTGTGCTTACATCCGGGAAGGTTTGTCTGTACTTTGCGTAAAACAATTATTACTGAATGCTGGAACTGTACCAGTCAGGAGAAACACTGAATGAAACTAAAACATTTGTATCGTCCTATGCTCGCCACCTTAATATTGCTATCACCATTAGCGATGGCCACAACCAAGGTGACGCTGGATGTTGAGCATCCCGGGGCCA